>JBAYJT010000023.1:0-25440 GCA_041664965.1 Gammaproteobacteria bacterium
CAAAAGCGTCCACATAGTCATCAGCGTTTTCTTGACCACGCTCTCGCTTTGGATAAACTCTTACCGTGCCCCATTCAGCAACATCAGTCAATTTAACAGATTTACGATCTAAAACCGCTTCGTGGACCATAGACAAAAATTTTTCCAAATCCGCCGTAGGTTTAGCATTAAGTGTATCAACAAATTGAGTAAAAAAGTCATTCCAATCTTGCTTTTGACCGTTACAAATTTCCTGAAAATTGTGCCTTTCCAAGGCACTCAACATTGCTTGCTCACGTCTTTTTAATACACTGGTCACGGGTTTGGTTTCGATAGCAGAAAGCGGCGTGGCAGGCACCATCTTGGAGGGGGTTGGTAAACCGAGTTGTGGTAATAATGTTTCTAAGGTTTCGCGTCTATTCGGATCCAAAACTTTTGCTATAAGCTCTTGCGTGCTTCCCTTTTGAGTAGATTTAATTGTTATGCCAGGATGTTCAGCAAGATATTGACCTATTGTCAAACCTTCTCTAATTTCTACATCTTTAATTTGTTCTAAAAAATAAAAATGCTTGAGTCTTGTAGCAGCAGATTCAGTAATGTAAATCTCAAAACTACTAAACATTTTTACAATATTAGCCGCAGATAAACCTGACGTAGCCCCTCTACCCGAATCACTAAGTTTTTCTTGAATCTTAGTACCATGCGATAATATCTTCTCCCACTCTTCCGCCCCAAAACATGCTGCTCTCTCTTTGAGCCAATTAGCAAAAGGGCCTTTTGGGAAAGATCTATCTATAACATCTCGACGAAAAGCGGAAAGATATTTATCAAAATCGTCGTAGAATCTTTGGGACCATTTTTTAACTACCTGGTGTCTTTCTTCCAAAACAATCCTCAATGGCTTCTTTGCTGCGGAAGTCGATGCAGAACCAGCCGCAGGTGGCACTTTTCCTAACTCATTAAGTGCATCGGAAAACAAAATATCTAGATTAGTTGCCGTAGAAAAAAATCGCGTTATCAACGAAGTAAGAGATGGGAACTCTCCCCCTTCACGCCCTCCAAGAGCAAGATGAGTGTCCCTCAAAACATCGGGAATCAAGGCACCGGGGGTCAAGGAAACATGTAGTAAATCCTGATATATCCCCGCAAAATATCTATGGCAATTAAACAAAAACTCTAGATTTTCAGGATTCAAAAATGTTTCAATTTCCCTACACACAGCTTGATCAGCTTTTTCTAGATCCATGTTTTTTATTTGTGCAACCTTCTCATAAATCCAAAAATTTGGTGTATGAAGTTTCTTAAAGCTATCAACAAGAACCAAAATCCACTCTCTTATAGCTAGTAAGTGACTCCTTTGGGCTTCAGTTAAATCAGGTGAGCTGATAATATAATATGTTGAAATACCTAACTGCCTCAAAATAATTTGATATGCGCTAATTTCTTCGATAATTCCTATAAGTTTATTAAGTAAGTTACGCTGTGCTTCTCCTAACGGATCTGGCGCTGTAATATCTGCAGTGATAGCAGCAGACCCTGGCGTTGCTGTCGTTGTCCCACTGGCTGAACCAATACCCCTACCTGGGGGTAAATCAACCCAATCCTGTCCTACTGAAGCTATGTTTTCGTCCTTAATCTTTTTTACTAAATCTGCATCTTTTACCAAATTCTCCCAACCTTTAAAATATCTAAGACATGTTTTAACTTCCGCTTCTGTATTAGCTCCATTTAATTGATTAATGGCGTCTAACGTAGTACGCATAAAACCTTTGCCATTAACCTCTGGGGCAGATGGAAACTCTCTAGATATTCTATCTCTCAGTGTACTACTTACGATACTCCCCCAGTAAACTCTTTCCTTTAATTGTCGACATTCCTTTTCGTCTGCAAAACAAGCAGACCATCCAGCTGACTCAGCTAAAATTTCTTTGCTGGTCTGATCAGTAAATGCATGAGCTTGATGCAATAAAAACCACAACTGACAATACTTCATCTCCTCTGCTCGAGTTCTAGTTCTGCCGGCATCTGTTCCTAATAGCCACGTTTTTAAACCCTCGGGCAAAATGAGTGATTCTCTAACTCCATCTAGCTTATTCTTGTTTGACGCCTCATTTCCTTGAGCATTTAGACGTTTTATCCCCTCACAAACACCTTGCAACGGGTTCAAAATCCTTGCATCAATATTTGCCCTTTCAGCTTCTGTCGCAATCCGGCTTAAAAGCATTTCCAAGCGCGTAATCAATTGCATTGAAAAAGGAGCAGTTTGGTCTATCATATTTTTGTAAGACCACATAGTGTTCGAAAAAAGACTGTTAAACTGTATTGTAATATCCTTTTCTTGCAAAACTTGAGCCTGTAGCTGCCAGCTTAACGCTGCACACCCCGCTGCGTTATCCATAACTGTTTGTAACGCTTCCTTATTCTTGAAGCATTCAGCGATCGAAGATATCAAAACTTCTTCTGGTGCTTCTGAAAGTGAATTTAGTTGTAAGGACTGTTGCCCTTCATGCATCCGTTCGAAAAAAGCCTTAAATTGCGTCCGCAAACTTTTAAACTTAGGGCTCTCACGTGGATCTGTTTGTTTCAAATACCCACAATAGGTACCTGCTAATTCTTGATATTTAAACCAAAAATCAAAAAACTCTTTCAATACAAGGCGAAGCTTTGACGGAGTTGAAACACCAGAACTAGAACCAGGAGTAACTGCAGGCGGAAAAGAAGAACTAGCTGGTGCACCCGCACCTTTAGGTACTGAGGATTCACTAAGAATTGAAGAAAGGGGCGGCACCGATGCCGACGAAGCAGACGTTGGCGAAGCTGCTGCCGGCGGAGTTGTTGATGGCGTGCTTACTGAGAACAAAAGCGATGGATCTGATCCCGGGCTTGAGCCTGCGCTCCCAGGCGATGAACCTAACTCTGTACCTGGAGCTTTTGTGCGCGGCAACAGTGGCGCGCGTTCATCACCGCCTTCAGTTGATCCTGGAGACGTGCTCAACGTAACTGCTGGTTTGGTAGTACCTGGCATCCTTTTAAACTCTTCTCAAAAACATATCAAAAATAAAAGTGCGCATTCTAGCACATAAAGACTGATTGTAACACCCGAAGCTTAAGATACTATTAAGGGGTACGTTGCGAAGCGAAATATTTTTCAGGCTGAGTTAATTTGGAAAATTGAATCAGCAAGCTGCTAGGGAGCGAGAATTTGGTTCATAACAATACACCCTTTCGAAGACGGCAATGGGCGCATTGCCAGAGCTATTTCTGATATGTGTTTAGCTAGGGCTGATAATATTCCAGAACGCTTTTACAGCATGTCGTCTAGCATAGAAAAAGAACGTAAAAATTATTATAAAATACTCGAATCCTGTCAAAGAGGAAACACTGATATTACCCTCTGGCTAGAATGGTTTCTTTCCTGTCTTAATAACGCCATAGAAAACGCTGATAGCATGCTAGAAAAAGTTCTCTATAAAACAAAAATTTGGAAAAAACTCCACTTTCATCCTATCAACGAGCGACAACGTAAAATAGTAAATCTGTTATTGGGTGATTTCCAAGGCAAACTAACTACTAGTAAATATTCTAAGTTAACTAAATCTTCTCAAGATACAGCCTTAAGAGACATAAAAAATCTTATAGAATATGGCGTAATGACCCAAGAACCTAGCGGTGGACGCAGCACAAGCTATAAACTGCACTTAAGTTGCGGAGATTAGACAGGTTATTCTCCGCAAAATTTGCGGAATATCTATAACGCGCTTTAACCTCGATTTCTGTGGCCATTTCTAATGCTAGAATGCTAATGGCTTTACAAATATTCATGTTAACTTAAACGCTTTTAAGTTAAATCTATTTAAGTTAAACCTTTTTAAGTTAAAATGATTTAAGCTGAAATTACAACTTAAGAGTTCTAGAAAAACGGGACTACGTTGAAAAATCAGGCAATACATTCTTCATACTGAACCCTGTTATAAGCAGTACCCTAAAGATGCTCTATAGTGAAATTCTAGATTATGCTCGATAAGGCATATCAGCGACTTGTCTATTTTGTCATCCCGCGACTTGATCGCGGAATCTAAACAGCGATACGGTCTCCAAGATAATACAAAATATTGCTTTTTTGTACTCTGTATCGTACAATAATGCAATATTTTGTACTATTGAGAATACAAATGAATACCAAAGAAAAGTTAAAACTAATTCTACAAGAATGGTGGGAATATGATTTGCCCACCACTTACACGCGAAAGTTTGACATGTCCTATCTGGACCACGATGAGATTTTATCTATCATTGGCGCACGCAGAGCTGGAAAAACCCATCTTTGCTATCAAATCATCAAAGAACTTAGAAAAAATACTGATATCCCCCCACATAACATTCTCTATATCAACTTTGAAGATGAAAGACTTTACCCATTAAATGGCGATGAACTTACATTGCTGTTGGATATTTATCGAGAAATGTTCAATGTCGATATGCAAAAGAAAGTGTATCTTTTTGTGGATGAAATACACAACATCGAAAATTGGTCGAAGTGGGCCAGACGCATTAACGAGCGCTACAAAAATATTAAATTAATAATCACTGGTTCTTCCGCAAAACTTCTTAGTCATGAAATCGCTACGGAACTGCGTGGCAGAACCATATCTTTTAACATATTTCCTTTAAGTTTCGCTGAATATGTTAACGCCAATAACATTACTTTCGATCCAAAAAATATTTTGTATAGCCAAGATCGCTTTCAAATCAAAAAACTTTTCAATAACTACGTACAAAATGGCGGATTCCCTGCAACTCTCGCCTCCCCCAAACCAGAAGAACTCCTTAAAGAATATTACGAAGTCATGTTCTATCGTGACATTGTTGAACGGCATAGCGTCACTAATATTAAGCTTTTAGAAGACTATCTAGCACTTCTAATCGACCAAACCGCCTGCAAATTTTCTATTTCCAAAACCGCTGTAAAACTACAAGAAATTGGCTATTCCTTTAGCAAAAGTACCCTTTCTAATTTTTTAAACTATGCCGAAGAAGCAGAACTGCTCTTCCCTGTTAAAAAATATAATTTTAAATTACGCGAACAAATGCGTTCCGCGCAAAAAATCTACGCAATTGATCATGGACTTTTGCAAACCATCAGGTTTGGTTTTATGGAAAATATTGGCCGAATTTTAGAAAATATAGTTTATCTAGAACTACGACGCAGCAATACCTCTAAAAATATCTTTTATTATCAAGGAGATAAAGAATGCGACTTTCTGGCGAGGCAAAAAAATAAAGTAACCGCAGCCATTCAAGTCAGCCAAAATATCAGCTCACCAGAAACCAATAAACGTGAAATAGACGGTCTTTTAGAGGCAATGCAAGCGCTAAAGCTAAAAAATGGCTTGATACTTACAGAAGATGAGAAAGATACTATTCAAATAGATAATTGCCTAATTGAAGTTTTGCCTATTTGGTATTGGTTATTGGCACAGTAAAAAAATTAATTATTCTGCCTACGATCTTCCGCCTGCAAGCTTCCCCAGGCGCGACAACTGGGGCACTGCCAATAGAACATTTTGCCAGCAAAACCGCAGTGAATACAACGGTAGTTTGGCTCTTTCTCTAAAAGTTCTGCAAACAACTTTTCCAAAAAGGCCAATTTTTTTTGCACATCGCTGTGACTATCGGCGAGGTAAAAACGCAAAAGATAATGCGCGCTAGTCCAAGAAAGGCAATGCGGAATTTGCTCCTGAAGAAAAGAGCACGCAGCTTCGTTGCCATGAAGTTTTTTAATTTTTTCCGCTAAAGTTAAGATAAGCGCCGTCTGGACGCCACTTTTCAGGCACTTCTTAAGATAATCGACTAATTCTTCTTCCTTACCTAATCTCTCATAACACTTAACCAACGAAGCTAAAACTAACACCAAGGCATCAGGATCTTGTTCTTCAACTTTGGTGTAAAAACTCAGAGCTTTTTGATAATCCCCCTTACGCATCGCATCATCGCCATAAAGAATACTAGCGCGTACGCAGTTTTTATCGTGCGACAAAGCTTTTTTCAAATACCATTCCGCTTCAATGGGTAAATCTTTCTGCCAAGCTTCTTCTGCCAGTTCGCAATAGTAATGCGCAATATCGTGCTTAAAATTATTCTCTTTACCATCCATTTTTTTGGCGATTTTAATAGCATTTTGCCAATCTTTTTGCAGTTGATAAATGCTTAAAAGATAGTTGTAGCTTAAATTTTGATCAGAACTACTGGTGGTCATCTCCAAAAATATGCTTTCGGCACGATCTAAAAATCCCGCCCTAAGATAATCTTGCCCAAGCTCGGAGAGAGCTCGAAGACGCTCTTCTGCTTTCAAATTGGGACGCGCAATAATATTTTGATGAATACGAATAGCGCGATCAACTTCACCACGCTTACGAAAAAGGCTGCCTAGAGCTAAATGTGTCTCGACTGTGTCGTCATTAACGTCAAGCATTTTAATGAACACGTCGATGGCCTTGTCGTGGTTATCGTCGATGAGATAATTTAAACCGATGAGATAATCGGCCGGAATGCGCGGCTGCTTCTTTTTTTCGCCTATTTTTTCATTATGTTGCTGCCTAAAACCCGCAAACCAACCGCTGGCGGCAGCAACAGGAAGAAGCAGAAAAAATATCTTAAACACAAGTAGCCTATGGCCCTTTAATTGGCAAAGAACGCAGATTGGAAACTTCTTGTTCGGAATCTCGTAAACGCGCTTTTAGGCGATAATTTTCGGCTTTTAACCTAATCCAATAAAAAGCTGTGAAAAGAAACCCCAAAAGAATCCCAACCCCAACCGCGAGAATCAAAAGCAAAGACAAGGAAATTTGCTTAGTTGCAAAATAATAATTAAAAGCAACTGGATTGTGATTTAGAAAGGCAAAAGTTAGCCCTAAAATAAAAAGTAGTAAAAAAACGATAAAAGAAAAAACACGCATTTTTGCCTCCTATCCCTTGTTCAATCCGTGTAGAGACAGGTTTGAAACCTGTCTCTAGTTTCATAATTCATCATTCATAATTCGTAATTTTCCTACTCCGCGTCTTGATCCTCAATTTGTTCTTTCAATAAGTCGCCAAGCTGAGTGTTTACTGGAGCTTCGCCAAAGGCCTCGACTTGCAGTTCTTTAATCGACAAGTTGATATGGCGAGTTTTTCTATCCATACCCAAAACTTTTGCCTCGATTTCATCACCAACGCTCAAGTATTGAGTTGCATCTTGCACTCTTTCACGACTTACATCGCCTGAACGGATTTTACCTTCGATGCCTTCACCAAGATCAATTGTAGCTTCTTTGGCATCAACTGCGGTTACTTTACCAGTAATTACGCTGCCTTTCGGATGAGCTTCTAAGTAATCTGTGTAAATATCACGTTCTAGTTGCTTCAAACCCAATGAAATGCGCTCGCGATCGGTGTCGATATTTAAAATCACAACTTCGATTTCTTGGCCTTTTTTGAAATTGCGTATCGCTTTTTCGCCTTGATCAGTCCACGACAAATCAGAAAGGTGAACCAAACCATCTATCTCACCTTCTAAGCCAACAAAAAGTCCAAAATCAGTGACTGATTTAATGGTCCCAATAATCTTCTCGCCTTTTTGATGGTTAGAAGAAAACTCGCGCCATGGATTGGGTTTACATTGCTTCATACCTAAAGAAATACGACGTCTTTCTGGATCGATTTCCAAAATCATTACTTCAACTTCTTGACCAATTGAAACAACCTTGGCTGGGAATATATTCTTATTGGTCCAATCCATTTCAGAAACGTGAACGAGACCTTCGATACCAGGCTCTATCTCAACAAAACAGCCATAATCGGCCAAATTGGTAACTTTACCAAATACGCGAGCCCCGCTTGGATAGCGTCTGCCAATATCTTTCCAAGGATCATCTGCGAGCTGTTTATAGCCTAAAGATACGCGATTTTTGTCGCGGTCGAATTTTAAAATTTTAACCTGAATTTCTTCATTAACTTTCAAAATTTCGCTTGGATGACGGATGCGGCGCCAAGAAATGTCTGTGATATGTAAGAGACCATCTAAGCCGCCCAAATCAACGAATGCGCCATAATCAGTAAGATTTTTTACCACACCAGTTACTGTATCACCCTCATGCAACGCATCTAAAAGCGCTTTGCGGCCGGTATCGTTTTCGGACAAAAGCACGGCGCGGCGCGAAACGACAATATTGTTGTTCTTTTCATCAACTTTGATAATTCTAAATTTAAGCTCCCTGCCTTCTAAAGAAGAAGTGTCAAATATGGGTTTAACGTCTAACAGAGAACCGGGCAAGAATGCCTTAACTTTATTAACATCAACGGTAAAGCCACCGCGTACGCGTTCAGTGATCACACCAGTAACATCTCTTTCCTCTTCAAACGCAACTTTAATATCTGCCAAAGCTTCAATACGTCTAGCTTTTTCACGAGATAGACGCGTTTCTCCTGCGCCGTTTTCCAGCATTTCTAAAACCACATCCACTTCATCGTCAACGTTGACGGAAATTTCTCCGTTATTATCCAAAAATTCGTGGCGGGGAATGCGAGCCTCTGATTTTAAGCCAGCACTAACGACCACACATTCTGGTGTAACCGCCACTACTTTGGCTTTTAACAAGGTTCCTGGTTTAAAATCCGTTTCGGCTAAAATTTCTTCCAAGAGAGTAGCAAAATTTTCATTAATAAGATGTTCAGTCATAAAGAATTATCAAACTTCAAAATTTATACCATGCTCCAAGCAGCACAGGATTGGTTAAAAAAATGGAAAAATACCAAAGCATTTTCCCCCTAAATGCAAATCTATCCCCGGATTACAAAGAAAAATGAATTCATTAAAAATTCATCATTCATAATTCATAATTTATAATTTTTCGAAAACATGTCTACGCGTTTTCTTTATAAATCAAAGAGTTGCATTTTAAAGTTGCAATCTCGTAATTCACATGCGATAAATTTGCTTCTTTGTTGCCTCATCCATAATCTTTTGCAAAACTTCTTCGATGCTTAACTTGGTAGCATCAATGAAAATCGCATCAGACGCAGGCAAAAGTGGCGCCAATGAACGCTTACTATCTCGTTCATCGCGGGCCACTAAGTCCTCCAAAATCTTGCTGAGACTAACACTAATTCCAAGCTCTTTCAACTGTTTGTACCGCCTTTCGGCGCGAATCTCCGCCGAGGCCCAAAGGAAAATTTTAAGTTCGGCATTTGGAAAAACCACAGTCCCCATGTCTCTACCATCAGCAATTAAACCTGGCTCTTTAGCAAATTCCCTTTGCCATTCCAAAAGCGCTGCACGTATTTTTGGCTCTGCCGCTATCTTTGACGCCATGATTCCACACTCTTCTCCGCGCAAAAGTAGCGTTACTTCTTCACCGCGCAAAAACACTCGAGTACAAGCTTCTACCTTGCCTTTCTCACAAGAGCACTCCACACGCAACTGTGAAATTAACTCAGCAATGTTTTCTTCTTTACTCGGTAAATACTCGGGGGAAGCAACAAAAGCGTAAGCCAAAGCGCGGTATAAAACGCCGCTATCCAAAAAATTCCAGCCTAATTTTTGTGCCAACAAACAGCTTATTGTTCCCTTGCCAGAACCGCTTGGTCCATCGATTGTTATGACTGGTGCGTTTTTTTGGTTGTTTGTTTGCATTGCATCGAGCTCCTAATAAATTTTGCTAATTTACTCAAATCTTTGTTTTCATCCGCTATTTTCAAAGCTTGCATGTATTCTGCACGCCTTTTTAAACTGATAATTGTCCAAGAATAACCGCCGGAAGCCAACATTGCATTCATTAAAAAACGCGCCATTCGACCGTTTCCATCCATGTAAGGGTGAATAAATACCAACAGGTAATGTCCTAAAATAGCTCTTACTGCTGCTGAAGATTCTTTCTTTATGCAATTAAATAATGCGTCCATAGCATCTGTAATAGCCTCCTTGGGTGGCGGAACGTGTCTCGACCCGCGTATATAAACTCTATCATTCCGGTATCCCATCAAGTGTTCAGCTTCAATGATGCCTGCATGTACACTGGGTAAAAATAACTTTCTATACCAACCTGGTAAATCTTTTTCTAAAATCACTCCAGCTTCACCTCCTTTTAAAATTTCACTTACTGTTTGCTTAACTCCCTGAAAAGCCTCGTAGTAACCACGCGCTGCCAAGGCATTTCTTATGTCTTTATCTCCTCCCAACAAATCTGGGTTCCAATTTTTGCTTCTTACCCGCTCAATTAGTTCTGGAGTAACTTGATAGCCTTCAATAGACAAAGAATTGTAAGAATCTTCTTTATACACATCATTAACATGTTGCAAATAGTTGGCAGCATTTTTTGGTAGACCGGGATCCCTAGGAAAAACCTTCAAAACATCTTCCCTTGATTCCTCCCATAAAACCTCAATTCGCGCTGCATAAGGCGAACGTATTCGCGTATTCCCCAATAAAGGCTTTTTCTGGCAAAGAGGATTTTCTGATCTCACAACAAATCCTAAGGCTTCCAGGTCACCTTGTATTGCCGAGCTAAAATCCCGCATACCTAAGAATTCATATGCACCAACCAAGCGGTTGGCCGCACTTTTATAACCATATTTTAAAATAGTTTTACTTAGCTCAGCCGGATTCTTAGGTAAACGCAAAGCAACTTCGGCGTCTCCTGGCTTATTACGAAAATAAGCATTTGTGACCTTGCACAAAGCAACAGCAACCGGCAAAACTTGCAACCCTGACAACACTTCTCTTTCTTGTGGGAAACCAGCTGAATCAGCGTAAACCAATAGAGACGTATCATGTGGCAAAATATAAACAGCACTTCCACCTTGAGGAACCACGACTATAACTTGTTTAGGAATAATAGAATTGGAAACGTACAAATCTAGAGAAGATTCTGCCGAAAGACAGTATTTATCACCAAAACGCTCTTTTAAATAAATTTGTAAAAAGCTCCAAAAATTGGCGTACCAAGCCACTGCGTCATCAGCCCCAAGATCTGGTCGAACCAGCATGTACCAACCTCGCATAATTTCCTGAAGCCAGTTCGTTTTAATGAGCAGCTCTCTATCCGCTCGACCAATTTCTTTAGACTGTAGTATGTCTGCTGCTCTTTTCGCGGTTCTTTTTTTCACACGTTCCAAAGCGGCAGCAATATGTTGTGGAGTATCCATCCTGTATAATTTACTATATTTTAATGCTTTTATCAACTATATGTTAATGTTTTTATTTACTATACTTTAGTGCTGCAAAATAGCCATTCCCATAACAGCATCGATGTAAGTAGCCGGCACGTTGGCGAAATTGTCTCCAATGCTAAGCGGCGTAATTACTGCTTTACCGATAACAACTCGGCCGGGATTACCACCTAAATAATTTATTGTATGCAATCCCCAAGGAGAGTGCAAAGCATAAACCTCACCATTTTTATTACCGACATAAAGCATAATGTGACCCGGCATCCAAAGCAAAGTAAAAAACGGCTTACCATGCCAAATGATCATTTTTTCCTTATTTTCATTAGAATAATCGCTTAAATCTGTATAGTTGCCCTGATCGACCTGATCTCCAGAATTACGTGGCAGCCAAATTCCAAAAGGCAGAAAAAGATCAAGCATAGTCTGCGAACAATCGCGATAACCATACAAATCGCCCCAACCGTATGCATTCCCCAAAAAATTATTTGCCACTTTGGCTATATTTTTAGCAGTAGCTTTAATTGGCCAAGGCTGTACATATTTTTTATCTACTACAGCAGACAACGCTTGTGCTTTGCCAAAATTATCACGCACAGCAACAGTAATTAAAGAAAATCCCCCCTGAAAACCAGTGCGATGGAAAAGCTCACCAATTCTAGTACTGCTGTAATAACGCTGAGCTTTTGATCCAATCTGTTCCCGAGTAAAAATTGGCTTATCGTCTTCTATAGCTACCAAAAAATTTTTATTTCGCCATTTTTTTATAAAATCCGCATCAACATAAGCTAAATCTAAATTTTCCACCCAACCCGCACATTGATAAGGCGTAACAACGAAAACCCAACGACCATCTAACGTAGAATGCAATGCATAAAGCGGCGTATTAGCACTTAAGAACATCATTTGAAGATTATCGAACGGATAGCCTTGACCTGGTATATTCCAAGAAGAAAAAGATGGGGAATTAGTGGGCAAAGAGCGTAAGGCGCTATTTCGCACTAAAATCGCACATTTTCGCAAATTAGGAAAATGCAAAAGATCTATATTAGAACTTAATTCTTTAGCCCATTTTGTTGTATGCAAATTTTGATTGGCGTCCCAACCGGGATTTTTTTGATAGGCATTAATAACTTCTTCTATTTCCTGCCTAAAAGATTCTTGCTTAGCCAAAGTTTTGCCAGATTGCCAAGGCGCAAAAAATCTCGCTAAATATTTTTGTTTGGATGGATATGAAATTTGCTCTGCTTTCACTTTATCCGCAAAAACCAAGGCATTTTGCGGTGTTTTGTTGATTTCCGCTTGCAAGGCGCGCTGCGAAGCACAACCGCCAAGAAGCATCGAGACACAGAAAGTCAAAATCAATCTAAAAAACATATTGAGTATATAGCTGAAGTGTTAAAAACAAAGCAGCCTCCCTGCCCCGCCCTACATTCATTATGACGTTGAATTTAGAAACGCGCAATACCGTGATTTTTACGGTATTGCACAACAAAAATTGACAACTATACTAAAGGCGAATTAGAAAATTCTACATCACTTATTCCACCACCCCAATTCTCCACGCGGCGCGTGGAGAATTTAACAGCAAACTATCCTGGGTACATTATCGCGCTTTAATGCGCGAAAATCGTGACATTGTCAGGTCATTTTATGAAACAGAATCTATCAAAAATTGCTGATCTGGGCGTGAACTAGAGCGACAAATGAGCAGTTTACTATTCGAAAGAATAGGTAAAGCCATATCTACTCTTTCAACTCTTTAAGTATTTCAGTTTCTAATTCCTTTACATTAGGAAGTTTATTACGCAACTCTTTAGGCAACTTACGAGTAAGCCTAAATTCCGCTACTCCAACAGGTTTATTGATTCCCCTTAAAGCATACTCAACTTCAAAGCGTTTACGTTCCGAACAAAGAATTATACCAATTGAGTGGTTCTCATGCGGTTCTTTCACAAAATCATCAAGTAAATTGAGATAAAAATTCATTTTACCTGCATATTCGGGCATAAACTTGCCCTTCTTGATTTCCATTGCGACCAAAGCATTTAATCTTCTATTGAAAAATAAAAGATCAATAAAATAATCATTTCCTTTATGGGAAACGCGATATTGATTTCCGATAAAAGAAAATCCATAGCCAAGCTCTAACATGACGTCTTTAATTTTGCTAACTATTCTTGCTTCGATTTCAGCTTCTAAGACGGGTTTGGTAATGCCTAATGTGTCTAGCATATAAACATCTTTCATTAGATAATTCGCCTGTTCTGATAAATGTTTTGGTAAAGCTAATGCGAAATTATGCTGTTTTTTTGCTTTTACTTGCCTTTCATAAGCTAAAGACGAAATTTGCATAGCTAAAACGTCACGAGTCCATCCCATCTCAATTGTAGCTCGAAGATAAAACTCTCTGGCTTTAATATCTTTAACTTTAGCCATTATAACTAAATTTTGGCCCCACCCGATTTCTCCAACAAGTCGTTGGAGATTTGGAAGGTCTTTGTACTCCAAATAAAATTGTCGCATATACCAAAGATTCTGAACTGAAAACCCATAAGTAGAATTAAAAATCTTGCCCAGATCTTTGGCAAGACGTTCAACAATAGCCTTTCCCCAACCAAATTTGGCTTGAGCTTCTACAATATGTTGCCCAAACCACCAATAGAGTTTTATCTGTTCATGACAAGCGGCTTTTGCAATTTGAATTCTAGTTGCAAACACCTGTTTTTTAGCTTCCCTTAGAAAAGTGACATAGCTTTTATCTATGACAGTAATATTTTGTTTACTGATCGTTTGTAACGCTTTTCTATTCATATTTTTATCTACCTTTTGCAATGAAAGAGATTAAACGTTCTCTGCGTTGACCATCCTCTTAAAATGCCTCCCTGCCCCGCCCTACATTCATTATGACGTTGAATTTAGAAACGCGCAATACAGTGTATTGAACCGTAAATCACACTATTACATACAAATCCCAGATAGTTACGAAAATATTTTTTCCCCTAATATTCACTTAATGTTTTTATATTATACTATTTCACTATTTGCTGTATTTATTAATAATATTTCTAAAGGTTTGCAGTATGTTCATCACAAGTGCTACGAAACAAGAGATTCAAGGCATTGTAAAGTTAGATGACAATAAGTTACCCCAATCTCTAGGCCGGTTGGCCGGTGCCGGTTTAGGTATTCCAGTTGTTGGGAAACTTCATACTTTTGTTTATAGAATGTTTTGCGACATTAAAAAAATACAGGAGGATCAGACTTTTTCTGTTAATAGCGCTAATCAAGAAGCTTCATCTGGTATGGTATGGAATCCTATAACTCATAATTATTCAATACCTCCTACAGGACAAAGGGCAGGAAGTTGGTTATACGACCATAGCGGTAAATGTCGCATATTTTTTAATTTTTACGACCCCTCTGGTAATGACGATCATGGTTTCTCTTTACCTGAAATACCCCCTACATTGTTAGAGTTAGACAAGTGTAACAGATTCAAAGTAGGAATATTAAGTAGTCATATAATAGTATCGGGTAAGGCGTATAGGCACTTTAC
Organism: Gammaproteobacteria bacterium; assembly: GCA_041664965.1. Taxonomy (GTDB): domain Bacteria; phylum Pseudomonadota; class Gammaproteobacteria; order UBA9339; family UBA9339; genus JBAYJT01. The sequence goes on from JBAYJT010000023.1 coordinate 14,741, forward strand.
CTCATGCGTTTTAGAATTTAATAAAAAAGAAAAAGGGTGGGAAGTTAAAATAAGTTATTTGGAATCAAATATTCCTGATCTTCCTATTGGTAAGGAACGCCCTTACAGATATGATTTGCCTCGCTATCCAAACGAATATCTCACCAACCATCCAAGCTTCGCAAAAGCTAACATAAAGATAACTTCTGAAAATTTCGTAGGATGCCCTGCTCAACCAGAAGGCTACGACGTTTGTGGCGTATGCGCCGTTTTGAATATGTACATGTATGCTTACACAGGCAAAGCTCCAAGATACGATATAAGTAAGAATCCGCAAATAGCTCGAATATACTTATTGCTGCCAAATTCTAATGATCCAGATTTTAGGCGACAGATTTTAGAGCAATTGAAAAAATTTTTAGCTTCACAGCTGGGAATAACGCCACCACAGACTACGCCGGCAGAAGTCCCGCCCTCATCATCAGGCTCCAGCTCTTCTAGTACTCCTGCATCTACACCGCAGGCTAATGAGGCAGATAGCCTTTTACCAAAACTTAGCACTTCATCGTCTGCATTTTATTCTCAATCCGGTGGAAAAACCAAGCCAGATCCAAAGATCGAAGTGGAACAGAACATGAAAAAGAATTGTTGTTGTACGATATTGTAGCATAGGCAAAAGACTAAAAATCCTTTCCCCAATCTACGCGTATCACGCCTTCCTTAAGGCTAACAGAAAGAATTACGCTTTTGATGAAAGGAATTAAACGCTCAATGCGCTGGCCTTCTTCCCTGCTTTCCACACGCAAAACATCGTTGGCACCAGTTGCAAAAACTTCCGCTACTTTGCCTAGATTTTGATTTTCCTGGTTGATTACTTCTAAGCCCACTAAATCCGACCAATAATAGGTTTTATCGTCTTTAATAGGCGGAAGAGCGCTGCGGGGAACCGCAATTAAAGAATTAGTCCACAAGGCCGCCTGATCGCGATCTAAGCAACCTTTCAATCGAACTAAAATTTGATCGCCATGCTGTTTATAAGATTCAACTTCTAATTCTTGCCAAGCACCTTTTCGTTGCACTTGCCAAGGAAAAAGCTTCAAAATATTTTCAGGTGGATGAGTAAAAGAATTGACGCGCAAAAAACCTTGCACACCTACAGGCCTTCCAAGACGTGCAATGATAACTAGTTTATTTTGTGACACGATAATTTAAGCTTGTTCTGCTGGAGCAGCCGGCGCTTCTGCGGGCTTTTCTTCTTTGACAGCTTTAGCCTTTTTGGCTTTTTGCTTAGATTCTTTGGGCGCTGCGATATCTTTTGCAGCTACTTTGTCGCGGTTTTTCAGTAAGAATGCAACACGCTCAGAAGGCTTGGCGCCACAACCTAACCAATATTTAAGACGTTCGTCTTCTATTTTAAGCGCAACCTCACCGCCTTTGGCGATTGGATTATAAAAACCTAAGCGCTCAATATAGCCACTATCGCGTGGTTTGCGACTATCGGTTACTAAAATATTATAAAAAGGACGTTTCTTGGTGCCGCCTCGAGATAAGCGTATAACTACCATTCTATTATTACCTCTAAAATTCTGATATTTCTAAAACCGCCGAATTCTACGCGAAAATTAGATTAATTGGAAGGTTATTGTTGACCGAACTAATACGAAAAATCGCCAGAACCCAACTTCAAAACATAACCCATTGATTTAAAAGGAAAACGCGTAGACATGTTTTTCCGGCATCTCCCCAGGGCGACATTCGCTAACGCGAATTTTCCCTGGGCTATTCTAAATTCGCCACGTTGTGGCTTTATTGTATTTAAACATGCGCCCTGAAAGGGCAAATCTAGAATAGCCCAGTCCAAATGAATCACGCGTTTCGCGTGAAGAGTGTCGGGCTGGGTTGCACGTACACGCAATAATCCTATTCCCACAGGGACGAAACAAAAAACATCCTACATCCCCATATTAAAATGTCGCATCATGCTTTGCAGCTTCCCGCCTTTCATACGTTTCATCATTTTTTGCATTTGTTCATATTGCTTTAAAAGGCGATTTACATCTTGCACTTGTGTGCCCGAACCCATGGAAATACGTCGCCTTTGCGAACCTTTGATCAAAGCCGGAAAACGTCTTTCGCGCTTAGTCATAGAATCAATAATTGCTGCCATGCGCACAAATTGCTTATCGTTGAGCATTGCTTTAGCCTGTTCTGGTAGCTGACCTACGCCTGGCATTTTACTTAATAAGCCTTGAATACCACCCATTTTGCTCATTTGCCTAAGCTGATCGCGAAAATCCTCTAAATCAAATCCTTTACCTTTGATAATTTTCTTAGTTAGTTGCTCGGCTTTAGCATGGTCAACTTTTTGTTGTACTTCTTCGACTAAACTTACAACATCGCCCATGTCTAAAATGCGCGAGGCAATACGCTCTGGGTAAAACGGCTCTAGCGCTACAATTTTCTCGCCCGTACCGATAAATTTAATCGGCTTGCCCGTAAGCAGACGCATAGATAAAGCCGCACCGCCACGCGCATCACCGTCCGTCTTAGTTAAAACAATACCTGTCAGATTCAGCTTTTCGTTGAATATTTTAGCAACATTGGCCGCGTCTTGACCGGTCATGCTATCGACAACCAACAGAGTTTCCGTCGGATTTAACGTTGATTGCAATCTAACCAATTCGTCCATCATTTCGGCATCGACATGCAATCTTCCTGCCGTATCAAACAAAATCACCTCAGCAAGCTGATTTCTAGCTACCTGCAAAGCTTCTTTGGCCAAATTATTGGGATTTTTTTCTGAAATATTTTTATAAAACGGAACATTGATTTGCGAGGCGAGAGTTTCTAGCTGATCAATAGCTGCTGGGCGATAAACGTCGGCGCTAGTTAGAAGAACTTTTTTCTTCTGCGTTTCAGTTAAATATTTTGCTAATTTAGCTATAGTCGTAGTTTTACCAGAACCCTGTAAACCAACAACCATGATGACAACTGGAGGTTCGGCCTTTAAATTTAGCCCTACGTTACTTTCACCAAGTGTTCGGATTAGTTCGTCATGAATAAACTTAATTAAAACCTCGCCAGGCCTTAAACTTTGCAAAACTTCTTGCCCAACAGCCTTAACTTGAATGGCGTCGATAAATTCTTTAACAACCGGCAAAGCAACATCCGCTTCTAAAAGCGCAATACGCACTTGGCTTAACGTTTCTTGAATATTTTCTTCTGTAAGTCGACCACGTCCGGTCAAATCACGTACTGTTTTTACTAATCGTGAAGATAAATTTTGAAACATATTTATTATCCACCTAATTTATTTTTTAGCATAAAATACCCAGCGGCAGCTATTCCACCCACCAATGCTACAGGTGCAACCACTTGTTTAAAAAAGTTGCTGCAAGAAGGCAAACTATCATCTGATTCAATACTATAATCAAGTGAAGTATCAATTGCTTTAGGATCAGTAATTCTAGACCAAAAGCTGGACCGCGACGAAGTACCTGGCTCTACTGGATTTTGCATAAACATTACCCTCTTTAGTTTATTTGAACTGATTGTAATGAATTTCCTAGCTTTGCACAATGCGAAGAATGTGCAAAAACACGGGGTTTTTCCAACTAAAAATTATGTTACATTCTAGCTAATGCGATATTTTCAGCACAAAAATTCTTTTCCCAAACGAAGACAGCGAGGCTTTACGCTTTACGAGTTTCTTTGCGTTTTGCTGATAATATCTATTTTACTGCTAATAACCATGCCCACTTGGCATACATTCGTAGTAAGAAATCGCGTTACAACTGGTGTAGCAAATATTGTGGACGCCTTACGCCTTGCACGCGGCACCGCCATTAATCAAGGCAAGCACGTTCTTCTATCTAAAAACGGTAAAACTTGGAGCGATGGACAAATTGTGATTATCAAAAAAACCAAAAAATTTATAAGAACTTTCCCCTCTACATCATATGGCGACACATTGGATTGGCATGGCAATTTAGGTAGGAGTGGCAGTATTGAATTCCTACCAACCGGACTCCCAAATGGCCAACAAGGCAGCTTCTATTACTGCCCCAAAGATTTTGCCATCTACGCAAAAGCCATCATCATGAACACCAACGGCCGCCTGCGTTTAAGCAACAAAACCGCAGAAGGAAAGAAGATTCCTTGTGCTACACAATAGCTAATATGCTAAAACTAGCATATTTATTTTTTTAATGTTATAATGATTGCCTCAGGTGATTTATGAAAACAACTAAAAAATCTCGAAAAAACATTAAATGGGAAGAAGGATCTCAAAACGTCTTTACTGACTTAGAAATGCCCAATGCAGAAGAAAAACTGGCTAAAGCCGATCTAGCTATGAAAATAAATGAAATTATCGCACATCAAGGACTGCGTCAAATCGATGCTGCTACGTTACTTCATGTAGATCAAGCAAAAATATCACTACTAAATCGCGGACGATTAGCAGAATTTTCTCTAGAACGTCTAGTCAAATTCCTCACTCTACTAAGCCAAGACATAGACATTGTGGTGAAAAAACCAAAAAAAAACGCAAATCAAAGACTAGGCAGAATGCGCGTTATATACCAATATTAGCGCTATCTTTCAATAAAGCAGAAATAATGGCCACGCTATCGAGCATTGTGTAATCAGCAAACTTTTGCTTAGCTTCATCCAAGTTTTGCGCTAAAAACTCAATCTGGCGATAGAGATTATCGGAAGTTTGATCTTCAGGATAGATAGCAGAACTGAGCCCTAAAGCTTCAAAGTGTTTGGCATTCAAAATTTGATCACCGCGGCTAGATTCTTTGGATAAAGGCAATAAAATATGCGGTTTTTTCAGTGCAACTAGCTCATAAACCGAATTAGAACCAGCACGGGATACAACCAAATCAGCAGCGGCTAAAATATGTGGCATTTCTTCGTTTATATATTCAAATTGCACATAGCCCTTCTGATTTTTCAAATTTTCATCAACTTTATCTTTACCGCAAGAATGTACAATTTGAAAATCAGGTAATAATTTTGGCAAAATCTCACGCACTAACTTATTAACAGAATCAGCACCCAGGCCTCCACCCTGCACCAAAATGATTTTTTTCTTGAGGTCAAATCCACAAAACTCTCGACCTAGTTTAGCATCACCTAGCAGCAATTCAGAACGAATGGGCAAGCCCGTGTATACCAATTTTTTCTTATATTTATCAGAGAAATATTTGGCGCTTTCCGCAAAACTAGTACAAATTTTACTTGCGAAAGGAAAACTTAAGCGATTTGCTAAACCTGGCGAAAAATCTGATTCATGAATAATAACAGGAATATGACGCACCCAAGCGGCAACTACTACCGGAAAAGCTACAAAGCTGCCTTTAGAAAAAACAATACTTGGCTTAACTTGGCCGCAAATTCTCCATGCACCCAAAATACCAAAAATAATTTTAAAAGGATCAATGAAATTACGCCAACTAAAATAGCGCCTAAGTTTTCCCGTAGAAATAGCAAAATACTGCACTTTAGGTTTAAGATGGGCAATTATACTGCTCTCTTGGCCGCTCTTCGATCCAACATAAAACACTTCCCACTTTTCGCTGGAGAGTTTTTTCATCAACGCCAAATTCGGCGTAACATGTCCGGCCGAACCGCCACCTGTAAAAATAATTTTTGACATATTTCTCCTATAAATGCGATAAATCTAGACGCGATGAATCTAGACGCGATGAATCGCGTCTCTACACAAGATCACATTATAATTCGTTCAACTTCCTCGAGGCTAGTAACACCTTCTAAAATTTTCCGTGCTGCCGACATACGTAACTTCTGTAAACCGTTTTGTTCTGCCAAGATGGCTAAAGCATTCAAATCATTACCCCGCAACAACACTTCTCCCATTTGATTTGTAAATGGCAGAAACTCAAAAATACCAATTCGTCCAGCATAGCCCTTATTACAATTGGAACAGCCTACAGCTTGACAAATATTTTGATCTTTCGAATAGGGCAACACAGACAAGGCCGATGCCTGCCATTTTTCCTTACTGAAATGAATTTCTTTTTTGCAATGCGGACAAAGGCGACGCACTAAGCGCTGAGCAATAACTAATTGCAAAGATCCTGCCAAATTAAACACAGGAACACCTAAATTTAGCAAGCGCGTCACCGCTTCTAAAGCTGAATTAGTATGCAGCGTTGCCAAAACTAAATGCCCTGTCTGCGCCGCTCTTACAGCAATTTCAGCCGTATCTAAATCACGAATTTCGCCAAGCATAATCACATCCGGATCTTGTCGCAAAAAAGAACGGAGTGCCTTCGCAAAAGTCAACCCTATTTTCGGATGAACTTCAACTTGATTGATTCCAGGCAATTGAATTTCGATGGGGTCTTCAATGCTTATGATGTTTCGCGTTTCTGCATTTAAAATATTAAGCGCTGCATATAAAGAAACCGTTTTGCCGCTGCCGGTCGGCCCTGTCACCAAAATCATGCCTTCTGGTTTTTTAATGGCGCGCAAAAATATCTCTTGCTCTTCACTATTTAAACCCAAACTAACTAGATCTAGCGCCACACTGCTAGATGGTAATATCCTTACGACCACTTTTTCGCCAAATAATGTCGGGCAGGTACTAATACGACAATCAGAGTTTTGTTCTTTAGATAAACGCAAAGTAAAACGTCCGTCTTGCGGCAATCTTTTTTCCGCAACATCTAACCTTGCCATTACCTTCAAGCGAGCGCTATATTGATCAGTTAAAGCCAAGTCCGCTTTCGCTATTTCATGCAATATGCCATCAATGCGTAAGCGCACACGATAATATTTCTCATAAGGTTCAAAGTGCACATCTGAAGCTCCTTTATGGATAGCAGTTTCTAAGATATCAGCAATAAATTTAACGACCGGAGCATCAAAAGAGGCATCAAGCATGACTTATCTCCTAAAAAGAATCGACTCACACATTTCCCCACGTAATGAATTCGTCAAAACCCCAGTGATTTTCACTTCAACTATTTGGCTAATTAAATCAGCTGGGCCTAAGAAATTCACTATGCGATTGTTTTCGGTGCGACCTGAAAGTTCTTTAGTATTTTTGCGAGATGAACCAACCACTAGAACTTTTTGGGGTATATTTAACATAGACTCACTGATGAGATTAGCATGTTTACTCAGCGCTTTTTGGAGTTTAGCTAAACGCACTTTCTTGACAGCAAGTGGCATGTCGTCAGCAAGAAGAGCAGCTTTGGTATTGGGACGAGGACTGTAAATAAAACTAAAAGATTGATCGAATTTCACCTCTTCAACTAAATCCAACATTTTCTCAAAATCTTCTTCAGTTTCCCCCGGAAATCCAACAATAAAATCCGTCGAAACACTAATGTTGGGGCGTATTTGACGAAGTTTTTTAACTTTCTCTTTGTATTCCAGAACAGTGTAATTGCGCCGCATGGCTTCTAAAATGCGATTGGATCCGTGTTGTACTGGTAGATGCAAGTGATTAGCTAATGTAGGCGTATCAGCAAATACTTCTATAAGACGTTCGGAAAAATCAGCTGGATGTGAAGTCGTAAAACGAAGTCTAAGAATCCCAGGAATTTTGGCCGTTTCTCTAATTAAATCGGCCAAATTTTTATCATCAGCCTTGTAAGCGTTAACATTTTGCCCTAAAAAATGAATTTCTTTTACGCCTTGCGAGGCCAAAATTTCGCACTCTGTCAAAACATCCTGAAATGGCCGACTAATTTCACGCCCCCTCGTAAAGGGCACAATGCAATAACTACAAAAACGGTTACAACCTTCCATGATAGTTACGTAAGCTAAAGGTCCATTAGACTTAGCCGGCGGAAAATGCTGAAACTTCTCATTCTTTAATAATCGAATATCTATCGAGCGTTTAGCACTTTCTGACGCTTCATCATAGAGCACTGGCAGACGATGCAATGTCTGCGGACCAAAAATAATACTCACATAAGGAGCTCGCTCTAAAATTTTCTTGCCACTTTCCGTAGCGACACAACCACCTACACCTATAATCATTTCAGGCCGTTTTTTCTTAAAGGCTCGAAAACGCCCCAAATCTGAAAATACCTTTTGCTCCGCTTTGCCGCGTATGGCGCAAGTATTTAGCAAAATCAAATCCGCATCCTTAGGGTCATTAACCAATTCCATATTGTGCGATGCTTGTAAAATATTTGCGATTTTCTCCGAATCGTAAACATTCATCTGACAGCCGTAGGTTTTGATGTAGAGTTTAGGCATAGCTTTTACTTCCACGGTCCTGACGCTGTCCAGCACATATTAGTTCCTGTTCCACTGTTAATTTCCCCAAGAGGTATTTTAAGAAATTCTTCTATCTCTCCAGCTACAATAAATAACTTAGGCGGAGCGCAAGCAATATTTCCTTTTTTTAAAAAAGCTTGCCATAAATTCTGGCAGTCCGATTGATCATCATAAATCTCTTCAGCAAACAATAGCCTCCCCTCGGGAATAGTGGTCTTACGTTTCTCAAAGGTCTTTTTTAAAGCCTCAGACAGCCTCTGGCTTGTAAAATCAAATCTATGCATCATAAGCCAAATATCATAAAAATCTTTCATTCGACTATTTAATGACCCCAAATTAATCATAACCTCAAATTTTTCACTAATAACGCTTTCATGCGGGTAGATCTTTAAATGGGGATTTGGGAAATTTAAAATAGATGGATAGTCGATTGACTTAATTCGAGGATAAACAGCATCTCCAAAACCAATATCGATTTGCAACGAAACACGTGCTCTCCCTAAAAAGGCAAAAAGACTGACTCGCACCCCTTTGTAATCTGCTTCTTCCTTAATGTTTTTTCCTGTGACTGTTTTAGAATCAAACACAAGACCATCCATCTCTACAGCAACATTGCAGATATCTCTTATAGCTGTTTCTATCGCCATAACTTGATTATCGCAATACGCCAAAAAATCAATATCTCTAGTCACTCTTCTGTCCGGAACAGCCCAAGCTATAAATAAGAGAGCACCCTTTAATATAAATCGGTTAGAATAGTGAGATTTGCTAAGCCTATAAAGAAACCTTTCCATAACGTAGCTCTGAAATATTTCCTCAAATGTCACCCTTTTTACCTGAGCTTTATTTTGAAGTAATGCCCGTACAGAAGCTTGCATATCGATAACTTTTTTACTCATAGCAAGGTTTCCAACATTGGCTTAATAATCTTATCTACTCTGCATATCTTGGCATATTGCATAATCTCTTTAGGATCAGCGTTTTTTTCGTTAAAAGCGATCTTAAGAGCTTCCCGCGCAACGTCAACCCCAAATCTATTCCGAAATTTAAAGCAATCAACTACTGTCTTAGTCAAAGAATAGACCTTAATTTGATGTCCTTCTATATTGTGATTTTCCACACCAATAGCCCACATAACAGGATCAAAATGGTAGAACCGCACAGGAGGATAGCTAATTACACTTTCATGTGAACCGCGCGCAATAGCCACATCAACATAAGGTGATACTTCATTCGTCGCTCCATGAAATGAGAGTGCGGAAAGAAGACAAATAACACCTTTGGGAATTTTCAGAGCAACAGTAACTAAATCTGGATTAGCTACAGATATTCCGCTAAGTAAGCTGTAAATACCCCGATCTATTCTCTCCACAAGGTGAGCGGAAATACAAGCTTTAATAGTAAATTTATCAAAACCAGCCATTCTAAGCTCAGAGTAATTGGAAATACCCCCTCTGTTTTGTAGAAACGCAACGAGCTGATCCTGTTTCTTTCCCATAAATACACCCTATTTATATACATTTATCGAAAAGTATAGTTGTTTTGGGTAAAAATAACAAGAATTTTAGAAGTTTTTCAGCGTATAATATTCATTCAATTTTTTCTGCAATACTTTTGTGGGAATAAGCTGGGTCTTATAGTCAGCTATCATTGCTGGCGAAAGATTACGGCTTAAAGAATATTTCACCACTTCATCATCTTTGGACTTACACAAAATAATACCTACACTAGGGTTTTCACCCTCTTTGCGAACATCTCGATCTAGCGCTTCCAGATAAAAATTAAGTTTACCGAGATACTCAGGTTGAAATTCATCTATTTTCAACTCCAACATAACCAAGCAACGCAATCCCCTGTGAAAGAATAAACGATACCTTTATTCAAATCTCTCTCGCTGTGTACTTCAGGTAATCCAATAAAATCAAAAACATAGGAGTCTTTAAACACTGAAGATGCATCAGGATGAATTTGTGTCACCAGTGGTGACACTTTTTGCTTAGACATTATGACTCGTTCAAATAAGCCACTATCTATCTGCCGTTCAAGCTCCCTGGAGCTGTACTTCTCCTTCAGAGAGAAGTGAATATAAAACTCTCTCTCTTCCAAGCTCTTTGTTTTAGAAAGAATCATTAAGTGATTAGTCCAGCTAATTTGTGTCAACACCGTTGACACAAATTGAGTATCACGATACGTCTCATAAAATTGCCGCATTCAACCTGTTTCTATACTGATGGGATGGACTCTCCTCTTACTAAACGGCATCAAAAGTGCCAAAATAGTAATATTCGAGCGGCATCTAAAAGTGCCAAATATTAACTATAAAATTCAGAGGGGAATCCGATATGAATATTACAACACATTTAGGAATCGATGTAGCAAAAAATGTTTTTCAGTTGCATGGAGTTGATTACAAAGGGAAAGCTACTATGAAAGAAAAGATAAGCCGTAAAAAGTTG
>JBAYJT010000024.1:0-24591 GCA_041664965.1 Gammaproteobacteria bacterium
GTAGCAGAGATAGTGTGAGTGGCAGTTACGTTCGAGAAAGGATAGGAACTAATTGCGCCCTGAGAGGAGCCATCAACCACAACGTCGACAATATGATAGTTGGCATTAGGAGTGATTAAGAAAGTTTGGTTAGATCCTTTGTTTACGCTGACTGCGCCGGATGGGGAAATATTTCCATTAGCTCCAGCACTAGCAGTTATTGTATAGGTATCAATTGTAAAAGTTGCTGCAATTGTATGATTACTGAGCACATTGGTAAATGTATAAGAAGTTACGGTTCCCACTGAAGCTCCGTCAACCAATACGTCTAAAACATGATAATTAGTGTCTGCTGTAATTGTATAGGTTTGATTTGCGCCGTAATTTACTGTAGTAGTGCCGCTTGGAGAGATAGAACCATTGGATCCAGCGTTTGATGTAATGGTATGCGTGTCGATGGCAAAAGTAGCAGAAATTGTATGGGTAGTAGTTACATTTGTAAAAGTATATGAACTAATTACACCTTGGGATGCCCCATCCACCGTTACACCAGCAATATGATAACCAGTATTAGAAGTAATCGTAAAGGTTTGATTGGATCCGCTATTTACACTAACTGCTCCTGATGGTGATATAGATCCTCCAGTTCCGGCTGATGCAGTGATAGTATATGTATCAATCGCACAAGTATTGGAAATAGTATGATTTGTTACAACATTAGAGAAGGTATAAGTTGTCGGCACAGGAGTGATTGATGTGGAGTCAACAACAACAGTATCAAGATGATAGTTGGCATCAGCTCCCATTGTAAATGTTTGGCTTCCTCTTCTAGGTACCACTACCGAGCCGGATGGGCTCATAGTACAGTGAGAGCCTGCTGTGGCTGTTATGATTAAAGCTGTGGCAGAATGATAGGTAAATGTTCCTATACTAAGAGTTGGATTATTAGTAGAAACGTTGACGGTTCCTGTGCCACCTGCTGGGGTTACAAAAGTAAAATTAGTACCATCCGCAGCAACAGATGCTAAGGCTACTGTTTTACTGCCAATAGTGACAGTAGTTGCAGCGCTAAATTGGCCAATACTTCCGCCAGAAACTACAACTGTTGTGCCACCAGAATTTACGCCTACAGTTGGACTCATGGTAATTGCATTTGCTGGCGCGGTTAATGCATCATTAGAAATGGTGTAATTAAAAGCCTTGGGTAATTTGGAGCTTTCGCCTTTGGAGTTTGTAACCACTATATCAACAGGGCCGGGTTCGCTGTTAAGAGTTGGTACTGTTGCTATAATTTTATCAGTAGTGATGCTTTTTATTTTGGCATCTTGTTTGCCAAATTTTACTGTTGCACTTTTATCAAAATTGGAACCGGTAATGGTGACATCAGTATCGCTGTTTTCGCCTAGCGATTTGGCTTTTGGATTAATGGAATTTACCGTGATTGTATTGCTAGAGGTGTCTTTATATTCAAAACCATTTACTTTAGTGTCTGTTCCGCCAGGTCCAACAATTTTTACGTCAACCCAACCTGAAGCGTGGGGCGGAGTGATGACTCTGATGGTATCAGGATCAACAAGTGTGTATGATGGAGCTTCTATGCCACCAAATGTTACGCTAGTTAAGCCTGTTACTTCTTCTCCAACGAGTGTTACTTCTGTGCCACCCAAAGTTGATCCGGAACTAGGAGTGATAGAATCTATTTCTGGTCGTAAGTCCACTAATTTTTCATCAGCCGTAGCTAGTACTCTTTCCATATGAACAGCAGGAGAGCTTGTCCACATTCGGATGTCATTGGTTAAATCTATCTGTTTGGATAGGTAATGTACTTCATTAGCGCCAATAGTACCTGGATTAAATGTTAATCTTAAGCCGACGCTGTTACTAGATGGGGTTGTGTTATGGGAAGTAAAATGTTCTCCCTCTAACGCTAGTTCTATGCCAAGTTTTTTGGCGATGTAAGGTGGGAGCCAGGAAATGCCCAGTTTGTATGTGTCATATATCTTGCGTTTACTGGCATCCGCAGAGATTTTAATATGATCGCCCAGTAATTGGCTCAGGCCTAAGCTATAACCGATACCAGTAGAGTCATTTTTTGAGATGGAATAGATGTTATTATAATAGACAGAGTCGTAATAAAAGTGACCATTTAGTTCTGTAGAATGTGTGAGCGCGAAGTCGGAACCGATGTCAAAGCCCTTGCTGGTGGCACCAGCGATATTTCGATAGTTATCTTGAGCATAGCCTGCAGCATAGGTTTCGATTGCAGACAGGCCTTTATTAGGGGTGTTGGCGTAATAGCTACCAATGTTTATGTCTTGCCAGAAATCATTTTTTAAAAGCTGTTGGTATTTGGCTCCAAAGGCATCTTGGGTCATCTTTTGATTGACACCGCCTGTAATAAACGTGAATGGTAGTACCTGACTTAACTTTTCGGCGGAAAACTTTAATAATCCACTGCCAAATACTCTTAAACCTGCTGTGATTCCATAACGATTAGTATCAGATCCGTGCTCCACTAAACCAGAAAGAGCTAGGTTTTCGGTGAATTTTTGTGTGTATTGTGCATTCCAAATGAAATTATTTAAATTATCTTTGGTAAAGCCAAAAGAAAATGGCCCAGTAAAGCCCAATTCTGAGCTAGTTACAGAAATAGCATTGGGGGAATTGACATTGCTAGTTAATATTTGCTTGCTGATTGATTGTTGTTGAGTGGAAGACGCATATGGTGTTGGGACAGCAGAAATGGTGGTGGAAAAAAGCAGTGAAAAGGCCAAATAAACATTGACACAAATTCTAAACACAAACTTGCGCATAAATGTACGCAAAATACCGCCACTCCATTGTCATTTTACCGCGCTACTGGTAAATAAAGAGAAGCAAATTGTACCGGCGATAAAGAAGTATGTAAATTATTATAACTCAGATTTTTACTGTGCTTGTCTGGGTTTTTGATTTATATTTAAAATGCTGCGAAAATGCTAAAAAATTGACAGAGGAAAAAGAGCATGAAACAAAAATATTTAGCCAATTGGCAGGCTTTTTTGAAACTTTGTGCACAAATGAAGGGTAAGAATGATTTTTCTTTGCTTTTGGATTTATTTTTAACAAAGGCGGAACAAGAAGATATTGCTCTACGCTATAAAATAGTTGAAGAATTGTTGCGAAGTGAAAAAACTCAGCGTGAGATTGCTCGCGAGTTTGGCGTTAGTATTGCCAAAGTTACCCGAGGATCAAATGCCTTGCGTGTAGCGAGTGGTAAAATGAAGAAAGCAATTTCAAAATGTAATCACGCCTCGGCGTGATTGATTTATAAGGAAAACCTATAGACATATTTTTGACGGTTTTTGGCTAAATTATTTGGGGAGGGAGATACAAATTCAGTAAATCCTCCTGGGTTAACGCCTTTTTTTCCTTTTCATTAAATTCTCTACTGACCTTTCCATTACTAAGAGCTAATAGTCTATTACCAAAGCGTAGTGCTGTTTTTAAGTCATGTGTTGTTAAGACACAAGTTATTTTGTGTTCATCTATTATTTTCGCAGTAAATTTTAGCAAATGCTCTGCAGCTTTTGGATCTAAAGCGCTTACATGCTCATCTAGCAGTAATAATTTTGGTGGATGTAACATGCTGAGGGCTAAAACTAAAGCCTGTTGTTCGCCGCCAGATAGTACAGAAACATGTGTGCTGAAATGATGCGCTAAATTATTATTGAATTGTTTCAGATGAGTGGAAAAGAATTGTTTTGGATTTTGCTGATTTAGGAAAGTCTTAATACTTAGACGTTCTAGCGCTAGGAAGCAGTTTTCTAAAACAGTAAGCGATGGGAATAGCGAATCAACTGTGTTTTGCGTCAATGTAATAACTTGGCTAGCAAATTCTTTTTGTGAATAATGAGATATTTTTTTGTTACTTAATAAAATATCTCCAGTAGTGGCTTCTGTGCGTCTATCTATTGTCTTTAAGAGAGAGCTTTTTCCTGAGCCATTACTTCCCAATAGAATCACAAAATCTCCCGGATAAATTTTGTAGTTGATATTATTCAGAACTGAACGCGATAATCCTTGTGGTGTGTAGGACAAATTTTTTATTTCAAGTAGTGGGTGATTCATAAATCCTCTTGGTTGTGCAAATGTTGGCAGTACGTAAAAACATAATGAGCGTTAAGCCGAGAACCATTTTCAAATAAATAGGATTAAGGTTGAGGCGTAGTAAGCCATTAGTGGCTAATAAGTAGAAGGCAACACCTAGAAGGCAAACAGCAAAGGCTTGTATGCCATGTAGTAAGTGTTTCGGCGATAGTTTCTGAAGCAGCTGCTGACCTAGTATAACGGCCCCGAGAGCAGTTAAAGTTAATCCAAAGCCCATACCAATGTCAGCATAACCTATCGTTTGTGCTGTTAGGCATCCGGATGCAGCAGCTAAGGAGTTAGTTAGGGCGAAGCCGCCGATGCGATGTGTTTCTACATTTTTACCGAGGCGATGTAATAAATTGGGATTATCACCAAAAGCTCGGAGCAATAAACCATAGCGTGTGACTAAAATTAGGCAGACGCCTAGGCATAATATCGAACTGTAAGCGCCGCTTAGAATATTAACGCTTAAATCGCTAGCATTAATTCCCGTCGAAACTAAAGTGACTTTGGCAAGTAAGCTAATATTGGGACGGCCCATGATAAGTAAGTTAACACTGAGAAGAACGAAAGTTGCTAAAATACCAGCTAATAATGAGTCGATTTTTTGCTTACGTTGAATGAGTGCCACCCCTGTTCCAGCTAACATTCCTGCTGTTAAAGCGGCTATTCCAGCTAGCATTGGTGCGTAATTTAATTCTAGCATTTTGGCAAAAACGGCAGCTCCAAGCACAAAACTGCCGTCCAAGGTTAAATCCGTAGCGCGCAGAATAAAAAAGCTAATATAAACCGCAAGAGCTAGTGGTAGTAGAGGAAAAAGTTGAGATAAAATTGCTGTAAACATAATTTTTACCTTTTGAAAATATGTGGTTTAGTTAGTTTGATTATTGGTAGCGAGCAAGGTGATTTGCCGTTTAGAATCTGTGCGGCGAGCTTGGCGCCTTCAATGCCTATTTCTTTTTCCCCTACGCCTATCGCTAAATCCGCTCCTTGTTTTAAGGTAGCATCATCAGAAGTAATAAGTAGAATATGCTTCTTATGAGCTATTTGGATCAGTGTGGCGATTCCGCTTGCGACCAAGTTGTCTTTCAGAATAAAAATCGCATCGGTATCATCTGGTATGGCAGATCCAACGCTATAAAGATCTGCTAAATTTTGCACCATAAAATTACGGACACTAATGCCATACTTTGGAGAGTCAGCTTTTACAACATCTACTTCCGGTAAAATCTTATCGGAAGCACTGTGAATTAAAGCCACTTTGGTTATGTTGGGATAGGTTTTGTGGATTAGTTGCAAGATCACATTGTTATCTAATTCATCATCTACAACCGCGATATTACAAGTTTCTTTAGGAATTCTGACTGATTCAGGAATGCTAGCAGCGAGCGCCACAATTGGCTCTTCTTTTACTAAACTAGCCGTCATTTGCGAAGCGGAAGTTGATAGAGGCACAATCAGATCATAATGAGCATCACGCATTTGCATAATTATAGCGCGCTGTATGTTTATATCGCCTTCGGCATTCATCACTTTAAAATCCAGTTTTTCTTTACTTAAAGAAGTTAAAGTAGCGGTAAATCCTTGCGTAATTTCATTTAAAGCTTGGTGTTCTATAGGAAGTATAATGCCAACTTTTTTAGTAGGTATTTCTTTTTTGCATCCGAATAAAGCTGTGGCGGCTATGCTGATAGTCGCTAGGACTAGAAACTTTTTTATATACTTTTTCATGAGAAATACTCCGCTGAGAGTTTGATTTGATGGGTAAATTACGGGTAAACGAGAACGGGTGCGCTAGTCGCGCCAGCGGAGGAAGAGAAGTGCTTTGAATGTGTTTTTACTTTGCATTCTTGTAATGATACATGAGTGCAGAATGCTAGTCAATATGTTTTTGTTCTTTAAATGTGGAGCTAGAGTTAAATGTTGAATTTATATCGAAGTCCTATCATGAATGTATCAGCATTTGGCTGATAATTTAGATTCATTTTGGCGTGTCCGTGATAGCGCAACCAAGAGATGTCAGCAATAATATTTGAAGTAATGCTATAATCTAAGCCTATTCCATAAGCTATATTAATATTCTCACGATTGATCACTGTATCAGTATTAGTTGACTTTGGGTATGACATCAAATATCCCAGGCCGGCTTTTGCGTAAAAGTCAAAGTTATCGGTTAGTGGGGCTTTTATTTTTCCTAAGAAATCCAATGCTTGGGTGAGTACAACGCTTGTAATAACTGGAGATGGAGCATGATTTTCTTCGGCTCTGTTACTGAAGTAGGTAAAACCAACCTCAGCCGCAAAATATTTATTAAAATCATAACCAGCAAAAATACGGCTGGCTATACCGCTGTCTTTCGACATGTTGACAATGAAATTATCATAATGGTAGTTGCCAACTTTCCAGTGGGTAATGTCATAACCAATTCCAAGGCCAAGATAAGGAGATTGATCGTTTGCTGATTGATAAACAGTCGTAGATGATTTGTCCGTAAATAATACATAGCGAAGTCCGATCATAAAAGTGTCTGCGTCAGGTTGGTATTTGTTAAAGTCATATGTGATTTTCCCATCATAACGTAGCCAGGATATATCAGCTATTACATTCTGAGAGATAGAATATTCTAGTCCCAATCCATAAGCTATATTGAAATTATTGCGAGAACCGTAGCTATTGCTTTTTAAATTTGACATTAAATAACCGAGTCCCGTCTTGGCATAGATATCAAATTTATCAGACAAGGGTGCTTTTATTTTTCCTAGTAAATCGAATGCCTGTGTACGAATTGTTGTGTTAACTTCCTGGATATCTGTTTTGCTGAAAAAATTAGTATAGCCTAATTCGATAGCAAGAGATTTGCTGAAATCATAACCAATAAAAATCCTACTAATCGCTCCCTTATCTTTAGACGCATCATCTACAAGATTTTCCCAATTGGTCATGCCATAGCCAGCAGCAATACCTAAATAGGTGCCAGTATTACTAGCGAAAGCAGTTGGATATAATCCCAATGAAATTATGCCAACTATTAATGTTTTTTTGTGTATGAATCTCATGTATCAAAAGTGATAAGCAATGCCAAGTGTTAATGTTTCTATATTAAAAGAAAATCATGGTTAGCGGTTCAGCGATAGCTTCTGCTGCAATCATCGCTGCAATAAAACTTAACCAAAGTTTTTTTCCAGTAAGTCCTGAGGATTCTTTAAGAGCAGAAAAGTAAATCGTTATTTGCCATATTGCACACACATCTACAGCAAGGTGGACCATATCCATCATCAAAGTAGGATGTAATGGATACCAACCTTTTGAAGCATCTCGTGCTAATGTACTTGGATGAAATATTTGTATAATACTAAGCAGTATAATGAGAATCAAAAATGGAAAGCGAGACAATGCAACAGTGCCAAAAAAATCGATAATTCGAATACGTTTTTGTTGCCAAATTCTTGCTGTTATTAAAAAAATAATAGTTACAGCTAACCAAGATACTAAATTTTGATAAGTAAGTAATAAGAAACTAAATGGTATTTTGTGGCTTACTACACTGGATGAATTAACAAGATTTAATACCCCAGGAAAAAATACCTTGGCTATTGTGCCTAAATAACTCATAGCTAAAATAACAATCAATCCAAGAGTTAACGCAGGGAGACCGGCTATTTTTTGAAACGGGTTCATAAGGAGCGAAAACGTTGTATTGATCGGGGATACTTTTTTCTCCAAAGCTGCTGATAGCAGTTTATAGTCAGCTTCAGAAATTTTCTTTTCCTGAAACATAGCATTTAATCGTTCTTTTTCGTTCTTCATAATCTGTCTCACAGTTTTTGCAACATTTTTGCAGCATCTTTAGCTGAAATTTTACCTGTTTCTAGTAAACGTAAAATTTCATTTTTTGATCCTTCGCGTTTAATTTCTAAATTCTCTATGGCTTCAATTAAAGCATTGAGCCTATTTCTGAGAGTGGGATAGGAAACTTTTTGTTTCGCTGCCATCTCCTTTAAGCTACCCGAGCATTTTACGAAATCGAAAATAAAGTGCAGATCTTCATCTGACAGCTTCAGTAACGCCGGTATTTCAAATTTTCCCTCAAAAGTCGTATTGCAATCTTCACACTCAATTTTCGTGGCGTGTAACTTTAAGCTGTTACAAGCAGGGCATTGGGTAATAATTTTTCCCATAGTAATCACTCTCGATACTAATAAGCTAAGGTAGATTTTATAAGCTATTATAAAAGAATTTTCAATAAAGTCAATACTTATTTTAATATTATTTAGTTTTAAATAAATAATATTTAAGTATTTGCAGTTAGGGTAGAAATATTTTTCCCCTCATACCACAATTTCAAAAATAAGCAATACCGTGAAAAACACGGTAGTGCTGCATGATTTGCTTTTTGTTAATCTAGTTCTGCAGTGAATAAATTTCTTTAAATTTTTCTATTAAGCAGGACGTGATGATGAACGATTCAGGCAACAACGAAGCTTCTGGTTTTTTTCCTGGAAATTTTATTCAAGGAGTAAGTCTATTGGATATTGCTAGGGAATACGGCACACCGCTTTATCTTTATGATTATGCAAAGTTGCATTCGAGTTGGCAGGAGCTGCGATCAGTATTGCCATTAGATGTAGATATTTTTTACTCCTTGAAAGCTAATCCAAACCCAACTTTAGTTAAGGAGTTTTGTGCCTTGGATGCGGGAGCTGAGGTTTGCTCGTTGCAGGAACTAGAAACAGCCTTGCAAACTGGATTTTCTTCGGAGGATATTTTGTTTTTAGGACCTGGAAAAACACACCAGGAAATAGAGCATTGTTTGGATGTTGATATTTATGCATTGGTATGTGAGTCATTCCATGAATTGAATGTAATCAATAAATTAGCGCAAAAGCGGCAGAAAAAAGCCCGAGTTGCTATACGCATAAATCCTAATTTTTGTGCTATAGGTGCGGCGCTCAAGATGGGGGGTCGGCCAACCCAATTTGGCATAGATGAAAATGAATTATTAGCAAGAGAGAAGGAAATTTTTGCTTTGTCTTTTGTTGATGTAATCGGCATACATATCTACAACGGTACGCGCATTTTGGATCACCAATCGATAGTTGAAAACAGCAAGAGGGTTTTAAATCTTGCAGATAGTTTAGAGAGAAGATGGGGGAAGAAATGGGAAATGGTGGATGTTGGTGGTGGTATTGGTGTGCCTTATTTTCCTGGAGAAAAAACAATTGAGATTGAGTCTTTGCGAGTAGGGCTTTCTGTCTTGTCTAACTATAAAAAAGATCATCCTAAGACAAGAATTATTTGGGAAAGTGGTAGATTTTTAGTGGCGTCGTGCGGTTATTTGCTGATGCGTATCCTGGATATAAAAAAATCCAAAGGTGAAAATTTTATTATTACAAATGGTGGTATGAATTGCTTTTCAGCCGCAACTGGTGCTGGTTCGGTTTTAGCCAGAAATTTCCCCATAAGTTTAATTAAAAAAGACAATGACACTGCTGTTTCTGCAGATGCTGCAGTTTACACAATTACAGGTAGGTTATGTACACCTGGCGATGTAATTGCGCGTAAAGTTTTCCTAAATTCCCCTAAGATCGGTGACCAAATTGCACTTGGAATGGCTGGTGCTTATGGGCGTAGCGCATCCCCAGGATTGTTTTTAAGTCACGGTTACCCTATGGAAATTCTTATTAAAAATGGAGAGATGTTTTTAATATGAAGTGGAACTCAACTTTAATTTATAACTCATTGATTTTAAAGGAAAATATGTAGACATGTTTTTTATGTAATTATAAATTGTGAATTATAAATGATGAATTGTTTTTGGATGTGGTAATGGGAGGTTTTTGTATGCTAACAGAAGAAAAAATTATTGAGCAGATCAAGGAAGCATTGTTAAAGACGCTTCCAATGTTTGCTGGAGAGCCGATTAGTTTGACTGATAGGCTGAAAGAGAAATATGGACTTGACTCGATGACTTCTCTGTCTTTTTTGATGGAGCTGGAAAACTCCATTCCAGGTTTTGTGGTTAATCCAGATAATTTGCAATCGGAACATTTAGAAACTATTGCAAGCGTGGCTTGTTATGTTGAGCAAGAAATGGAGGGCAACACATGAGTGATTACAATCTGGATTTATATGAAGCGCCTTTGGACCTGCAGTTGGAGCGAAGTCTTAATAGTTTTATGGAAAATGTTTTTGGTGCTGATATTGAAGCAGTCGTTGGGGAAGACTTTTTTCTTTTAACTAGGCCATTAGTCGATAAATCAATGTTTCGAAGTGTCGATACAATTGGCATTGTTGTTTGCAAAGAGGATGAATATCGTATTTTAGTTGATCCAATTTTAGCTCAGCGTGGTTTGGCTGTGGGTTTTATGCTTGGAGGCTATCGAGAAGTTTTCGATGCAAATTATGCTACCAAGATTTTTAGTCATCAGACATTATTGATTCGCTATGAATTGGCATGGATCGAAGGTTATATGGAACATCTAAGAATTTCTCTGACAGAAAGAATATCTGAAGGTAGTCCGATTATTCAAAAAGAAGTGGTGAGGAGAATCTGGGCCGATTTAGTAGAACGGATAGAGTCTTTGCGAAGATTAGTGGCAGGTGATGAATATTTGATCGTTTCAAAATTAGTGGCGGAAGCTTGTATTTTATTAGCGAAACTAGCCGGGGGAAGGGCTCTGCTTCGAGGTCAAGTCATAGAGATGTCTTGGCTCTTTGGCATTATTAACGAAATTTATATTGCTGTTGGAGATGATCTATGAGTAATTTGTTTTTTGGCCTGGATTTGAATTTGGCAGAGGAGCGTTATGGCGCAGAAGCAGTGTCAGATATTGTATTTGCGCGTCGTATTGCTTTAAGTATAGACAACGATCCACTAGGAATTGACTACTACCGCTTTGAGCCAACAATTACCAAGCTTTGTAAAGATCGCGATGGTAGCTGTGTAGAAAGATCTAAATTGGCGGAAATTATAGCTTACGGAGATGCGGGGGTTTTTCTAGCTTATCCAAATCCCTCCCTGGCTGGTGGAGCCATACGCGAAATGGCAGATGAGGAACAGAAAAAATATTTTTTTGATTTTATCGAACAAACACATTGTACAACGTTTACTGGCATAACAGAGCCGCAGCATGGTTCTGATGTGGCTAGTCTAGAAACGCAGTTGATTAAAGTAGATAGCAATAATTATCAGCTGACAGGGGAAAAATGTTTTATTACGCATGGTTTTGACGGAAAGATAGGCGTTGTTGTAGCCCGTATTGGATCTGGGCCACTAGGTATTCAAGCTGTCATGTTAAAAGAAGAAGATCTAGAACATGGAGTTCAGGAAGGGACCCTGCAGCGTGAACTTTTGCCAATAGTTGGCATGCGTGGTACTTGCCTATCTCGTATGATATTTAATAAATTTTCTGTATCAGTTAATAATCTTTTAGGAAAACATTTGCGGGTTAGTCAACGTGGTATGTTCTCGCTAATCAAAACTTTTAATCGTATGCGTCCTTGTGTTGCTGCTTTTGCTTTGGGACAAGCACAAGCTATGCTGGATTATGTGAAGATTGCTATGTTGGATTCTTCATCAAGTACGGAAGCTTTATTGAGAGTTTTAAATGCTGAACTTGCCTGTGCCAGGGGCAGTCTTTATGAATCAGCAAAAATTATGGATGAGAATCCTTTAGAGTCTGCTTCTGTTTCTTTGGTTAAAGCTCATATAACGCGCTTAACAGAGCATGTTACTTTGCAATTAATTAACCACATCGGTGCTGCAGCTCTATGTGAGCATTCGTTATTTTTGAAGTGGTCGCGCGATATTTATGCTTTTGAATATATGGAAGGCACATCAGATATGCAAAAGCGTAACGTTTCGCAAGAATATCTTATGCGGGTTAAAGCTGTACGTCTATAACATTATGAGCTCCTATCTTACAAGTATTATTTTGCAATATATACCAAGCAAGCCAGTGCAGCAGCCTAGAGAGCGCTATGTTAACTATATGCAGGATTTGTATAAATTATTTGGTGATCAAGTTACAGAAGAAAGTTTTTTGGAAGGATCTCAATGCGCATACACTGAGATTGGCGATGTACTATTTAATGAAGCGAAAAAAATGCGACAGTTAGTTGATATTGATATGTTTGTTATTAATCATTGGGCGCATGAGTTCGATCCAGAATATGCGGCTTGTGGGCCATATTTTTTGTATACACATAAATTTGACTGTAATCATTTTGATATTTGTGATCAAGGCACTATAGGAATTTTAACGGCTCTAAAAATTATTTCGCAGTATCAATATCAATGTGCTTCTAAAAACGCTGTCTTGCTTGTGATGGAGCAAACTACTGTGCCTCGTAATAAGTTTGCCTATGATCCTATACCAATCCTTGCTGGAGGAGCACTGTTTTGGATTGACTCTAATCCAAAATCGGATGCGAGAAAATTAAGAATTATAGCTATCGATTTTATTCATCAGGCAGAGGTTATTGAAAAAGGCTGGAATGCTTTGGCAACTATCCAGGAAGTGTGCAGAAAATTCCAGATTGCAGAAGAAAATCTCAGTGTATTTGTGAGTAAGAGTAGTTTTGCTTATAAATCTTTACAATATGCACTAGATGCTTCATGGCAGAAACAAGGGTTTGTTTTGCGTTTTATGGATCATCTTCCAGGTATGCTGCCGTTTGCCAAAGTTTTACAGAGTTTTATGCATAATGAAAAAGCATGCACAAAATATAGCTTGCTTTTTCAGGAGGATGCTGAGTCTGCGGAGATAGGTTATTTGTTGCTTGGTAGTGGAGTTTAGAAATGCAGCACCTCGGTAAAATAAAAAATATAATGGCAATTGCAGTGCCAATCATGCTTTCTAATTTTACTTTGCTTATTTGCATACTTATCAATACGCGTGTTCTTGGGAATTACAATAAAGTTTATTTTTATTACTTAGCTCTTGCTATGCCAGTAAATTATATTTTATTGGCTATTTATGAGGCGTTTCGGACTTGTAGCTTAGGAATATGCCAGGCTACACAAAATAAAAACCACCAGCTGATTTGGCAGCTAAAACGTATGATGTTTTTGGGAGCTGTTTTAATAATTTTATTAGCTTTATTTTATGTTTTGGTATTTGGTTATAGAAAAGAATTTGATTGGTTTGCTATAACCATGCTGATATCTAGTTGGTTTGTTGTTTGTAGTGTGATTATAGGAGGAGCTCTCTATGCTTTGGAAAAACAGAATGTAGCAATGTTCATAACTATTAGTTCTTCTATATTGCTTTGTCTGATTAATTATTTTTTATTGCATTTAAATTTTCTTGGGATTTATTCTATTAATATAGCTGTAGTGCTCGTCTATATGGGAGCTACTTGGGTTGGATTGAAATTTTTAAAAAGCTCTATTGGAGAAAATGAGTCTTCAAAGACAAATCTACGATCTTTTTTAAGTATTTGGCGTTTTCTTTATTCAGTTGGGATGCCGATCTTTTCATTATACATCGTAATATTTGTGAGTTTATTTGTTTACAACACTATTTTGCAGAATTTTGGTAGCGAAGTGGTTTCCGCGTTTTCTCTTGTGTTTCGTCTACAAAGTGTTTTGATGGCTCCTGCTATAGCCTTAGGTATTGCTACTGGCATAATTATTAATCGATTGGTGGCCAGAGGTGAAGTTGCGTCTGCAGCGCAATATCTAAAATATACATTTGTTTTGACACTAATAATTTATTTAAGCATTACTGTTTTGATTTACCTTTTTTCCGCAAAAATTATTGGATGGCTTGTCTTGGATTTAAAAATCCAGCAAGCAGCAGTTCAATGTTTACATTATTTTGTATTTTCTTATGTGGGGCTGGGTTCTGCATTAATGTATATCAGTGTTTTGGAGCAGACTGGCTATAACAAAAGAGGATTGTTTATAAACTGTCTTTTGTTTGTTATGCAAGTAGTTTTTGGTGGTTTTTTAGCATTAAAATTTGGAAGCCAGATTTATTTTTATGCGACTGCTTTGGTGGTTAACTCATTGCCGCTTATTTATCTAGCTTACACGATATTTTGGGATACGGCTTATTTAAGCCAGCCTTCGCGCTTATTTTTACTGGCGGAGTAGATGTGTTGTATTTATTACAAGATTACTTACAGGAATCTGCACAGCAGTTTCCAGAAAAAATTGCCATAAAATGTGGTAGTAGCAAGCTAACTTATGCAGAGTTATATAGAAAGACTGCGCAATTTGCTGCGTATTTAAAGCAGAAAGGTGTGGGGCGAGGGGATCGAGTCGTCGTTGCTTTTGGTAATTGCATTGAAACTGCTATTGCTTTTTGGGGAACATTGCAGGCAAATGCGATAGTTTCAATAATTAATCCAGAACAGCCAACATCTAAAATTACTTATGTACTGCAAGATTCTGGAGCAAAAATTGTTTGTATTAACAATTTGGAGATTATCGCTGCTAATCCAGGTTGTACTAGTCTAGATTTAAATCAATTTTCTTCTATATTAAATACCTTTCATCCGATTCTACCACAACGCCAATGTATAGATTTGGATTTGGCTTCTATTATTTACACCTCGGGATCCACTGGAGAACCAAAGGGAGTAATGATGACGCATCGCAATATGCTGGCTGCATGTAAGTCTATTAATTCTTATCTACACAATTCTAGCGAGGATGTAATATTTTGTGCTTTGCCACTTTCTTTTGATTATGGTCTATACCAAATGATTATGGCAATAAGTGTTGGAGCGACTTTAATTTTAGAAAAGAATTTTCTGTTGCCTATGTTAGCGTTAAAGAAAATTGCTCAAGAAAAAGCTACAGCAGTACCTTGCGTACCAAGTATGATTAATTTATTTAAAGAGCACCTGTGTTTTAAAAAATATGATCTAAGTTCCGTGCGCTATGTAACAAACACGGGAGCGGCTCTGAATTATAAGCATATTGAATATTTGCGAGAACTTTTCCCTACAGCGTTAATTTATTCTATGTATGGAGTAACAGAATGTAAACGTTGTACTTATCTTCCACCGGAGGAGATTAATAGCAAACCTAACAGCGTTGGTAGGGCTATTCCTAATACGGAAATATTTGTTGTCGATGATAGTGGAAATATTCTAGGAACTAACCAAGTTGGACAGTTAGTGGTGCGCGGATCTACAGTAATGCAGGGCTATTGGAATAAGCCTGAACTATCAGATGAAAAGCTGAAATTAGGATTCTTTCCTACCGAAAAATTATTATATACAGGGGATTGTGGCTATTTAGATAAGGAGGGCTATTTTTATTTTAAAGGTCGTTTAGATGAAATTATTAAATGCCGAGGCATTAAAGTAAGTCCTAAGGAAGTTGAAGATATAGTTTTACGTTTAGAAGGAGTTCGTGAAGCGGCTTTAGTAAGTATTGAGTCTTACAAAGGAGAAAATGAACTTGTTTTGTTTGTAGTAACAACAAAGAAAGAGAAAGTTACGGAGCTTTTTTTGCGTGAGCAATGTCGGCAGAATCTGGAAAAAGAAAAAATACCCAGTTTTTTCTATATCATCGATAGTTTACCTAAAAATAATAATGGCAAAATAGACAAGATAGCTTTGCTACATAGGTTCCTTTATGCAAAACCTAAAACCAACCATAAAAATTGATTCTGATAAGGATTCTCCGGGTTTAAGGGATTTATTTATTGAATATTTTGAACGCTATAAAAATAATTATGCTATCAATGTGGATGGAGTGAGTTACACATATGGTGAACTTTACCGTTTAGCTAGTTCAATGGCTCAATTTATTGCTAATCAAGAAGGAGAGATTTGTGCCATTTTATGTAGTAGAAATATTTATGCTTATGCTTCTATCTTGGCTTCGTTGCTAGCTAACAAAACATATTTGCCACTAAGCCATGCTTATGCAGAGCAAAAAAATATTGAACTTTTGAAGATAGCAAAAACAAGAATTTTAATCGTTGACAAGTCTTTCTCTAGTCTTGCAGAAAAAAGGGTATCTAAAACCTGTAAGGATTTTTTTATTTTATTGGTTGATTTTGAAGAAATGCCAAATTGGGCTAAGCCTCATAAGGCTGTTTTATTGTTGAGGCAGAGTTCTTCTATTTGTGAAATATATTCAAAAAAATATGCAAATCCTAATATTTATCTTTTATTCACATCGGGTAGTACTGGCAAACCTAAAGGTGTGCTAATTTCTCAGCACCAGTTACTATATTACTTAAACAATATAATAAAAATATTTAACCCGTGTGAATCTGATCGTTTTTCACAAGTTATAGATTTAACATTTGACCTTTCTGCGCATGATATTTTTGTATGCTGGGCAAGTGGGGCTTGTTTGTATGTTTTTTCGGGAAATAATGCTATAGATCTATATCGGTACATAGTGGAAAATAAAATTACCTTTTGGCTTTCTGTACCATCAACTGCTATTTTATTACTAAAATCTCGTTTGCTTAAAAATGGATGTTTTCCTTATTTACGTTGTAGTTTTTTTTGTGGTGAACCGCTTTCGAGTAACGTTGCTTTGAACTGGGCCTCTTCTAGTAATAATGGCATAGTTGAGAATTTTTATGGTCCAACAGAAGCTACCATTGCATTTACTCACTATCGTTTTCATAGTGAAAGTGGAGTGGTGCCTATAGGTAAGCCATTTCCTGGGCTAAAAATTGTTATTATGAATGAATCTTTCCAACCAGTTGATCCCGGTGCAATAGGAGAAATTTATTTATCTGGGATCCAAGTTGCCTCTGGATATTACAGAGATAAAAAGTTAACTAGGCAGAGATTTGTCCGGATTGGTTCTGAAGACGTTTGGTATCGTAGTGGAGATTTGGGAACTACAGATGCGCTAGGTAATGTAATTTTTAAGGGGCGAAAAGATGATCAATTGCAGATACGCGGTTATCGTGTAGAAACAACGGAATTAGAAATGCTCCTACGTCGCACTCTAGAAACTGAAGAAATAGCGATTACCCCAATCGTCAGTTTAGATGAGGTCGTTACGGGATATAAGGTTTTTGTTGTGGATTCAGCGTTGAAGCTGAAGGATATGGTTGCTCGTTGTCAAAAACAGATGTCTAAATTTTTATTGCCGAGCATAATTTTAAGACTTGATAGATTGCCAAAAATGGTAAATGGCAAGATTGACTATGCGAAGTTAAAAAAAATATTTATATAATTTTTAGGTTTATGCCAGTTTTTATCCAAAATCAAAATTATTTCGTGCCTAGCACTTGTTATGATCTGGAAACTAGTGCCGAGCTTTTTGGTTTAGATGTTAGAACCGCAAAAGTTTATACTAAGTTTTATGGGCTTAAAAATATTCCTGTAGCATCTGCGTCTGGTTTGGCTTTGTCAGATATGCTTGAAAAATCTATTTATCCATTAGTAGATTTGGTTCCGCGCGAAAAAATTTCCTATTTGATTCACACTCATACCACACCAAGTATAGCAAAATTTTTTGATTCAACAGTACGTAGAATAGGAAATAAAATGGGCTTAAAGAATGCAGAAGCTTTTGCTGTCACAATGAATAAATGTGTTTCTACTATCAAGGCTATGGAGATACTCGATGTTATTTTGGATGATGAGGAAGAAAAACATGCATTAATTATTGCTGGAGATATGGTTTTTAATAACGCTGGTTATCGCATTATGCCTAATATCACTGTAACTGCTGATGCAGCGGCTTCTGTTTTGGTTTCTAATAAGAGTGGTCATAGTAGACTTATAGCCACTTCAGTTAACACTTATGGGAAGTATGCACGTGGTGTTTGGATGGATTTAGCAGATGTTTCGCAATTCGGTTCGACGTTTAATCATTGCATGGCAGTAGTTATTGATGAAGTTTGCAGTAAGGCACATATCACTTCTAAGCAAATAAAAATAATTTTGCCGCACAATGTTAATATTCAATGCTGGCGTTCTTTTGCGTCTTACTATCCGTATCCTCTTGGTAATATATATTTAAAAAACATTCCACGTTATGCTCACTGTTATAATTCGGATCTTCTTATTAACTTGAAGTCTGTTTTGGATGAAAAATTGCTTCTTCCCGGTGATTGTTTTGTCATGGCTATGGTAGCAGTTGGCGCTAGTTTTGGTGCGGCTTTGTACCAATATTTAGGCGATTGGTGACTTCTATAATTCAAATTAGACCAGCCGTACGTGGTGACAAGTTTTGGATCGCTAAAGCTATGCGCATCGCGAGCGGTGGTATTGTAGATTTTTTGTTTTCTGATCTTTCTTCTAATTTATCTGTAGAGCAATGGCTAAGTTTAGAAATAGTTCGCGATAACTCCCCGCTCTCTTATAAAAACACTTTAATAGCTGTGATAAATAATGAGATAGTTGGTGTTGTTAATGCTTATCCAGGGGAGTGTTTTTCTTTACCAGAAAAAAACAATTTTATTTTTAGTCCGAATAAAGTTGAAATTTTAAGTCCATTTTATACGGTTAACTTGGAATATACATTTTATATTGACACGTTGTTTGTGCAGGAAAAATTTCGTGGAAAAAATATTGCCAGGACTCTTTTGGAAGAAAAATTTTTACTGGCCAAGAGAAATGGTTTTTCTGTTGTATCTCTTTATGTTTGGGAAAATAATGCCACTGCCATAGCGCTCTATCGCAAGCTTGGTTTTGTTTTGGTCCAGTCTGTTAAATCGTATTTTCATCCTTTCCAAAACCAATCACGCTTATTGTTCTGCAAATATTGGTGATCCCTTACACCATTTTTTCTATCTTGTCTATACCGTGAAAAACACGGTAAGAAAAAAGTTGTTTATTTTGTTATTGTGTCTTTTGCATGATCGTTATGAATTTATTTTATAGCGTGATTGCATTGGATTTTATTATTAATTTTCTAATCAATTAGGAGTGTTTATGAATACAGAAATGTTAACTAAATTAGCACAAGAAGATTTTACTCTAGATAATCTAGGTAGAATGGTTATTAAAAACCGAGAACTACTACAGGAAATCAATGGTGCTGCTGGTATTTTCCAAATTCCAGGCGGAACTTGTGGGAATAGATGTGGTACTGGTTGTTGTTGAAAATAAATCAGTATGTAATTGAAATTTTCAAATAGTTTGTGTTGTGAGCATGGCTAATGCTGTGCTCACGCACTAGATTTGGTGAGCGTGAGAGGTTGAAATGGTAAATACAAATGATTTATTTCATGGGTTTTGTTTAAAAGACATCGTTAGTGCTCTTACTAATAAATGCTGGAAGTTAATTATTTTACCAACTGAAAAATGTAATTTCCGTTGTACTTATTGTTATGAGGATTATGGTCTTGGTCTTATGAGTTGTGAAGTTGTTGATGCTGTAAAGAAACTAATTAGTAACAGAATAAATTGCGGAGATTTAAAACGTTTACATATAGCTTGGTTTGGTGGGGAACCATTGTTAGCCAAAGATATTGTTTATGATATAAATGAATATGCGATGTCTTTAAGCAATGGAAATAAAAAATTTAATTTTACTAGCGATGCTACAACGAATGGTTTTCTATTAGATGAATTTAGCACTAGAAAATTATTAGATTTAAGGTTACTCCAATACCAAATTACTTTAGATGGGCCGAAAGAGTTGCATGATAAGACCAGAGTAAAAGCTGATGGTAGTGGAACTTTTGATACCATTTGGTCTAATTTATTGAGTATGAAAAATATAGCAGAAGAATTTACTGTTCTTCTGCGTATTCATGTTCATCCTGGTAATGTTTCTGGTATGAAAATACTGATGGAAAAAATTCGTGATAATTTTTCTAAAGATAAAAGATTTCGAGTATTTATTCGTGCTTTATCTAAACTGGGTGGTGCAAATGAGAATAGTGTGGATATGTTTTCTCCAGAGGAGGAAAAAAACGTCATAGAATCTTTATATGAAATTTTGGGGGGTGATGTTGTTCGTTGGCGTTTGACGGGTGAAGATGATCTTAATTATATCTGCTATGCGGCAGAGCCTAATTCTTTGGTAATTCGTTCTGATGGATCATTAGCTAAGTGTACAGTAGCTTTCAATGATGAGCACAATAAAATCGGTAGGTTAAAAGAAGACGGCACTCTAGATATTGATGCAGAAAAATATCAGTTATGGGTGAATGGTTTTAAAAATCTAGATCCAAATACTTTAAAATGTCCATATTATCAATCAGTCCGTAAGTTATGTGACTCATGTTATTGAAATGAATACAAGATATGCAAAGTAACAAGAGTACACTCTTTCGTGAGGAGGTTGTAAATCAAAAGAACCAAGAAAAAGTTTATGGAAAAATATTGAAATATAGCAGAAGTTTATCGATAAAATTAATGGGTATACTTATATTTTTAGCTTTTTTGGGATTTGTTTTTATAGTTTCTTGGTAAAACTAATATCTAATTTTTTATTGATTAATGGAAGAGAAATCAATAATCCTGTCTGCTGTAGCTAGCGTTTCTGGACGATGGGCGATGATTATGCGTGTTATTTTTAGCTGCAAAATGGCTTGATTGATTTCTTTCTCCTTATTTAAATCTAAATGGCTAGTGGCTTCGTCTAAAAATAATATTTTAGGTTCAGCATACAGTGCTCTAGCAAGAAGAAGGCGCTGTTTTTGTCCCCCGGATAAGGCTGATCCCATATCACCGATTAAAGAATTAAATTGCATCGGCATATGCATTATGTCGCCTAATATGCCAGCTCGTTTTGCACACAAGATTATTTTATCTTGAATTGGGTTTGGATCGAAAAAGCTGATGTTTTCTGCGATGGATCCGATAAAAAGAGAGTCTTCTTGCATTACGGAAGCTATTTGTTTACGATAATTAGCAAGGTTAATGTCCTTTAAATTCATTCCAGAAATTATAATGTCGCCATGGTTGGGTTTTTGTAATCCCATCATAATTTTTAGTAGAGTTGTTTTCCCGCATCCTGATGGTCCTGCAATAGCTATGAATTCTCCATCTTCAATTTTTAAGCTAGCATTCTTAATTACATGATTTTCATTTTCGTTGTATCGAAAGTAGATGTTTTTTAATTCCATCGAACCGTTTGTTATTGTGTTGTTAAGGGTTTGTTTATTTTGGGAAGCTATTTTCTCTGGTTCTTTAAGAAGAATGTCAGATAATCTATCAAGATGCAAAGATAGCATATTAAAGTCGCCAAATTTATCGATCAGTTTACTGGCTGCGTCATTAAATATAGTGCGATAAAATAAAAAAGTGTAAAACATGCCTATGCTTATTTGTTTTTCTATGACTAATATGGTTGCCAGCATAATCACCAAAATAAGTTCTAGACCAAAAATTATCCTCTTGCTATTTGAAAATATAGCTTGCTTTTTAGCTACATTAAAGCTGGAATTTAAAAAATCTATATACTGATTTTTCCAAATGGATTGGCGACAGTTTTCTTTAGAAAAAATTTTTATAGCCTGAATGCCTCTTATGGTTTCAAAAAGATTAGAATTATATCTTGCTTGATTTCTAATCATTATTTCATTGGATGTGATAAAACTTTTTGTTTTACTAATACGTAACAAACAATAAATAAATATAGCGCTACAGACTATAATTGTTAGTTTAACGTTATAGTTAAGCATAAGGATCAATGTTGCGATAGCCATTAAGCCATCTATCCCCCCTTCTACCAGACCATCAGTGATTACTTGGCGAAATATTTCTACGGAGTTAAAGCGTGATACTATGTCACCCAAGTGTCTTTTAGAGAAGTATTCCATAGGTAAACGAATGAGATGCTTAAAAACGTGCGAACCTATGTTTAAGTTAATTATATTATTGAGGCTGGCTAGTAAAATGGATCTAATAAAAGCTGTTCCTGTTTCTAGTATTTTTAAGAAGGCAAATCCAAGTGTCAGAACATATAGTAAGTTTATTTGATTCGGTGAAACAACCTTGTCAATGCTAAGCTGCAAAAAACGTGGTCCTATTAGAATAAACAATTGTAACATTATGGCCATTAAAATAGCTTTGACAGCCATATATTTTATTGTCGGTGTGTTTTTAATAAGGTCTTTGCATTTGAGCTTTCCTTGTTTGAATTGTTTTTTTTTATCTATTGCGCAGTGGTATTCTATTTCTAGGGCAATACCAGTGAAGTGTTTAGATAATTCTTGCTGTGTTAATTTTTCTTCTCCACACGCAGGATTGTGGAGAATGAAGTGTTTTTTTCTGTGATTATATTCTCTTAATACTACAAAATGATCCATGTCCCAATGCAATATGGAGGGTGTTGGTAATGATAATAAATCATCTGGCTCCAAGCGTAACGCCCTTGTTTCTAGTTGAAAATGCTCTGCTATTTGTACTATAGATCCGAGTGTAATACCTTTTAATGAGGTTGGAAAAAGACGACGTAGGGCTGAAAGATCTATAGGTAAATTATAGTATTTTAATATCATGGCTAAACAGGCATGTCCGCACTCGGTTATTTCCGTTTGTAAAATTATTGGTAATTTTGACTTCATAAACTCAAGATTCCATCTTGCATGCTGAACATTTTAGAGGCACGGCTTGCAAAGGCTAATTCATGCGTGACGACGATTAAGGTACTTTTATGCTCAACCAATATTTTTTCTAGGAGTGTGATAATTTTTGCTCCTGTTTTTGCATCAAGATTTCCTGTTGGTTCATCAGCTAATACTAGATGTGGGTTGGTTATTAGAGCTCTGGCTATTACTGCACGTTGTTGCTGTCCTCCAGATAATTGGTTGGGTAGATGAAGTTTTCGGTCGTATAATCCGATTTTATTTAATAAATATTTAGCTTTTTCTTGGCGAATTTTTATGGGTATTTTTTGGTATAGTAGAGGTAAAGCTACATTGTCTAAAATATTTAAATATGGTAGCAAATAAAATTTTTGAAAGATGAAACCAATTTGTTTGTTGCGAATTTTAGTTAATTCTTCAGTTGATGATTTTTTTATATTTTGTTTTCCAAAAAAATACTCGCCAGATGTTGCATTATCTAGGCAGCCGAGAATATGTAGTAAAGTGCTTTTTCCAGAACCAGATTGCCCAACAATGGCTATATATTCTTGCGCCATTATTTTTAAAGTAATGTTTTGTATAGCGGCTATTGTTCTATTATTTACGATGTAGTTTTTGGATACATTATGACAAATAATTAATGGGTTAGTCATGGCGGAGCGCCTCAACTGGGCTAATGTGCCTTAATTGTAATATTGAGAAAGTGCTGGATAATAGACCGATAATAAGTAAAAGAGATAAGATACTGATTACTAATGGCCAAGATAGGGATAGTTGAGTTTTGTTTATGGTAATTATAGATATATTGGCAAGTAATAAATTTATTGAATAAATAGCTATGGAAGCAAAAAATGATCCTATAATATTTCCTATTGCAACTATAGTAAGTCCACCGTATAGATAGTACAAAGCAATGGATTTCAATGTTTCTCCTAAAGCTAATCTTATTCCAATGCTAGAAATGGAATTTTGTATTGCCAAGTAAATAACACTAATAACACCAAGGCTGGCTACACACATAGTGCAAAAGCCAATTATGCCTAGAATAAACTCTAAGCTTTTGTAAAAGTTTTGTACCTTTATGACATTTGCAAGGTTGTCTTTAAGATAAATTAAAGATTGGTCAGCTGCTGAAACCTGATTATGTTTAGCTATTATATTTGTTATGATTGTTTTTGCTTTAATTAAACTGCTAGAATCTTTGAATTGTAATATTACTTCATCAATATTTAGTGGTGAGTACAGAGTCTGGAACGTTGTTGCTGGTATATAGGCAAGGTTGTTTATTATGTTATTTGTGTCTGATGCGGATTTTACAATGCCGATCACTAAGAAATCATCGCCATTGATATGTATATGAGATTGAATAGGTGACTTGTTGTGAAATATTATCTTACTTAGATTGTTTCCTAATACCACAACATTTTTTTTATTTTTTAGATCTAAAATATCTATAAATCTACCTTGTATAGATAGCTTGTAGATAAGGGAAAATTGATTATTTACTCCTTCTATTTTTTTGTTTACTACTAAACCGTTATTTTCGAATTCGGATGGAATTATGTAATCTGGTGTATGGTGTATTATTCCAGGTATGGTATGAGTTATGTTTTCGTAGTCATCTGGAAGTATGGAAATAGTTGGTTCAGCCAAAGGTCCGCGATTATAGGCTGATATATCTCCGCCTTGTATGCTTAATACATTGCTACCTAGGGTGTCTAACGTTTTTAGGCTAGAGATCATAATGCCGTGTCCTACAGCTAGCATAACAATGGTTGCAAACGTTCCCCAGGCGATGGCAATTAATGTAAGGGTTATGCGCTTACGTTCAGATGAGAATTCTTTGTATAAATAGTTGATGTTCATTTAATTATTCAAGGCTACTATAGGATTTAAACGAGAGGCTTGTCTGGCAGGAAAATATCCAGAAAACAAAGCTGTAAGAGTAATCAAAATTAGCGTTATAAATATGCCACCAAGCGATAATTTTGGTTGACCTAGA
>JBAYJT010000025.1:0-24159 GCA_041664965.1 Gammaproteobacteria bacterium
GCACTTTTAGATGCCGTTCGAATATTACTATTTTGGCACTTTTGATGCCGTTTAGTAAGAGGAGAGTCCATCCCATCAGTATTGCAAACTGTAAGAAAGCATGATGTGATATAGCAGTTTTAGTAGAAGTAACCTCACAAACTGAAATTGAAATTTATAAAATTATGAAAAAAATTATCACACAAGGTCTACAAATAGCCGTCATTAAAAACAGGAATGAAGACTATATTTCCCTAACTGATATGGCGAAATTCAAGGATCGCGAAGCAACCGGTATTGTAATTGCAAATTGGTTATCAACAAAATATACCATTCAATTTATCGGGGCTTGGGAACAGTTAAACAATCCGAGTTTTAATGTTATAGAATTCAATAACATTAAAAACGAGGCCGGAACAAATGGATTTATACTATCCTCCTCCCGATGGAGGGAAAAAACAAATGCAACTGGCATTAGATCATCTGCGGGCAGATATGGTGGCACCTATGCCCACAGAGATATCGCCTTTGAGTTTGCCACCTGGTTATCACCTGAATTCAAACTTTATTTAATCAAGGAGTTTCAACGGCTTAAGGCTGAAGAAAACGAAAAACTATCTTTAGGTTGGGACATTAGACGCCAATTGACTAAAATCAACTATCGAATCCACACTGACGCTATCAAAGAAAACCTAACCCCTCAAACTGTAACCCAAAAGCAAATCCAAGTTGTTTATGCGTCTGAAGCGGATGTTTTGAATATGGCCTTATTTGGTAAAACTGCCAAAGAATGGCGCAATCAAAATAAGAACAAGGATGGCAATATCCGCGATTATTGTGATGTTGCTCAACTAGTTGTTTTAGCCAATCTGGAAAGTGTAAATGCCGAGTTAATTCGACGAGGATTAACTCAATCTGACAGGCTTCTTCAGCTGAATCAAATTGCAATTTTCCAAATGAAGTCTCTGATTGGAAACCCATCTATCAAAAAACTAGAAAACAAGGGATAATCTTGAAAAATTAGCCCCTAACTAATAACCAAACCCACTCAATCACTCCATTTTCTTACAGATTTCTTAAGAAAACCTAAATACCTAGTCTATTTAATGCTTCCTTAATGATAAATAATTGTTTTTTGCTATACTTTGCCCCTATTAAAAACTAGATATTTCCAATGTCCTTTAGGAGAAGAGCACTTATGTTTGCCCCAAACTCAGAAGCTAAAAAATTACTTCCTAGCAATACTGAAACTATACCAAAAGATGCTATTAAGGCTAGAATATTCCTAGTACCAGCATGGATTGGCATTCCCACAAATGCAATATTTTCCTGGCTTGCACCTACTTGGGGGAAGATTGCTGGTGGATTAATAAAAGCAGGTTCCTTGATACCTATTACATATTTAAGCGTTAAGAGTCTTCGTGACCCAAATGTACGCCAAAATAGATCTCTGTTTTGGATAAATACTGGCGGGCTAGTTGGTAACGGTATTGCTATAGCAGGCAGTCTCGCTTCTGCTATTGGTCAAGGAACTAAGTTGCCTGTTCTTGAAACTTTTGGCGATAGTCTTCAACTTTCAGTTCCTGTTATCTTCAGTGCTATCGCTGCCGCGGATTTAGTGGGACGCCAAGATATTGGCCGATTGGGTAAGGTTGGCAAAGGCGCTCTTGTAGCAGAAATATTAGGCATGGCAGGAGCTGGCGCCGGTGGAGTCATACTCGGCAGTAATCCTACATTAGGCAATGCTGTAATAAGCGCGGGTTTGGGTACATCCTGTATAGCAGCAAATATTGATGGTGCAATAGCTCACAAGCAAAAACAACCAGCTCCAGCTAGTATTACAAACATTGCAGAACCACCAAGCCCAGCTAGCCCGAAAGGTTCTACTAATGAATCACCCACCGATTACGGCAGTACCATACCATCTACAACTCCTCCTCCAGTAGATAATACCGCTAGCAACGCTGCACCTCCTAGCTTGACAAGCACGGCGACTTCTCTATTTTATCCACCAAAACCTGTAACTCAATCGCCAACAACTGCTTCTACTGCTACAAACTCAAGTAACAGCACAAATACAGCTCCTCCTACTAGCTTAGCCTCTTAAGCCAACATCTGCCTAGCAGCTCTAGCAAGGAACTCGGAACGATTACTTCCTAGGGCTGTGGCTTTTGTCAATACCGTAAAAAACCCTGTATTGTCTCAGAGCTACTTGGGGTGTTATAATGAACGTAGGGAGAGAGTAAGGGATCCGATCAAAAAAGCAACGGACCTTGACTTTAAATTACAACCCATTGATTTATAAACAATTTATATAGACATGTTTTAAGCCTTTAGGTTTTATATAATTCAGAGGTAAAAATATCATGATGTTCATACTTATTTTTTTAGTCGTAGTCGCCATTTGGTTTTTTGCGATTTACAACAATTTAATCCGCTTAATCGAAGCGATAAATAACAACAAAAAGCAAATCGATATCCAACTCGACCGTCGTTTCAAGGTTTACGAATCTTTAATCGAGGTTGTGAAAAAATACATGGATTACGAGCAAACCACCCTCAAAGATGTGGTAGCTTTACGTAATCAAGCACAAAAAGCGCAGGCTAGCGGTCTAGAAAAAGATCGCATGGCAGCAGAAGATGCCATTTCTAACATTGGCGGCAAATTAAACCTGGTTTTTGAACAATACCCACAACTCAAAGCCAGTGAAAACGCACTGCAGTTACAAGAAGAAATTTCCAATACAGAAAATAAGCTAACTTTCTCCAAGCAAGCTTACAACGACAGCATTGAAAAATATAATGCCACACGCAAATCTTTCCCAATTTTTATAGTTGTAAACCTTGCCAAAGACAAACTCTATAAAGACTTTGAATATTGGGGCATCAGCGAAGAACAACGCGTTCAGCAAGAAAACTACAAAGTTAAAATGTAATGCAGCAGCCCACTGAAGCTTATCAAGTCAAATCTACTGATTGGCGTAGAATAATAGCTACTAACGACCGCAAAACACATTTAGTGTTCGCTGCGTTCTTTGCTATCTATATTGTACTCGGCTTGATTATTGATCTTTATCTCAATCCAGATCTTATGGTCATGCCTTTGCCGAGCGCTCTGGGACAGCTCCTTACTTTTCAAGTCGTTCCAACCGCAACCATCGTAATTTTAATTATCGCTGCTATCTCCGTGCTCATCGCTTATTCTTTTTATGATTCCATAGTAATGATGGGAACTGATTACAAAAAAATCACGCCGGAAACTTCCTCGAGTTTAGAAGAAAAACAACTGTATAACGTAGTCGATGAATTGCGTCTGGCAGCCGGCCTGCGCTTTATGCCTAAAGTTTATTTAATTAACGCGCCATACATGAACGCTTTCGCCAGCGGCTATAGCGAAAAATCAGCTTTAATTGCTATAACGAACGGCCTTTTAGAAAAACTCAACCGCAGCGAACTCCAAGCTGTTATGGCCCACGAATTAAGCCACATCCGTCATCATGATATAAAATTGACCTTAGCTGCTTCTATTATTTGCAACATGATTTTGATCATCATCGATATTTTGTTTCGTGGCGTAATTTACGGTGCTGCTGCAAATAGCGGACAAAAATCTTCACGTCGCGAGGGCGGAGACAACGGCAATATTCTAACCATTGCAATTATAATACTGCGCTTTGTGTTGCCCATTTTAACGATGATTTTGATGTTTTTCTTGAGTCGTTCGCGTGAGTACATGGCCGACGCTGGCGCTGTCGAGCTCATGCGCGACAATTCCCCACTAGCCCACGCGCTTCTCAAAATTGAAAATGATCACAAGCAAAATAAAGAAGAATTTAGCAAGCTTTACCAAAATACTGCTCACGAAGACGTACGCCGCGCCGCCTACATATACGATCCAGTCAGCGCCGGAATCCACCCTATGCAATCCATATCTACCCTCTTCTCCACACATCCTAACATTGCAGCACGTTTAAAAGCATTGGGATTTGTGAGTAAAGATGTCAAAAACTAACGTGGTTCTAGAGATTTCAAGTAATCGTTATAGCTTTTTATCGATTCCTTTTTAATATCGTAGCAAGCTGGAATTTTTACAAAAGCATAGTAAAAATTACCTTCTGTCTTCATGATAGTTTTTGACGGATGCAAATAAGGTTTCCAATCATCAGGAGCTACAAACTCATCTTCTTCTGTAAGAAAAAACGGAATACACTCGCGCTTTTTAAGGCACTGAACAATTTCCGCCGGAGCATCAGCATCATGGGCAATCTCTGCGTATTTTTGTAATTCTTCTTCCGTTCTAACAATAAACAAACTAGCGACGCCATAAGCATCTAACAGCAAATAGCTACCGAAACCATCGACTAAGTAATATTCCACTATCTTATTTTCAGAACAAAGATCTTCAAATAACTTATGAACCACATTATCTTTAAGCAAACAACACTGATCAAAGAGTAAGTTATCAATCACCGAACTAGAAAGCTCGGCAAAATATTGCTGCTGCATTTCTTTAACAGCATCATCGACTATAACATCAAAATTATCGTCATTTTTACGAATAAATTTATCAATGATACCCGCATTAAAAGCCCGCACAGCTAGTTCATAATCAGCCTCACCAGTAACCATAATTTTCTTACAAGGGGAGTTTTTTAAACGTTCACAAAATCTGACCCCATCTATACTTGGCATAGCGTAATCCACCAACACGACACTCACTTCTGCGAAACGTTTTATGTTATAAATCTGCTCGCGCAACCTAGCCCAATTGATGCTTAAAAATTTTTGTCCGACCGAATTAGCTATCATCTCAGTATTTCCAGCCGGTTGAATCCACTTTTGTAATAGCGGATTTAAACGCTCCCTATTTTCTAACATCTGCAATGCTTCCATGGGCTTCTGGTAACTTTCACAAAGATAATTAGAACTCAGCAAAAGTTCGAAAGTCTTTAAAAACTTCTGAAAATCATCTACCAACACCAAAGTCGTAGGGTAATAACAAGCTAAAATCCTTCTTTTATCTATCATGAGAAAACCTCATCAATGGCTATTTTTAATTAGCGGAAACTCCATACAAAACTCCGTATATTCTCCTTGAATCGAACTACAAGTAATGCTACCGCCCATGGTCTCCATGGCATATTTACAAAAAGAAAGTCCGATTCCTGAACCGTGCCTGGTTTTGGAATAAAACCTCTCAAAAATATGATCTAACACTTTTGGCTCAATACCTGTCCCTGTATCTTTGAAATGTAAATAATTATATTTTTTATCGCTATGAGTCCAAATTGTTATTCTAGCCTCAGCTTTTTCAGAAGCTTGTATGTAGTACAGAGCGTTTTTTAGCAAATTAAACAAGATGTGCACCACAGTAGTTTTATCTCCTTTAAAAGCAAAATCTTCTAATTTATCTATGTATACTAGCTCAGCTTCTCCTGGGTCAAATGGATAATGTAACAAGGCCTCATCGACACAATCTTTCATAGAACAAATCTTAAGCTCAATATTTTTCAAGGCTGTATGATTAACATTAGCCAGCAAAACATCGATTGTAGTAAAAGCCGACTTCACTTCTAGCCCAATGTCATCACAAACCGAATGTAATAGATTATAGTTTTTCGTGCTGATCGATGGCACTTCGACTTTAGCTTTTTTTGCCAATTCATGCGACTCCAGCAAAACCGGTAAATATCTCTTGATCCCACTTACCCCAGCACCGATGCTACGTAGCGGCGTCCGCAATTCATGCGCTATATTTGCGCTTAAAGATTTCATAATCTGTAGTTTTTCATTGCGAATAACATCTTTGCGATGGGCGAATAGCGCGCCATTTATTACAATGGATAAATAAACGATTAATATACCCCAAAGATTATCCGGCAAAGTTAGTACTCCTCCAACAATAACAAAGCTTAGCCATCCCAAAAATATACCAATCGGGAATATAATAGTTAACGAAATCCAATCCAATAACAAGACTGCCAATGTCAGCAAAGATGTTACGTTCAGTATCCAAATATAAGAAAAATTATTTTTCAGCAATAGAAAAGTAAATAAGAAAGGCAGGGAATACAGAAGGTTAAAATACCAGTAAATTGGCAAATATTTAGTCAGTTTAGAAGGCCACTGATTTTTCAGTATTAATGGAATACATAAAGCAACAACCACTAGACGCAAGGGTAAATTCTCATAACCCTGCCTATTCGCGCCAATCCACATCAAATGATACAAGGGATAAGTAATAGCACCAAATATACCCCATGCTCGGTAAGGATTTCCAACACGCTCAGCATGTTCATTACATTGAATAAGAAATTTATTGAACCAGGTTTTTATAACATGCATGTTGTTCCTTCAGCATAAACGCCATATCTTATTCTAAGTCCTAGCTATTCCGCCGAAGAATCCTTATTTTCTTCGGGTTCCTCTTTCGGCATTTTGGTTAAATCAAGGGTGCCGTCCAGTTTGTAATGCCTAATAACTGGCGCGGCACTAGAAAGTGCAACATCGTAGAGAACAGGATCAGTAACTGTGGTTGATTGCACATTATCGCAAATTAGAGTGTATTTGTCGCTTTGGCTGCCGGCTTTTAAACGACGCAATAAGCTATCTTTTCCGGGTATTTCTACAATGCATACTTTGCCGATTAAAGCAGCGATATCTTGGCCAGTCTTTTTGCAACCAGCCACATAATCATTAAATTCAAAACAAGGCAACATAGCATCATCTGCAACTTGCAACACGGCTACCTCAGTCATGCTTTCAAATATGGAACAAAAGGCGCCAAGCTCCTGCATAATAAACATTTCCTCTCCATTTTCTGTGCAGACACCGTTTTTAGGCAATTTTTTTAAGGAAATTGCATTAATTACGGGACCTATCCCAAGGCCATTCATTAACCAGTCTAAACTACACCTTACTCCCTTTTGGGACGCCAAAGTAACAACTTTTTTGGCCCCCTTCAACGATAAACCGCCATATTTGACTGTTTCCCAGCCAGATACAGAAAACGTACTAACACCCAATTCTTCGGCCAATTCCACTTGTGTTAGGCCCATGATACCTCGCACAATAGCTAATCTTTTTCCGCGAATGCGTGGAAGAGAAGCTTTGTTTAAAGCTCCAAGTTTCTTTTTGCATTTGTAAGAAGCTGTCATAAATCCTAATCCCTCTTACTGTTATTTTATACGATTATAGTAAATATATCATTATCTTAGATGATTCTACTATTTTTTAGTAAAAAACCTTGCGAACCTTAAGTTTTTATTATAGAATACAAAAAATATAATAAATTCTTAATAATTCACTGCGAAATATTTATGTTACAATCAAAATGCTTAACATTATCAAAGCACCAAATCCTCCTCGTAGAAGATGATCCTGTTATTCAACTTGCTCATGAAGATATATTACAGCACGCAGGCTTTCATGTTGATGTTGCCGCAACTGGAGAAGAAGCGCTAACCCTGTGCCATAAACATAAATATCAGCTGATCTTTATGGATATAAACCTCCCTGATATGAGTGGCCTTGATATAACGACTAGAATACGACAAAGTAATCTGCAAAACAAGAATGTACCTATCGTAGCTCTGACGAGCTTATCTGGACAAAAAATTAAAAAACAATGCCTCACCTCTGGCATGAATGAATATAATCACAAGCCGATCAGTCAGAAAATGCTGGTTTTATTGGCTGAAAAATATCTAACCTCAGCAGTTTTTCATTAGCATATGAATAATTTCATCAACAAAAAAAACTATAGGAGAATTAGCATGCTAGTTTTAACCAGGCGTTCCGGAGAGTCGATTATTATTGGCGAGGGCGATAAAAAAATCGTCGTAACCATTTTGGATACCCACAACAAAGGCTCTCGCATTGGTGTCGCTGCGCCGAAAGACATCTCTGTTCATCGTGAAGAAGTTTATGAGCGTATTCAAAAAGAAAGAAGCTCTAATGGCGGTACAAGTCAAGTCTAAAAAACTACGTTACAAAAAGTTTGAATGCGCTACTGTGCGAAAAGCGTTTTTGTGCTCTTTCGTGTTTTTTTTGCAAATATTTATTCTTCTTGTGCTAAGATATATTTTACAAGCGGATCAAGCATCCGAAGAAATCCTTGTTTATCTTTAAATAGGTAATCTTTTTTTTGTAATGTATTTACAGCCTGACTAATTGTTGCTTTAGACATGTTAGCAACTTGAATAAACTTTTGCCCTAAAATTTCGCTCGTTGTTATACCGTCTGCACTACAACCTGTCGTGCAGTAATCAAATTAACTAGCATA
This sequence comes from Gammaproteobacteria bacterium, assembly GCA_041664965.1. Taxonomy (GTDB): domain Bacteria; phylum Pseudomonadota; class Gammaproteobacteria; order UBA9339; family UBA9339; genus JBAYJT01. The sequence goes on from JBAYJT010000025.1 coordinate 8,264, forward strand.
TAGCATATTTCTTTGGCAAAATAGCGCGAAAAGTACAGACGCGATTAATCGCATCTCTCCTCTAATCTTATTCTTGGAACCACCATGGACAAACTAGTTATTACTGGCGGACTGCCCTTAAAAGGCGAGATCCGCATTTCCGGCGCTAAAAATGCCGCTCTACCAATTTTGGCTGCAACGCTTCTGGCCGACGCTCCCGTAGTAATCAGCAACGTTCCACATCTCAAAGATGTGACAACTACGATGGAACTTTTAGGCAGCATGGGCTTAGAGATCACCGTGCACGAGGGTATGTCAGTTGAAATCGATCCGCGTCCCATTAAAAACTTTTTTGCCCCTTATGAATTAGTCAAAACCATGCGTGCGTCTATTTTAGTTTTAGGACCGCTTTTAGCTAAATATGGCCAAGCCAAAGTTTCCCTGCCGGGCGGCTGCGCTATTGGGGCTAGACCAGTAAATATTCACCTAGACGGCATGCGCGCTTTAGGCGCAGAAATAAATTTAGAAGAAGGCTACATTCTCGCCAAATCCCCCAAACGCCTAAAAGGCACAGAGTTTGTATTTGACTTAGTGACAGTAACTGGAACAGAAAATATCATGATGGCAGCTGTGCTGGCCGAGGGCAGAACGATTTTAAAAAATGCCGCTCGCGAGCCTGAAGTAACCGATCTTGCTAACTTTTTAAATTGCTTGGGAGCTAAAATCAGCGGCATTGGCACTGATACTCTAATTATCGAAGGTGTCGAAAAACTAGGCGGCGGAAAATATACTGTTTTACCAGATCGGATAGAGGCTGGCACCTACCTGGTCGCCGCAGCCATAACCCGTGGTCATATCAAAATCAAAGACATTTTCCCAAATATTATGGATGCTGTTTTGCATCAGCTAACCGAAGCTGGCGCCAAAATCACTACTGGCAGCGATTGGATTGAGCTTGACATGCATGGCCAAAGACCGAAAGCCGTCAATATCCGCACTGCGCCCTACCCAGCCTTTCCGACTGACATGCAGGCGCAATTTTTAGCCATGAACTGTGTGGCCGAAGGAACTGGGGTTATAACTGAAACTATTTTTGAAAATCGCATGATGCATGTACAAGAATTACAACGTCTAGGCGCTGATATAAAGCAACAAGGCACTGTAGCTATTACACAAGGCTTACCCATGCTTACTGGCGCAACCGTTATGGCAACGGATCTACGCGCTTCTGCCAGCCTTGTCATCGCTGGCCTTATGGCAGAAGGTGAAACACACGTTGAGCGTATTTATCACATCGATCGCGGCTATGAATGTATTGAAGAAAAACTTTCTCAGCTTGGCGCCAAAATCCGCCGTGTTTCGAGTAAAATGGAATGAAAATAATTCATAATTTTCCCCATGCCCCTAATAACTCTCAAAAACATCACTGTCAGCTTTGGTCATCCGCCACTTCTAAATCAAATTAGCTTTCAAATTGAAGCACGGGAACGCGTGTGTTTGGTTGGAAGAAATGGCAGCGGCAAATCGACCGTAATGAAGTTAATCAAGGGCGAAATTAAACCAGACGATGGCGAAATCGCCTATGAAAGAGGCGTCAGTATTGCCGAATTAACTCAAGAAGTTCCTCAAAATATTTCCGGGAAAGTATCTGCTGTTGTAGCCAAAGGCCTGCCTAACGTGGAAAGTTGGAAACAAAAACACCTTATTGAAGAAGTTTTATCGCGCTTAAATTTAAATGGCGCAGCAGAATTCGAAAACCTTTCCGGCGGCTTGAAACGACGTGCCCTATTGGCCAAAGCTATAATTGCGGAACCAGATTTATTATTGCTAGATGAACCAACTAATCATCTGGATATCGAAAATATTCTTTGGCTAGAACAGTTTTTTGCTAAGTACAACAAAACTTTGCTTTTTGTGACACACGATCGAGTTTTCCTTGAAAAAATCGCCGCTCGAATTATCGAATTAGATCGCGGCAACTTAACAAATTGGAATTGCGATTACAGAAACTATCTCGAACGTAAACAGGCTTTACTGGAAGCTGAAGAAAAAGAAAATGCCCTATTTGATAAAAAATTAGCTGAGGAAGAACGCTGGATTCGGCAAGGAATCAAAGCCCGCAGAACCCGCAATGAAGGCCGCGTTCGGGAACTAAAACAACTACGCCGCGAGCGACAAGAAAGGCGTGAACAAATCGGAAAAGTGAATTTACAACTGCAGCAAGCAGATAAATCAGGAAAAATTGTAATAGAAGCCGAAAACGTTTCTTATGCTTATGACAATGACAAATCTATCATCAAGAATTTTTCTACAACTATTTTACGCGGCGATAAAATCGGCATAATCGGCCCAAATGGTTGCGGCAAGACTACGCTTATTCAATTACTACTAGGCAATCTAGAACCAACTAGCGGTCAAATAAAGCAGGGAACGCAACTACAAATAGCTTATTTCGATCAATTGCGTTCACAGTTAAACGAAGAAAAAACTGTCCGCGAAAATGTAGGTGGCGGCAGCGACAGCGTTACTATTAACGGCAAAGAAAAGCATATCATTGGCTATTTACAAGATTTCTTGTTCTCGCCCGACCGCGCCAATTCTCCAGTTAATCAATTGTCCGGAGGAGAACGAAACCGCCTGCTTTTGGCTAAATTATTTACCAAACCATCTAATGTTTTAGTACTCGACGAGCCCACTAACGATTTAGACATCGAAACCTTAGAGTTGCTAGAAGATTTGCTAGTTGAATATCCGGGAACAGTTCTATTAGTCAGTCACGATCGAGCTTTCTTGAACAACATCGTAACTAGTACGCTAGTTTTTGAAAGGGATGATGAAATTAGCGAATATGTTGGCGGCTATGACGATTGGCTTCGTCAACGCCCAATTCCGATAGAAATCAAAACAGAAGTAGAAAAACCCCAAAAAAATCAAGATAGACGCGCCTTAGAAAAAATCTTAAAGCGAATAGAAAAAGTCGAAAAAGAACAAGAAAACTTGCACCAAATCATGGCTGATCCAGCTTTCTATCAAAAAAGCAAAGAAGAAATTAGCAACACACAACAGCAACTCAGCGCGGTAGAAAAAAAGCTAGAGATTTTATATCAAGAGTGGGAAGCGCTAGAAATTTAGGAAAATCAACGGAACTGAACTTTAAAATATAAGTCATTGATTTTAAAAGAAATTCTGTAAACATGTTCTCTATCTTTTACACGAGAAACTCTTCATTTTACCCAGCCCTGCGCCTCTCACGCCAAAAGCGTGATCGGCTTAGACTGGGCTACCATATTTTGCCACTTCGTGGCTAGTCGATTTTTTTTATTATAATTCATCATTCATAATTCATAATTACTCCCCCGCCTTCGTCACCAACGCCACCAAATCAATATGTTTAGCCAAACGACATAGCCGTACAAGCAATATCAAGGCCGCAACAAACAAGCCAATCACCAACGCCCACCATATTCCCTCTCCGCCAAACTTGTATTTAAAAGAAAATAAATAGGCTAAAGGAAAGGCAATCGCCCAAAAGCCAATTATACTGGCTATCAATGGAAACTTGGTGTCTTTCAGGCCTCTAAGCGATCCCAGGCTAACTAAGCGGATAGATTCCACGAAGAGCAAAACCCCTACAATCGACAAGAAACCGCTAGCTTCTGAAATCATAGTTTGTAATGCTCGAGAATGTAAATCCACGCTGAAACCAAGCGCGAAAGAAGAAAAGTATATGTAAACAATACCGCAAATCGCCATGCAAATAAAAGCCATTCCCATATTGACTGCTGCCGCTAATTTCAAAGCCTCGCGGTTGTTGCACCCAACCTCATTGCCTACTCGTATTGTGGCATTTTGACTAAGCGCAAAAAGCAACATCAAAGGAACCATCATGTATTGATAGGAAATTTGATAGGCGGCCAAAGTAGTAGTACCTAAAATACCCATCATAATAGCGATCGCAGCAAATAGCGCCACTTCTACAGCATACATAAACCCAAGCGGCAAGCCAACTCTAAGCAGTTCTAAGAAAATTTTGCGATTTAAAACCCACCATTTATGGAATAATTTATAGTGCCGAAATTGCTTCACAAAATGCAAATAACCCACAAGATAAATCGCCATTAAGCAATTGGTCGCAAGAATACTATAGCCAATACCAGAGAGTCCCAACTTGGGCGCACCAAACTTGCCAAATATAAAAACGTAGTTAAAGAACATGCAAAGCGGTACCGACAAAAGGCTAATCATCATGACCAAGCGCGTTTTGGTAAGGCCAACTAAAAATTGTTCTACTAAGAAAATTATATTAAATGGCAACATCGCCCAAATTAAAGCATAAAAAAACGGCTTAGCAGCTGCAATGACAGTAGGATCTTGCCCAGTCCAAATTAAAATAACGGGAGAAAGCCACATAATAAGCATCATGGGCAAAGCAAAAAGAAGCGCCATAATCAGGCCTTGCCTGAAAGAAACGCTGATACTATGATCATCTTTGGCGCCAAAACTTTGAGCCACAAGAACGCTTACAGAACTAAAAATACCGATAAAAAATACAATAACAGTTATGTAAATGCTCCAAACCAAGGCGTTAGCGGCAAGCTCAATTTTACCTAAGTGCGCGATCATAACTACTGCAATAAAACCATTGGCAGCATAGGTCAGTTCTGACGCAATAAGCGGCAAAGCTAATAAAATAGAGCGTTTAAGTTCGGAAAATATTTTGGAAAAAAAGTTAGAAGAAGAAAAGATAGAAAACACTTTAAACCCCACAATAAAACAAAGTAAAAAAACTCAAGCCGAAAGGCCTGAGAAAAAACAAAAATGTGAGTTATCGCGTTTTCATAATGCAGTAATTATAACCTAACAATTTGTTTTTTCAAGAAACTAAAAAATAATCCAATCACGGTATTGCTAGATCAGAAAATATGCGATAATGGGCGGTTTTTAACACTCAACATAGACTTTAATTTTGTGAGGTAATTTGTATGGACGATAATCGTCATAAAGCTTTAAGCGCTGCTCTATCGCAGATAGAGCGCCAATTTGGAAAAGGTTCCGTAATGGTTATGGGTGAAGGCGGTGTTGCACCAGATATCGAAGTAATATCAACTGGCTCACTCAGCCTCGATGCGGCCTTAGGCGTTGGCGGGTTGCCACGCGGCCGTATGGTAGAAATTTACGGGCCAGAATCTTCCGGTAAAACTACTTTAACCTTACATGTCATAGCAGAATGTCAAAAAAAAGGTGGTACTGCGGCTTTTATCGATGCTGAACATGCTCTTGACCCAATTTATGCAGAAAAACTTGGCGTCAACATCAAAGATCTCATTATTTCCCAACCTGACACAGGCGAACAGGCTTTAGAAATAGCAGACATGCTAGTGCGCTCAGGGGCAGTCGATATTATCGTCATCGACTCAGTCGCAGCCTTAGTTCCAAAAGCGGAAATTGAGGGCGAAATGGGCGATCAGCACATGGGCTTGCAAGCGCGTCTCATGTCACAAGCTCTCCGTAAATTAACTGGGAATTTAAAACGCTCCAATGCGCTTTTAGTTTTCATCAACCAAATCCGCATGAAAATCGGCGTCATGTTTGCCAATCCAGAAACCACAACCGGCGGTAACGCGCTTAAGTTCTATGCTTCCGTACGTCTCGACATTCGCCGCATTGGACCAATCAAAAAAGGTGAAGAAATCATCGGTAACGAAACACGCGTTAAAGTCGTTAAAAACAAAGTCGCACCGCCTTTTAAATCGGTGGAATTTGAAATTATCTACGGCGAAGGCATTTCGCGCGAAAGCGAATTGATTAACCTTGGCACTGAACACGGCCTTTTGGACAAAGCTGGCGCTTGGTATACCTACAAAGGCGAACGCGTTGGTCAAGGCAAAGATAACGTCAAAACTTATCTTAAAGAACATCCCGAGAGCGCAGCAGAATTAGAAAAAGCTTTGCGCGAAAAATTACTTACCAAACCAACTGTAGCCAAACCGAGTGAAGATTGAAGGAAGAATCTCCCAAAGAAATTCGCCACGTCGCGCTAGATCTTCTGGCGCGGCGTGAGCATTCCCGCTTAGAACTAAAACAAAAATTTCTCTTGCGCGATTTTTCGGAAGAGGAAATCGAAAATATCTTAGAAATCTTAGCCAAAGAAAATCTGCAAAGTGATGAGCGCTTCGCAGAAAATTATATCAGATCGCGCGTTAGCCGCGGTTTTGGTCCCATTTACATAAAAAATGATTTACGTTACCGCGGAGTTTCTGCTGAAATAATTAAAGAGAGCCTAGAAGCTCAAAATATCGATTGGCCTGCTCTCGCTAAAGCCGTTTGGCAAAAAAAATATGGCCGATCTGCCTCTAAAAATCCTCAAGATAAGATAAAACAAATGAATTTCCTGAGACAGCGTGGGTTTGGAGGAGAGCAAATTCGCAACATCTTTTCTACCGACATCGATTCGTTAAATCCCCAAAGACTTTAATAGTTTTCCAGCAGAACCAGCATCGAGCTTAATCTTCAGATCTGGCAAGTTTTTTTGAATCACCTTTTCTATGCCATGTTTAGCTGCTTTCACAATCAAATTTTCCACATTTGGAGTGACTTTAATATCCGAAAAACTGCCCGAAACTTTGATTGGCACGGAAAGACTCTGCTCGCCACGCGCCTCGCTAGCTTCCAAGGAATAATCCAAAGTTTGATGCGGCAAATTCACACTGCCCTGCCCACTTACGCGGAAACGATCCGATTGCAATAAGAAATCTGGATTTTGCAGAATACCGTCGGTAATTTTAAAGGAACCAGTAAGGCGCCCAAAATCAGTACGCGGTGGCTCTGTCGAAACGGGCTTTGGTTTATTGTTAATTATTGCATTAGCTAAATTAACTTGATAAGCCATATCCACACCATTCCAAACGCCATTATTTAGCACAAAATTTCCATTACCATTCATAGACGATAAAATAGCATCCAAATCTGATCCTTTGGCTGTAAACTGCAGACTTAAATCTGCACTACCAGAAAACTTTTTCAAATCAGCCAAATCTTGTAGGAATTGCGAAATATCTATGGAACTTAGTTGACAATTCACATTCAAACCTGGCACAGATGACCTTAGGTCTAAAGAGGCTTTGCCGCGTAAGCTTCCATTATAAAGCTTAGCGCTAATAGGATCTAAATTAACAACCCCATTACTACCAGTAACCGTAAGAGCCACATTGCTAGCTCGCACTTTTTCTAGTTGCAAAGAAGCGATTTTGATTGCGCCATCTAGTTGTAAAGTCTTAAAGAAACTTGGCTCTGCTTCTACTGAACGCGGCGCCACACCTTTAACCTCAATAGTTGTTACATATTTAACTTTTTTACCTTGCGAAATTTTTGTTTTAACTACCGTTTTTGCTTTAGAAGTTGGAATTGCAAACAAGGCCGCATAACGATTAAAGGTGAAGTTATTGAAATCAAGGTTAAAACCTAAATAACGTGAAGCAAAATTGGTGTAATTAAGATTACCTTTAAGCACATTATTATCGACTTTCACCATCAACTCCGGCACCTTTAAAAACTTAGAAGTAGCTTGAAATTTAAGTTTCAAAGCTAAATCTGTTAAAGCTCCTGAGGGTAATTTAGTAGCATTACCAGAAAAATAATTTACTAGAATACTTCTAAGCGCAAACGGCATAATTTCGACATTTCCAGAAAAAGTAGGAGCGTCCAGCACTTCTTTTCCTTCCAAAGAAGCATTCAGAGTTAAATCAGCAAGCTTAATAAAAATATCCTTACTAATAGCGTTTTGCTTAGTTAAATCCGCATTGATATTAGCTTTCAAAGCAAATGGCAAAGGCCGAATCATTTCCTCTGTTTTAATTTGGCCAGAAATATCGAGCGGTTCAAAAGAATAAAGGCGCTTAGCAAAATCCAGGCGTCCAACACCTTGCACTGTGATATCGCCAGAGAACAGAGGCGCATTGTTGTAGAAAGCAAAACTCAAATAAAATGGAACCGGACGTGACAAATCTACGTCTTTAATTTTCAAAGTAAAACCGCGTACTGCAATGTTTTTGCCAGTAGTTCTATCTTCCCAAATAATCGTAGCATTTTCTATGGCGATACTAGAAAGGCTAAGGGACATACCTCGAACACTGGCTCCTTTCCCGCTTTTATCACTGCCAGCTTTTTCGATTTTACTGGCATCGATTTTCTTTTCATCTCCGGTAACTAAATCACGCCAATTGGTCTCACCATCCACTCGTTTTATCAGCTGCAAATTAAAATCACGCAAAGCCAATTTGAGCTTTACCTCCTTGTGCAATAAAGCCCAAAAACTAATACTAGCGTGGGCACTACCGATATCAGCCAAATTGCCATTAGCTCCAAAGTTTTTGTTGTTACTTAAGCTTACAGCTTCTACTTTCAAACCTAACCAAGGAAAAAATTCCCAAGATAAATTGCCGCGAATACTAAGCTCGCGCCCAGTTTTAGCCGCAACTTCTTTGATAATCCTATCTTTAAAATCATTAGGATTAACAAATTTAACTATCGCAAAAGTACCAATGGCAATAGCTACGATAGAAACTAAAAAAATAACTAAAATAATTTTGATAAGTTTACGCATGTTTGTGTCCTAATACTTTTTAATAACGTAGCTGGAGCGGGCGATGGGAATCGGACCCACACTAAAAGCTTGGGAAGCTTCTGTTCTGCCACTAAACTACGCCCGCGGAATAATTATGAATTATAAGACATAAATTATGAATTATAAATTATGAATGATGAATTGACAGAAAACATGTCTACACGTTTTCCTTTAAAATCAATGGGTTGTATTTTGAAACCCAGTTTCCCCTCCCCCATTCATAATTCATCATTCATAACTCACAATTTTCTTCAAAATAGCATAGAATTAAATACAAGAAAAGCTAGCCTTCTGAATAAATTTAAAGATACAAAAAAGGACCTTAAACATGCATAAACGCTCTATTTCCACCACTGCCCTGCTTTTCATGTCAGTTAGCGCCATCATTGGATCTGGCTGGTTGTTTTCGAGCTTTTACGCCTCGACATTAGCTGGACCTGCTGCAATTTTATCTTGGATATTAGCTGGCATTGCCGTAATTATTATAGCATTTGTCTTTGGCGAACTTTGTTCCATGTTACCCATAACTGGCTCCAGCACACGCATTCCACATTTTACCCATGGAACCGTAGTAAGTTTTATTTTTTCTTGGATAATTTGGCTTTCTTACGCAGCGATGGCTCCTGTTGAAACTCAAGCTATTGTGCAATATTTAGATTTTTATTTTCCACATTTAGTCAATGCTAACAATAGCCTATCCTCTTATGGTTACATCTTTGCAAGCACTTCCATGCTGATTTTTTCGGTAATTAATATCTACTCACTGCGTTGGCTGATCAAAAGCAATAATTTCTTAACCATTCTGAAAATATGCATTCCCACTGGTATAGCTATTACACTCATAGCTTTTGCCTTGCACCATGGTCATAAACTCTACCCAGAACATTCCACTTTTGCTCCATTAGGACTAAGCGGCATTTTGACGGCTATATCTTCCGGCGGAATCATCTTTGCCTTTAATGGCTTCAAACAAGCAGCCGAAATGGCCGGGGAAGCCAAAAAACCACACATTGCCTTGCCAATTGCGCTTATCGGTTCAGTTGCGCTTTGCTTAATTATATTTTTGCTTTTACAGATCGCCTTTTTGTATTCTGTGAATAGTTCAAACATAGTAAACGGATGGGCAAATCTCACACTACCAGCTAATACTAGCCCGCTTGCGGCTATCATGGCACAAAATAATATACATTGGCTCTTTCCATTTCTTTATTCTTGCGCAATTTTGGCACCAGCTGCTGCAGCTCTCATGTATGTCAGCAGTTCCAGCCGTTCACTCTACGGTATGAGCAAAAATGGTTATATTCCGCGCTTTTTTCAAAAACTTAATACCGAAGGCAATCCATCAATCGCTATCACAGCTAATTTTCTTATTGGCATGCTAATGTTTGCGCCGCTACCAGGCTGGGATAAGATGGTTTCTTTTCTTTCATCCATACTAGCCGTAACTTACACCATGGGACCCATAGCTCTTTTATCCCTACGTCGCCAAGTGCCAAATCAACCGCGCTATTTTCGTCTGCCCTTTTCATCGCTTTGGTCTGTTGTTGCTTTGTATATTTGCACGCTACTAATTTATTGGTGCGGCTGGAATATTATATATAAACTAAGCTTAGCGCTTTGTATAGGGCTTATAACCTTGCTTATCTATCAAGTGCGCCTAAAACTACGGGGAGAAGAAATCAAGCTCAATTGGCAGGCCTCGATTTGGATGTGGGTATATTTTCTAGGCCTCACCTTACTGTCTTATTTGGGCAAATTTGGAGACGGAATTGGGGTCTTACCCTTCGGCTGGGATTTCTTAGTTATCGCCGTATTTAGCGTTCTAGTTGCTTTTTTGGCTATAAAATTTAAACTACCAGCTCATGAGACGAAAGCTCACATTTTAGAAATTATGAATTGTGAATTATGAATGATGAATTGTAAGGAATTAAGAAGTAGAGGAAATATACAAAAATCGATTTGATTTTATAACTCACTGATTTTTAAGAAATTCTTATGGACATGTTTTTAAGGAAAATAGATATATTTCTTCCTCATTCATAATTCATCATTCATAATTCATAATTATTTTTACATAATTCACAATTGTTCTCAATATCGTAACAAAGGGGAGATAAAATGACCGACATCAACGCAAATAAAACCGAACCCAAACAACAATTTGAAATTCAGCGCATTTATCTCAAAGGCCTGTCTTTTGAAACCACAGATACACCCAAAGTGTTTATGCAAGAGTGGAAACCAACTACTAACGTTGATATCAATTGCACACCTAGTTCGTTAGATGCTGACTCACACGAAGTAGTCTTAAAAATAACAGTCACAACTAAGCTAGGCGACAAAGCAGCTTATTTAGTCGAGGTAGAACAAGCCGGAATTTTCTCTTTGAAGGGCTTCAAAGAAGAAGAGCAGCGCTATATGCTACGCACCATTTGCCCAACCATTCTTTTCCCATATGCAAGCGAGTTAATTGCCAACACCATCAATCGCGGAACATTCCCAAGTCTTTTCTTGCAACCAATCAACTTTGAAGCTTTGTATCAGCAACAGATTCAGCAAGCTAAAGATGAAACCAAACATTAAAACTATAGCCGTACTTGGCACAGGAGCCTGGGGTACGGCTTTGGCTTATTTGTTAGCCAACAATGGCCATACTGTTAACCTCTGGGGCGTTGATGCTTTGGAGTTAGAAGATTTAACTACAAATCACAAAAACAGCCGTTATTTTCCAGATATTTCACTTCCCCAAAATATAAAAATTTTTGCGGATCTTGAAATAGCCTTGGCAGATGCTGATTTTGTTATCGCTGTTGTTCCGAGCCACGTATTCAGCGCTACTTTAGAAAAAATCCAAAATAGCTGGCCCAAAGAAAAAACTTTAAAACTCGCTTGGGGCACTAAAGGCCTAACTGAAAAACAGCAACTTTTGCACGAAGTTGTCGAACAAAAATTTGGCAAAATCCCCATGACTGTTATTTCCGGACCTAGTTTTGCCAAAGAAGTTATACATGGCTTGCCGACTGCGATCACAGTCGCTTCTAATAACGAAGATTTTGCCAATACTTTAGCTTCTAGCCTACATAGCGATGCTTTTCGCGCTTATACAAGCAAAGATATTGTCGGAGTAGAAATAGCTGGAGCAGTAAAAAATGTTTTAGCTATTGCCGTTGGCATGTCGGACGGCATGAAGTTTGGAGCTAATTCTCGCGCAGCCCTCATCACACGCGGCTTAGCCGAAATTAAGCGTCTAAGTTCAGCTCTAGGCGGCAAGACTGAAACTTTGATGGGACTTTCTGGTCTTGGCGATTTAGTTCTAACTTGCACTGATAATGAATCTCGCAATCGCCGCTTTGGACTAAGCCTTGGCGCTGGTTCCACACCAGATGCAGCTGAAAAATCTATTGGCCAAACCGTAGAAGGCCGCACTAACGCTAAAGAAATTTATTTACTCGCCAAAAAACACCACATCGAAATGCCCATTTCCGAACAAGTCTACAAAATCCTCTACGAAAATCTCTCCCCTCGCGAAGCTGTTGTTTCGCTTCTTAAGCGGGCTAGGAAAGAAGAGTAGGTTTAGTTACATTTGCAGCACCAAAATCAGATATCATTGCGGTGTTATAAATAGCCAAAACCACCATTTACAACACCATTATTTTGTGATATATTCGTGCTACAAATGGCACAAAGATTACAGCACACGTAAAAAAATAAAGAGAACCGATATGTCCAAAATATCTAAATTTATTGGAAGAACAAATGAATTAAAAAATTTGAACAAGTTTACAAAAAAAAGCACTTCTTCATTGTTGGTTATAAAAGGAAGAAGAAGAATCGGAAAAAGTAGGCTTATAGAAGAGTTCGCAACACAAAATAAAATTAAGCTATTAAGTTTTGAGGGGCTAGCTCCTGAAAAAGGAATAACAGCTCAACACCAAAAAAATGAATTTGCTAAACAAATGGGATTCAACTCTCTAATTACAAACGACTGGTCAGATCTGTTTAAAACATTGGCGGGTGAAATACAAAACGATAAAATAATTGTGCTGATGGATGAAATCTCGTGGATGGCTCATGGCGACATCACGTTTTTACCGAAGCTAAAAAATGCATGGGATCTTCTCTTAAAAAAGACAGACAATCTCATATTAATATTATGTGGATCAGCATCTTCCTGGATTGAAAAAAACCTGCTTAACAGCACTGGTTTTGTTGGCAGAATATCTTTTATTTTAACACTTGAGGAATTAAAAATTAACGAAATCAGTTCATTTTGGGGGAAGAATTTCAAAAATATTTCCTCCCACGAGATATTGAAAATACTATCTATCACCGGTGGGGTACCAAAATATCTAGAAGAAATAGATCCTAATTTAACAGCAGAAGACAATATTAGAGATCTATGCTTCAAAAAAGGTGGATTGTTATTTGAAGAGTTTAACAATATTTTTGGTACTTCATTTATACGCAAAAGCAATGTATATGAAAAAATAGTACGCTCTTTGGCCGAAGGAACCAAAGAAGCTGCTATACTTTCTAAAATACTCCAAATGAAGTCATCTGGTAGAATTTCTGAGTATCTTAATGAATTAGAGTTGGCCGGATTCGTGAAGCGAGATTACACTTGGAAAATAACGTCAAGTCAAGATGCCAAGCTTAGTAAATATCGCCTCAGCGATAATTATTTAAGGTTTTATTTAAAATACATCGATAAATACAAAACAAAAATTGAACGCAATAGTTTTCAAGCTAAATCATTATGTTCATTACCCGCGTGGGACTCGATGATGGCACTGCAATTTGAAAACCTAGTTCTAAATAACAGAAAACTCCTTTTAGAAATACTAGGTATTGAACCAGAAAATGTGGTATCAGAAAATCCGTATTTTCAACATAGCACAACAAAACAAAAAGGCTGCCAAATTGATTACATGATACAAACCAAACATCGTTGTTTATACATCTGTGAAATTAAATTCTCAAAAAACACGATAGGCGTTGAAATTATTAACGAAGTACAACAAAAAATTGATACCCTTAAAGGAATAAGGGGATTTTCTTACAGGCCTATATTAATCCATGCAAGCAACGTCCACAAAGATGTAATAGCTAGAGATTATTTCATAAAAATAATAGACTTTAGTTCCTTATTAGATTGTTAGCAGGGGATTGGACTAAGTACGCTATGTAACGCAAGTATGGCCAAACCGTGGCAGGCCGTGCTAATGCTAAAGAGATTTATTTACTCGCTAAAAAACATCAAATCGACATGCCAATTTCCGAACAAGTCTACAAAATCCTCTACGAAAACCTCTCCCCTCGCGAAGCCGTTGTTTCGCTTCTTAAGCGGGCTAGAAAAGAAGAATAGGTTTGGTTCAATGTTCTATTAAAAAAATTAGAAAAACACTGTTCCTAAATGAATGGTGGTTCAGCGTTATTGACGTAATTGAAGCGCTTACCAACAGTGATCGCCCAAGTGTTTACTGGACAGCAATGAAAGCCAGAATTAAAAATGAAGAAGATTTTCAACCATCTACAATTTGTAGACAGTTGAAATTGCAGGCGGAAGACGGCAAGATGCGCAAAACTGATTGTGCAAGCACAAAATGCCTTAATTATTTTTTAAGGCAGGCAAAGTGTTTATGTAGTATCCTACTAAGCTAGTTATTTTTCTGTTTAGGAGTAAATGTTATGTTTAATCAAATACAAAAAGCAATTTTAGCTTTAAAACTTAGTGAAGATGAATACAATATGGGAGTTACATCATCCGACTCAGGAAATTTACAAGACGCTATTTTTCATTTTGGAAGAGCCTTAAAATTTAATGCTGAGAATGCGAAAGCGAGCTGCTTTTTGGGAGCTGCATTAAGTAAACTAAACCAAGACGAAAAAGCTATACCGCACTTAGAAAAAGCAATAGCAATTAATCCAAAGCATGTATATGCTCATTTCATTTTGGGAGTCGTATTAGCTAACTTAAAACGATACACACAAGCTGCACAGCTCTTTGAACAAGCAATACGCCTTGATCCACAATTTCCTGCCGCTCATTACAATTTGGGAACTACATTAAGTGCACTAAAAGAATACGAAAAAGCTATACCGTACTTTAAAGAAGCAATACGCCTTAATCCACAACTTCCTGACGCTCATTTCAATTTGGGAATGACATTAAGGAAACTGGGACAGCACGAAGGAGCTATAAAGTACTGGGAAGAAGAAATAAAACTTAATCCACGGCATAGCAACGCTCATTTCAATGTGGGAAATACATTAATTACACTAAAACAAGACGAAAAAGCTATACCGCACTTAGAAAAAGCAATAGCAATTAATCCAGAATTTGTAGAAGCTCATTTCAATTTGGGAAATATATTAATTAGACTAAAACAATACGAAAAAGCTATACCGCACTTAGAAAAAGCATTAAATATTAGACCGGATGATGCAGATATTAATTTCTATTACGCGATTACATTACTTAAATTAGGAAAACCAGAAAAAGACTATAAACCACACTTAGTAAAGGCTGCCTCACTTTACGAAAAATCGCTAGAAGAACGCGATAAAGATCCATTATTTCATAACCAATATGGATGTACGTTATTGTCATTAGGACAAGATGAAAATGCTAGGTCGCATTTTGTAAGAGCGACGGAACTTCAGTCTAGGCATGTAGATACTCCAGCAGCTGTACCTGCCACTACCGCATCCTCCACCGGTTCTAGTAATACGCCTAGCACTTCTTCTACAACAAGCTCATTAACTACTAGTACTTCTACTATGTTTAGGCCACCAGTACAAAACCCTAATAATTGCGGTAGTTCATCTACAACAATAATAATGCCACCACCGCCCGATCTTGACTAACTAGGAGTATTACAGAAGCAATTAAATACGAGCTCTAAATAAGTGTCACACTCCGACAAGAATCATCGGTACAGACAAAAGCTGGTCCATGAAATCGAAATACCCATCTCCGAACAAGTCTACAAAATCCTCTACGAAAACCTCTCCCCTCGCGAAGCTGTTGTTTCGCTTCTCAAGCGGGCTAGGAAAGAAAAAAGAGATCTAAAGTGCCAAGCACTCCATTTTTTGATTCATTTTTAGCGAAATGTAACTCAAAAATATAAGTTATTGATTTTAAAGAACAAACCATAGACATGTTTTCCTTGGGGGCTTTGTTGAATAAATCAATTAAGCCAATCTTGTTAATTTAAAAATTTAAGAACAGAAGCTGCTGTTGCCATTATTTATGCAACTTTATAACTATCTGGCATCCCGATTTCAGTCACCC
>JBAYJT010000026.1:0-23945 GCA_041664965.1 Gammaproteobacteria bacterium
AGACCAAAAACTAGACAAAGAAGCGATAAAATTCCCATAGCAAAACACATACCAAAAACAGGATCTTTGGCATGTTTGACGTGTTTGGTGCGAGCTTTTCCCAAAAATGCCACACCGTAAACTTTAACAAAACAAGCGGCCGTCAAAGCTCCAGCTAACGCGAGAAGGGCAGCAGCAACCGGAATTAAAGTGCGTAAAATTCCGCTCGAAAGAAGCGGCGCTTGCAGGGCTGTTTGAAAAGTCAGCCACTCCGAAACAAAACCGTTGAACGGTGGCAACACGGAAATACTTATACACCCAACTAAGAAAAACAAAGCTGTATAAGGCATTTTATGAATAAGCCCGCCCATTTTTTCTAGATCATGTTCATGGCTTTGCTCCACTATGGCACCAGCTCCCAAGAAAAGTAAGCTTTTAAAAATCGCATGGTTTAATGAGTGATATAAAGCCGCTATCAAACCTAAGGCCGCTATGATTGGATGGTTAGTTGCATAAAATATCATAGCAAGTCCAATGCCAATAAATATTATGCCGATATTTTCAATAGAGTGATAAGCGAGAAGCTTTTTCAAATCGTGTTGCATTAAAGCATAGAGTACGCCAAGAACGGTCGCCAAAGTTCCAAGAAAAAGAACTATAACACCACATTGCCAAGTTGGATTTCCAAGTAGAGAAAAAGTAAAGCGGAGCAGGCCATAAATCGCAACTTTAAGCATGACACCCGACATCAAAGCTGAAACATGTGATGGCGCCACTGGATGCGCACGCGGCAACCAGACGTGTAATGGCATAATACCAGCTTTAATGCTAAAGCCAGTCAAGGCCAGTAAAAATGCGGCGGTTGCATAAGTTGGCGCAAGGTGCGCATTGGCTAGAGCAGCAAAAGTGTACTCATGGCTAAACTTAATTAACACACTGTAACCTAAGAGGATAAATAAACCGCTGGCATGCGCCATAAGTAAATAAATAAAGGCGGCGCTAGAATTGGCGGATTCGTCGTGCTTGTAAGCCACAAGAAAATAGCTAGAAATGGACATCAATTCCCAAGCTAGCATGAAAGAATAGGCATCGTTGGCAAGTATAACTAAATACATACCAGCTACAAAAAGGGCTGTAAAAAACAAAATATCTGTAAGCGATCGCTTTCTTTCGCAATTGCGTAAATATCCTGGCGCATAAATAGCGACGCAAGCTGTTATTAGCCCAGTTATACCTAAGAAAAACCCAGCTAAAGCATCGATTTTGAAGTGCCAAATAATTCCAAAAAAGCCGGGATTAAAATACCAAGAAAATATTTTTCCGCCTATAAGCGCCAGAGCGCCAGCATAGACGGCAATTAATCCCGATAAAAATAAAAAGAAACAACTGGAAAATTTGGCAATAGTAACCAATCGCTTTGGAAAGAGCGCTAAAACTGCTGCAGCTAGGGCAGAGAAAACAGCGATTTGTGCGGTAGTTAGCGCGAAAAACATGTCTACGGAAAACCTTTATATTTCAATGAGTTATATTTTTAAGTTAGGTTCTTACAAATTTCATTCTTAAACGCTGCCCGATTTTGGGATTATCCAATTGATTTGTCAAGATAAGCTACAACTTTAAACCCGGGTCTTGAGTTGCAGCAAGAGCAACCGTGCTCTGTTTTTGTTGAAATAGACAGCAACAGCTAGAAGCCGTAAGCGATACTGCTGGTATTGCTGAGAGAGTTTGAATAGATACGAGTTTCGAGGAAGATTGTTGCTCTGCTTGAGCTCTTATTTCTTTTCGTGTAGGTGATAGTGGCGATGACCATATGCTAGAAATTGCTGCATTAGATTTAAATATCGTAGTATCTGTTGCCCATGGTGTAATTAAACTAGGAGAAGAAGCTTGTTCTAGTGTCGATAATTCTTTCGAATCTTGCTCGCTACTAGGTGTTCCCAGCTCGATTACGGTTAAAGTTGGCGATGGTTGTTGAATAGGGTCTAGTGATGCAACCCTCGAAGATATTCTCGTTTGGCTTGTTGTTTCCGACGTGTATTGATCGGCTAAATTTAATGCAAAATCGTAAGCATATTGCAGATTTTCTAATTGTTGCGGTAATAGCGATATGGGATTGTCTATTTTAGTTTTTAAGTTCACTAACGATTTTGATAAAGAAAGATACAGTTTATCGCGCATCTGTGCTATTTCTTCTTCTGATAGATCCTCTTTAGAAATGCCAGATAACACCGTAGGTGCTTCAAGTAAAGTTGGCGTTTGTGAAGTTATTGTTTCGGTTTTGAAGAAAATAATATCTGAAAATTTCCATTCCAAATCCATCACCTTCTTTTCATATGCTGGTTGAATTGAGAAAAGCCCCTTTAAACGGTAGCAATTATCAAAGACCATTTTTTGAGCAATACTAAAAGCTGCCAACATTAATTCTGGTTCAAATTCTTCTGCTCTTTTTTCCAAAAAACTTGCTATAAGCTGATGAGTAGAAAATAGCAGGAATTCTTCCTCATCATCATCTAACGGCTTCTCTACAGTCGGATATTCCATCTTTTGCTTTTCACTATCTTTTTCATCAAACGGTGCTTTATGGCTAATACAGGCAGGTACTTTATGCCGAAAACGCTTTAACATGTCTCCTATCAAATAATCTATTTCTGCAAGATTTAAATGAGATAAGCTTGGGTTGCTAGCGGTGCTAGGAGCAGCTGGTTGGGGTATTTGCATTGCTTGCATAAATTTTCCGATCTTTTTCAAAATAAACGGCTAAAAGTCCGCTCATTTTAGCAGAAAAAGAGCAATACATCCTTAAGGGAACATTAAGAGAATCTCTCACCCAAGCCATCCTTTCTCTTTATTGTTTTTACAGTTATTGAACATGCTACATCAAAAAATTGCAAAATAGAGAAGAACTATATCGACGCATGTTAAAATGGGCTTTTTTAATATGTACAGCTTTGGGAATACTGCTTTGTTTTGATCCAAAATTGGATTTTTTTGGTTGGATAGATGAGTTTGATTATTATCGGCAAAACACTCTTGCTAGCGTATTTTTTATCAGTGAAATCCTTTTGCTAATTGCAGCAAGCTACTTTCTTTTGAAAAATGAATTACTGCCGGATGTAATAAAGCGCTTTTTGGCGTTTTGGAGCGAAAACATCACCTCACTTTACATTGTTTCTTGGCTTTTAATTACCTGGACGGCATGGGCTACATTGGGTTTTAATTTTATAACTAATCCATTTTTTGCTATTGCTGTTAGCATTCTATTTGTCACAGCATCACACTGTCTAATTAAACGCGTTCCAGCCATTAATAAAATTATTAAGAAGGTGTTTTAAATTACAAGGTTGGTTTTTGCACACAGCTTTGAGTTGCAGTAGAACCTACAGTGCCTTTTGTTTGCATAAACGGCCAAAAACAACAGCAACAACATGCTTTTCTAGGCGAAGAAGGCTTTGGTTTAGCTAGAAGAGGAGCTGTTTCTTGGGTTGCAATGGATATAATCGGTGATTTTGGCCTCACTGTTGGTGATACTGCTGGTATAAGTAATACCTCCTCTTGGGCTGGCACTACTGTTGATGGTATTGCTGGTTGAGGCGGCGGTACTTGCTGCGGCGCGACTGAGGGAGCTATTACTTCTGGTGGATATTTTTTAGTTAAATCCGCAATACAAGTGTGAGCCAGTTTTAAGCATTCCCGTTCATTTGGATTCAAGAAAATATGGCTGCGCAACCTTCCATTAATTTTTTCCAATAAATCATGTGGGGAAAAACTTATTGGAAATTCCCACTCTATTGAGGACAGAATTGTTCTTTCTAACCCTATTAGTGCCTTGGTAGCAGATATTTTTTCTGGAGGAAAAATGTTAATTACGTAACATTCTTCATCCCATGCATGCTTATGAGCAAGGCAGAATGCTGCCAATATTAATCCCGGTTCAAACTGACCTGCTTGTTCTTCTAAAAAATCTACAAGCAAAGAATAAGTGGAAAATAACAACCAATCTTTCTCTTTCTCGCTCAGGTGGGGAGTTCCACCACCGGGTTGAGAAACAAGATAGGTAAAAGTTTCTAGTTGCTTTTTTAATAAAGCGTCTATAGCTGTAATAGAAAGAGGAGGGAAAATTCTTATAGCTGGAGGTGGTGGTCTTATATGTAGCGCTAAAGTGTCTGAGGTATCATGTATGTCATTTAGCTTGTTATCTATAGTTTTTAGGTATTTTTCTACTTGCTTAATTTCTGGCGGTAGCGGTAAAGGAGAAATTTTCTTCTTTGTATCATCTATCAATAGCACACAAGCTTCGTAGAGATCCAAGAGAGGAATCCATATTCTTTCCAAAAAACCCTGTAAATTCATTTCAACCTCTGATTGCCCCCTAAAAAATAAAGAAAAGCCAAATAACTGAGACAATTCCATCTCGAGGAAATTTTTTATTTCAGGAGTTATTGAAATTTTCTGAGGTTTTAGTGGATCTAGTTGTTGTCCAGTTAGCAAGGTCCATAAGGTGTTGACTCCGTCCATATTCCATCCAGCATATTCAAAACCCCCTGTAAGAATAACCGTTCTCTGATCGACTGGTTTTTTTTCAATTTTTGTAATTGTATCGACAAGTTTCTGGAAGCTGACTTGTCTTGCTGGCTGTATTTGTGGAGGTGGTAGATGCATGATTATTTCTTAAAATGGGGGATTATATGTAGAATTGAGCTAATATCCAATTTTTGTTACCCTATTATCCACTATGCACACTACCCCAAAAGAGCGCTTTGAGGAACTAGACATTATTAGAGGCTTGTGCGTTCTAATAATGGTTATTGAACATGTGAATTTATATTTAACTAGTAAGCCTCTTCTCGATAAACCATTTTTCCACATAACTCAAGCTGGGATTGGTAGTGTGGCTGTATTGTTTATGTTTATTATGGGCATGAACATCACTTTTTCCAGAAAAAGCCAACCTTACGACATCTTTGTAAGGGGCGTTAAAGTGTTCATTTTTAGTTATGTGCTTAATTTTTTTCGTGATCTATTACCAGCTTTTATCGGATCCAAGATAGGAACCACAACTTTGAGTAGCCACGGTTATCACGACTATATTGGAGTTTTATTGAACGTAGATATCTTGCAGTTTGTTGGCCTGGCCTTTATGTTTATTGGTGTATTGCGCGCGCTTAAAACGCCTCCTGCATTAGAGTTAATCATAGGTTTTGCGATATCTTGCATTACAATCATAATTGGACAAGTTCCAACAACTCAAAATATCTCCTTTTGGATAAAAGATTTGATGATAGGCGGCTGGGACCACAATTTTTTTCCATTTATCAACTGGATAGTATTTGTGACTTGCGGCGCATTTTTTGCGCGTTACATAAAACAGTTGCAAAATAGAGAAGAACTATATCAACGCATGTTAAAGTGGGCTGTTTTAATATGTACAGCTTGGGGAATACTGCTTTGTTTTGATCCAAAATTAGATTTTTTTGGTTGGATAGATGAGTTTGATTATTATCGGCAAAACACTCTTGCTAGCGTATTTTTCATAAGCGAAATTCTTTTGCTAATTGCAGCAAGCTACTTTCTTTTGAAGAAGGAATTATTGCCAGATGTAATCAGACGTTTCCTCCGTTTTTGGAGCGAAAACATCACCTCGTTCTACATAGTTTCTTGGCTTTTAATTACCTGGACAGCATGGGCTACATTGGGCTTTAACTTTATAACCAATCCATTTTTTGCTATCGCTGTTAGCCTGCTATTTGTCGCAGCCTCACACTGTCTAATTAAACGCGTTCCGGCTATTAATAAAATTATTAAGAAGGTGTTTTAAATTACAAGGTTGGTTTTTGTACACAGCTTTGAATTGCAGTAGAACCTACAGTGCCTTTTGTTTGCATAAATGGCCAAAAGCAACAGCAACAACATGTTTTTTTAGGCAAAGAGGGCTTTGTTTGCTTGGCTATAAGAGGAGCTATTTCTTGGGTTGCAACGGTTGCATTCTGTGATTTAGGTGGTACTTGCGACTCAGCTGATTCTCCGATTTTCATGGGTAATTCCCGTGTTTTTGTCGCTACTTTGGGCGGCGCTAGTAGAAATAACGCTTGTGGAGGTTCTATTTGCGGTGTGGTTGTCATATGCGATAGTATATATTCACGATAATGGTGCCCTACAAAGTCAAAATAACAACGACGCATATACTCGACATAATTATCTAATAGTTTACTTGGAATACTTTGAATATTTTGGCACCGAATGGCTATTTGATATTTCCCTTCAGGTTCAGAGAGTAATGCTACAAATACCGTGCCTGGAAATTTATTCTCTGGAAATTCCTTTTGAAAAAAGGGCGGGATCAATGGGTTTTTAGTACGTATAACAATGTAATTTTCAGTAGATGAGGCATATTGCATTGTTTCGACAGAAAATTCTTCCCGATCTTGGGCATGGATAAAATCTTTAAAATTGGCACTTAGTATTTGCCAATTTACATTAATAACTTCCCTTGACAGCAGTCTTTGCTTTTTTACAAGAATATCCTCAGGCAACATTTTTCGAAGAACTTCAAGAGTATCTAGGGGGAACAATTGTGGAATATCTTTATAAATGTCTTTTTTAAACTTGTTGAATAGTTTTTGAATATTTGCAGAAATACCTACGTTATAAGAATTTAACAATTGTTGAATATCTACAGAAATAACTTCCCTAAGCTTTCTTAATATTACAGGTACCTGAGGTTGGGTAGATGTGGATGTGGGGTTTGGCGCTGGGTCTAAGGATTCCAATTCGTTTGGAAATAGTAAAATAGGTCTGTTCAACTCTATCGGTAGTGTTATTCTAGTATTTGGGCGTAAAGTACCTAAGATATCACTTGTATTATTTAGCTTATTTTTTATAGCTTGTACGTATTTGTAAGGCTCTTTATTGGTATGTAGTAAAGATTTAAGCTTCTGCGGACCTCCTATCAAGTCTAGGGATGTTTTGTAAACAGATGATAGATGTTTCGATGCCAAACTTAGAAAGGACTCTAAAGTAATTGGGCCCAACTTTGATGTTCCCCAACAAGAGCAATCCAAACCAAGCCTACGGGCTAGCTCTATTTCTAGGAAATTTTTTATTTCAGGAGTTATTACAATTGTCTGCGGAGAATTTGGATCTACGTTTGCCTTTCCAGTTAGCAAGGTCCATAACGCCCTAACTCTTTCAATATCATCTACTGCAAATTCAAACTCGTCTGCTAGGACGGCTGTTCTACCAAGTAGGCCTTCCATCTCAATTATGAGCATAAGTGTTTCAAGTTTTCTTATTTTTGCTGGCTGTGTTTGTGGAGGTGGTAGATACATAGAGTGTTTCTTCTATAATTACGGACAAGAAACAAACTTTAGCATAAAAAAATAAGATGATCATTAAGATAATCTTAAAGTGCGGATTTTGCGAGAAAGTGTTACTAGCTTTGTTTACAAGCTACAAACCTACTGTCAGGTGGTATTGTCAACTTTTCTTTGTGTTATCCTCGTCTTTGGAAGAATCACCAAACAATTTGCGTAAATTATTAATCGCAGTTGTTGCAAATTCTTTCACTGAATTGATGATTTTTGATACGGTATCGTTTGCTTCGGGTTGTTTTTCTTGTTTTGGCTCTTGGGGTTGTGCGGTTTCGGTCATAAATTCCTCCTGATTTTGCGTATTAAAAATATTATTAGATTTAATATTATATTCTTATTTTCAATAAGTTGCAGTATTTTTTGTTAAATTCTATAATTTACTTCAACGGTTTTTGCTGCGCCGAGCGGTGGCGTTCGCGAAGCTCGATGTCGATATAACGATCGGTGATAGCGCCAGAACTGTGACCAGCGTCATCACGCACATGTTCACGCGGGCGAATTTTGACATCTTCGGAAATACCAGTGTGACGAAGCCAATGTACAGTAGCAACACGTAGTTCCGCAGCTTCCTCGCCTAATCCTTCTTGCTCCATTCTGATCGCAGCACGATCAAAGCATAATTGCACAATATTACGAATTTGATTCGTACTAACAACCGGTCCTTTACCCCGATTTTTAGGAATAAGAGGAATTTGTTCGTTAGCAAGTGGCAATGGCGTAAGACCCAAATGTTGGCGCCAACGTTTTAGCGCTTCTAACATAGCTTGACTAACCGCGATTTGGCGCTCTTTATTACCTTTACCAACAACAGTGAACCACCAGTTGCCATCTTGGTCACGCTTAAAATCATTCATTTTGGGTAGCCAACGTTCGGAGGCGACTAACTCGGAAATACGTAAATACATAGCAAAGAGCGCTGTCATGATAAAAAGCGTGCGCTCATGTTCTTCCGGATTTTCATTAGCTAATTTTTCAGCTGTTTCTATGACGAATTGCCATTGCAGCTCGGAAAGACGACGAATGCGGGTTTTATTTTGATGACGACGCAAAAACTTACTTTTTTGTCGAATCTGCGCTATGGGATTAGCTTCTGTCAGATTTTCTTGCAAAAGATAATTATAAAAACTACTTAATACAGCGAAAATTTCACGGAAGGCTTTTTCCGAAAGCTGGTAATTTTTCCTCTCTGGTTCTTCGCCATTTTTTGTAGCGATCTTACTTAAAGTTGCCACGAATGGCCGCCAAACTGGATTAGGAATGCGCAAACCTTCTTGAATTATAAAGCGCGGAACTTTATTTACGCCAATCCAAGAAAGAGGCGGATCTTTGCAAAATTGCAAATATTCCTCAATATCTATTCTTTTTAATTCTAAAAGTGACTTTTGTTCTAAAAACCAAGACCATTGCAAAAGGCGCTCCAACTCCCGTCGATAACTATTAAAAGTAGCTAAACTGCCATCATATTGACGTAAAAATTCGCTAGCGATGCGAAAATCTTTTTGGAAAAAAGGCAATTCCGGATGCGATTTGGGAAGTTGGAATTCATGCATGTATTCCAATGTATCAAAAAGCGGAATTGGGTCAGGAAGTTGGCTCATTTTGTTACAAAATTGGCAAAAGATGCTTAATTTCCCAATCTGTTACATGCTTAATATAGCTGTCCCACTCTTGGTGTTTTATATATAAAAAATGTTCGAACACATGCTCGCCCAAAGCCTCACGAACTAAAGAGCTTTTAGCCATAAAATCTAGCGCCGAACCTAAATTATCTGGCAGTGAAAGAATATTTTCTTTGGCACGTTCTTGTGGAGTCATGTGATAAATATCTTTTTCCATTGGATCTTTGGGGTTAATTTTTTCTTGAATGCCTTTCAAACCGGCAGCTAACATGACAGTAAATTGCAGATAGGGATTGCCCGTTGGATCGGGACTACGAATTTCTACACGTGTTTTGCTTTCACGGCCTGCAGGAATGCGCACAAAAGCGCTGCGATTTCTGTTAGCCCAAGAAATATAAACAGGAGCTTCGTAACCGGGAATCAAGCGTTTATAAGAATTCACCGAGGACGACAAAATGGCACAAATTTCTTGTGCATATTTTAAAATTCCGCCCACAAAATATAGCGCCATTTGGCTTAGTTGATAAGGTTTATTTTTGTCATAAAAAAGATTTTTGCCTTTTTGATCCATAATAGAAATATGTGTGTGCATGCCGCTTCCGCTTAAGCCAAAAATGGGTTTAGGCATAAAAGTAGCGTACAGACCGTGTTTATGCGCAATCATTTTTGTTACATGCTTCATCATAGCAACGCGGTCGGCAGAATCTATCGCATTAGTATATTTCAAATCTATTTCGTGCTGACCTGGAGCAACCTCGTGGTGAGATGCTTCTACTTCAAAACCGAGAGCATCTAAATAATTCACCGTCTCTTCGCGAGCTTTATCACTCGTATCACGCATCAAATCGAAATAACCGCCGCTATCAGCTGGGATGTTGGTTGGATTACCTTCTGCATCTTGCCGCATATAGAAAAATTCGTATTCCGGAGCGGTATTTAAAGTCCAACCTTGTTTTTTAAGCACGTTTAAATGCTTAGCCAAGATAGCGCGCGGATCGCCACTAAAAGGTTTATCCTCATGGTCATAAATATTGCAAAGCAAACGCGCTGTTTTATCTTCGCCGTTTAAAGAAGGCAAAATGAGAAATGTATTTGGATCAGCACAAAGACGCATATCCGATTCGTCAATAGTTGCATAACCCAGAATAGATGAGCCGTCGAAGGCAATACCTTCTTCTAAGGCTTTTTCTAACTGCGAAGCGGGCAGGGTGATGCTTTTTAGTCCGCCCAAAATATCCATGAATTGCATTTGGACGAATACAACGTGTTCTTTACGAGCTAGCTCTAATATTTTGTGTGTGTGCATGTTTCACCTGTCAAATTAGGAAAAACTAAAAAAAACAATATACCGAAAAAGAGGCAAGAGCGCAAAATACTCCCTCCCTGTGAAACGCAATACCGTAAAAAATACAGTATACCAATCGCTTTAAAAACGTGTAAAATATATGGACCTTAACGTAGGGATAAGGCATGCCTGATCCCTACGTTAAAATGTAACTTATTGATTTATAAAGAAAAGCCGTAGACATGTTTCTGAGGGAAAATTATAAATTATGAATGATGAATTATAAATAATGGAAAGGGTAAAATGGGAAAAGTTATGAAAACAAAAAATCTGATTATTAAATTCGCTTTTATTATTCTATCTATTTTTTCGCTAAATATTTTTGCTAGTGAAAATTTAGCGGTAAAAGTTCCAGTCGCCAATATGTATGCGCATCCGGATGAAAATGCTGCTGTGGTTTCGCAAGCTATTTACGGAACCAATGTCAAAGTAATAGAAACTAGCGGTGGTTGGACTTCAATAACTAGCGATGATGATTATAAAGGCTGGGTAAAAAGCTCAAGTTTGGGCGAAAATGTAAAGCCAGCTAATTCTCTTGGAGTTTTACAAGTTAAGCATTTATTTGCCTATATTTACCGAGCTCCCAACACAACTACAAATCAGCCACTCCTCGCCGTTCCTTGCGGCACGATGTTAACTATTGTGAAAATCCAAGATGAACGCTGGATCTATGTGCAATTAGTTGGCGGCGGAGGCGGATGGATCCAAGCTGGCGATGTTACGCTAAACCCTAAGCCAATGAACATGCACGAAATGCTCGCTTTTGCTCCAAACTTAGTCGGGGTACCGTATCTTTGGGCCGGAACTTCCACTTATGGTTTTGACTGTTCTGGATTAGTGCAATTTCTTTATCGCTATATGGGGATTATGTTGCCACGCGACGCTGGAGATCAATTGACGTGGTCTGGACTTATCGAAGTTTCTAAAAGCAAGCTAGAACCTGGTGATGCACTGTATTTTGGCCATGAGGGCAAAGTCACCCATGAGGGCATGTACTTAGGCAAAAATAAGTTTATTCATTCCACTGCCTATCAAAATCCAACTGTACAAATTAGCGATTTACGTGGCGCCTATTGGACTAGCATCTACATGACAGCGCGTCGTCTGAATCCAATCAGAAATATGGAAGCACCAGAGTATAAGTCGAATATTCAACCTATTTCCGAATCGTTACAAAAAGATATGCTTCTTTATAGCTGGCGTCCGGGCTGTCCTGTGCCAATAGAAGATTTGGTCGCTTTGCAAGTATCTTATTGGGGATTTGACGATAAGGTACACCAAGGTACGCTCATTGTGCAAAAAACTTTAGCACCAGAAGTTGCTAACATTTTCAAAGAAATTTATGCCGAACGCTTTCCAATAGAAAAAATAAAACCCATTGAAGAATATCGCGGTAATGATGCAAGCTCCATGCTCGATGATAATAGCTCTGCCTTTAACTGCCGTGCTATGACAGATTTTGCCAATCAATATTCTATTCACAGCTATGGGCGTGCTATTGACATCAATCCTTTGATCAATCCATATGTAAATAATGGCGTCATTGATCCTCCTGAGGGGGCTCGCTATGTCGATCGCAGCATTGCCCATAAAGGCAAAATAACGGCAGATAGCCCTATTTGTAAAATTTTTGCCAAATATGGCTGGGTTTGGGGCGGCTCTTGGCCTGGTAAAATACAAGATTACCAGCATTTTGAGAAACCTCTAAAAAAATAAATTTATGTTGCAAGAACCAGTAGTAGCCGACATGTTTTATCCGGGCGATCCGAAGGAACTTCGCGCTATGCTAGAGAGATTTTTCTCTGCAGCGAAAGGCAAAGATTTGCCAATTCCTCGCGCTATCATTACTCCGCATGCAGGTTATATTTATTCGGGACCAATTGCGGCTTCTGCCTATGCCTGTTTATTTCAAAAGAAAACAAAGATTAAGCGTGTAATTATTTTAGCTCCAGCCCATCGCTATTCTCTGACTGGCATTGCTACATCTTCAGCAGATGCATTTCTCACTCCACTTGGTGAAATTCCTATAGATAAAGCTGCTCTAGCTAAAATTACTAAATTTGCTCACGTCAGCATTATCGACAAAGCATTCGCTACGGAGCATTCACTAGAAGTGCAGTTACCTTTTCTGCAATTTGCGTTAGGGGATTTTTCTTTGATTCCCCTTTTAGTTGGAGCTTGTAGTGCCAATGAAATTGCGGTATTGCTAGAAAAATTAGTCGATGACGAAAGTACTTTGATTGTGGTTAGTTCCGATTTAAGTCACTACCACGATTACAAAACTGCTGAGCGCATTGACAGTGAAACCATTGCGAATATTTTAGATTTAAATATGGCAAATTTAAGTGGTGAACGAGCCTGCGGCTATATTCCCATTAGTGGGCTCTTAATGTTCGCCAAAAATAAGGCTTGGAAAGCTAGATTAATAGATTTACGCAATTCTGGTGATACGGCGGGTGATAAAAATCATGTCGTTGGTTATGCAGCAATCCATTTTGATTAAAAACATGTCTACAAGATTATTATATATTTCAATGAGTTATAATTATGAGTCATTTTCCACCGGCAGAACGCAAAATTTTATTGGAATTGGTTGATGCGTCGATTCGTTATGGCCTAAAGCAACATAGACCAATGCCTATAGATGTTTCAGCTTACCCCAAACATCTCCAAGAAAACGGTGCTGCATTTGTTACATTGGAATTAGATGGCAATTTGCGCGGTTGTATTGGGTCTTTGGAGGCTTATCGACCACTAGTCCAAGATGTAGCACAGAACGCCTTTGCCGCTGCTTTTCACGATCCACGTTTTTCACCCTTAAACACAGAAGAATATCCACTCATAACTAAACATATCTCAGTTTTAAGCAAACCAGAGCCACTTCTTTTTACTTCTGAAGAAGATTTAATCCATAAAATCAGACCCAACATTGATGGGCTTGTTTTGATTGAGAAGGGATTACGTGGTACATTCCTTCCTGCCGTTTGGGAATCTTTGCCAAACCCGCATGAATTCTTGCGCCATTTGAAAATGAAAGCCGGTTTAGCACCGAATTATTGGTCTGAAACGATCAGAATTGAGCGTTACACTGCAGAAATTATAGAGTAATAATATGTTGCCAGTAATTGCCATCATAGGTCGTCCCAATGTGGGAAAATCGACATTGTTTAATCGCCTAACGCGTACGCGAAATGCCATAGTGGGCGACATGCCAGGTCTTACGCGCGATCGACAATATGGCGAGGGAATTTTTGACGATAAACGTTTTATTTTAGTCGATACTGGCGGTTTGGACACTGCATTAGAAAAAACAGATTTTAGCAAACAAAAAATCAACCCAACCGAAAGTATTACTGATCTAGCCGCACAGCAAGTCTGGCAAGCAGTGGAAGAGGCGGATGCGATCTTATTTTTATTAGACGCTAGAGCAGGGTTACTTCCCAGCGATCGCAATATAGCTCAATTATTACGCTCCAGGGGGAAAAATGTCCATTTAGTTGTAAACAAAATCGATGGTTTAGATGAAGAAACGGCTCTAACTGATTTTTACAGTTTAGGCATGGGCGAAATATATCCAATATCAGCTGAACACAATATAGGCACAGAAAACCTGCTTAATGCTGTTTGGGACAGCCTTCCTGAAGAGAAAAAACCCATTCAAGAAGTAGAACCAGATGAGGAAGTTGAAGAAAAAGGTGCTATTAAAGTGGCGCTAATTGGTAGACCTAATGTTGGAAAATCAACGCTAACGAACCGCATTTTAGGCGAAGAACGTGTCATTGTTTGCGACGAACCTGGAACAACGCGCGACAGCATTTTTGTGCCATTTGAGCGCCAAGGTCAAGAGTATATTTTAATCGACACGGCAGGAGTGCGTAGACACAGCCGTATTGACAATAAAATCGAAAAATTTTCTGTGATTAAAACCCTACAAGCTATAGCTGCCTCTGACGTTGTTGTAATGCTGATCGATGCTAGAACTGGGGTGGTAGAGCAAGATATGTGGCTTTTGGGATTTATTATAGATGCTGGTAAAGCATTAGTTCTTGCAGTTAATAAATGGGATAACTTGCCGCCAACACAACGTGCTTTAGTGCATAAAGAATTAGAGCGCAGGCTCAGCTTCGCTGATTTTGCTGAAACGCATTTTATTTCCGCACTGCATGGAACGGGGGTAGGGGATTTATTTCTGTCTATTAGATCTGCTTATAAATCCGCTATACGTAAACTCAGTACGCCAGAATTGACGCGCATTTTAGAAGATGCCGTCGCTGCTCACGAACCGCCTTTAGTGAAAGGCCGACGCATTAAGATGCGTTACGCTCATTCTGGTGGTCGAAAACCGCCTGTAATAATAATTCACGGCAATCAGCTCAAAGAAGTTTCAGAAGATTACAAACGCTATCTAGAAGGCTTTTTCCGTAAAGCTTTGTGTTTAACCGGAACGCCAGTGCGTATTGAGTTTAAGCATGGTAGGAATCCTTATATTCGAAAGCAAAGTTAAAAATTAAGAACGATTACGTGCATCTATTAACACGCCATTAGCATATTTGTGTAAAATGCTAGTAACCAAAGTTTGATAGGGCAGGCCTTCTTCTTCTGCCATTGCTCTTATTGTTTCTAAATCTTTGGCGAAAACACGAATGCTAATGCGTTTTTCTTTAGTTTTACGGAAGTAATTAGCTGCGGCAATTTGAGCATTTTTTTTAACTTCTTCTAGATTTGGCACGCTTTGCCATTCACCACGTTCTAATGAATCTGAAATTTCTTGTTCTTCAGGATCAAGTTTATACTTAAAAACTTTTTTTCTTTTTTGCATGGAATTTTCCTCATTTATATATATTTTTGATATACAGAATATATATATCATATAGTCATTGTCAAATTTTGCACACCTCGATACCAAAATATTTTGTCACCCTGTGGCTTTTTATTTTTCCGTCATCCCGCGACTTGATCGCGGGATCCATGCCAATCAAAGGTATTTCTGGTTCCCGCGGTCAAGCCGCGGGATGACGAAGGAAAGCGAAACCCATAAAGGCTTCATTATTGCAAAATACTATCATAAAGATCATTCCATTCGGGATTAAATTTTTCAATTAAATCTAGCTTCCATTCCCGTTTCCACTCCTTCAGCCTCTTTTCTCTATGAATTGCGCTTTCAGCATTATGATGATGCTCATAATATACCAACTTTTTTATGTCATATTTCTTTGTAAAGCCGTCAGCAATAGAGTTCTTGTGTTGCCAAATACGCTTTATTAAATCAGAGGTAACACCAACGTATATTGTGCCATTTCTCTTGTTAGCAAGAATGTATACATAAAAGTTTTTATTCATTTTGTTCTCCTGGATCCCGCCCAAGCCGCGGGATGACGAATTGAATATTGAACTACCTATGAAGAACAAAAACAATATCGTGTTTTTTCAATTTGCTTCACTCCTCATATCTGTTTAGAATGTCCTAGATGCACACCAATAAACTACAGCAATACTTAATTATTACGCGCTCTATTTTTTGGACTTTATTTTGTTCTTGTCGTGTCCTATGGATTAGTTGGTTTAGCAAGAAAAATACTCGCGCTAAAATAGACCGTTCGAATCGAAGCTGGGTGAAAGGCTTACTTAAAATTATCAAACTAACTTATACGTTACATGGCGACGAACACTTAAAATATTTGCATGGCAGAAGTTATGTAATCATGAGTAATCACGCAAGCCTATATGACATTCCTGTAATTTTAGCGGCCCTTCCAGGCAGCATTCGTATGATTGCTAAAAAAGAACTTTTTCGAGTGCCCATTTGGGGTAGGGCGATGAAAATTGCCGAATTTATTTCTATCGATCGCGAGAATCGTCGTCAGGCTGTATTAGATTTACAAAATGCTAAAGAAAAAATGCAAAGTGGGATCCATATTTGGATGGCACCCGAAGGCACACGTACACGCGATGGCAAAATGCAAGATTTTAAGCGTGGTGGCTTTATGCTAGCATTTAAAACTAATGCTATTATTTTGCCAGTAGCACTTAGGGGAACTTATGAAGTTTTACCGCCTAAAAGTTTAGATTTTAAACTGGGCGTACATGTGGATATTTATGTACTACCGCCCGTGGATACTGAAGTGTACACGGCACACGATAGCGAAAAAATAATGCATTTGGTGCGGGACAGAATCAGCTCTGCTCTATAAAATTGCAAGCTTTCTCAATGCGTTTTAGCGTCCTTTCTTTGCCAATTAATTTTAAAGTTACATCGATAGGTGGTGAAGTAGTGCCGCCTGTTACCGCAACGCGTAAAGGCTGCGCAATTTTGCCTAATTTTATAGCTAATTGTTCGCCCATCTCATGGATAACAGTGTGAATTTCAGTCTCTTGCCAAGTAGGTAAAGCTGCAAACTTTTCTTGGCAAATTTTTAGAATTGGTAGAGATTCTTTGCTTAAATGTTTTTTAGCATCTTCAGCGAAAGTATAGTCATCGAAATAATAAACACGACTCTTTTCTGCCATTTCTCGCAAAGTTTCACTGCGTTCTCGAAAAGCTAAAACTATTTCAACTAAGCTTGGGCCTGTTGTTGTATCAATATTTAACAGATTAATTTGGTAGCTTAAATGTTTAGCGATAATTTCAGGATCCAAAGTTTTTATGTAATGACGATTCATCCAAAGCAATTTCTCTTGATCAAAGGCAGCTGCAGACTTGTGAATGGCTTTATTTGTGAAAAATTGAATCATTTCTTCGCGCGAGAAAATTTCTTGATCGCCATGAGCCCAGCCCAGGCGGATCAGATAATTTAGCATCGCTTCGGGCAAAAACCCTTCCTCTTTATATTCTATTACACTTTTTGCGCCATGACGCTTGGAAAGTAGCTTGCCATCTTGCCCCAAAATCAGCGGCAAATGCGCAAAAGTTGGGGGCGTTGCGCCTAAGGCATTGAAAATATTAATTTGACGAGGAGTATTATTGATGTGATCAGCGCCTCGCGTCACATTCGTGATTTGCATATCACGGTCATCAATCACAACACTAAAATTATAAGTTGGAAATCCGTCGGTACGGATGATAATTAAATCGTCTAATTCGCTATTTTGAAAAGAGAGGTGACCCTGCACTTCGTCGTCAAATTCAACTACGCCGTCTTTTGGGTTTTTGAAGCGAATGACATAAGGCTTATCAGAAGCTGGCAAGTTTTTGTCGCGACAACAGCCGTCGTAGCGCGGTTTTTCTTTATTTGATAATTGCTCTTCACGCAGTTTTTCTATACGTTCTTTACTGCAATAACAGCGATACGCCAAATCCTTAGAAATCATCTCTTCAGCAATTTGGCGATAATGAGATAAATTTTTCGACTGATAGAACGGGCCTTCATCATAATTCAAGCCTAACCACTCCATACACTTTAAAATCACATCCGTGGCATCTTGAGTGGACCTTTCTTGGTCAGTATCTTCGATACGCAAAACAAATTTGCCATTGCTATGACGCGCAAAGAGCCAGGAATAAAGCGCAGTACGAATATTACCAAGATGAATATATCCAGTTGGACTAGGAGCAAAGCGTGTGCGCACTGTGGTCATTATTTTTCACAAGTAAAATCTAGGGTAACTTTGTAGTCATCTCGGCTGGATTCTGGGCGACTAGATCCAGGATAAAAACCACTAGAATTATTGGATTTGTTATAGCTGATTGCGTTCAGTACGTCTCCAGCAATACCCATCACAGCTTTTTGATTTTTGTCTACACCTTGATAAACAGAATTTTGCTTAGTCACATCAACACTCAGCATTTTCTCTGAACATACTTGATTAGCTTTGTTCATAGCTGACTTCATAGCATCATCTTCGCTGTAGGACAGCGCTACAACTGTGTATTTGTTGTTGCCGTGTGGTAAAAGTGTAGCATTATTTGCACAACCTGCGATTAGAATAGATATTGAAATTATTAAAGAAAGTTTCTTTAAATTTGATTTAAACATATATAAATACCTCAAGAAAAAATATAGAGAAAATAAGATTCTATCTACTACACTGCCCATTTACAAATAAAATCTACTATACAACTAGATCTTTTTTAAGATTGTAAAAGATCAATCAATCTTTGTAGGGCAAACTTGGCGGATTGTTGTTGGATAGAAGCACGATCGCCGCTCAATTTTTTACTATCAGAGCAAGAACCAGAGGGTAGGGCCCATGCAAAGCAAACTAAGCCTACAGGTTTATGTTCAGAGCCACCACTTGGACCCGCTACGCCAGTTATGGCAAGACTTACTTCTGCATTACTATTTTTGATCGCTCCCTCGGCCATTTCTTTTGCAACTTCCTCGCTTACAGCGCCATATTTTATTAAAGTTTCTTCTTTAACACATAACATCTCTGTTTTAGCAACGTTGTTATAGGCGATAAAACCTCTATCAAAATAGCGCGAAGCGCCAGGTATAGCAGTTATCAGTTCTGCAACTAGGCCTCCCGTGCAAGATTCAGCCGTTGCTAAAAAGAAATTTTTCTTTAGTAGAATTTTAGCGAGTGTTTCTGAAAGATTTTGGAAATTAGAGGTTAACATATTAACAGACCAAGACTTTTTTTAGGAAAATTATTTCATAGCCTCCTGAACAACCTTCAAAAGAATCTTAATCATCTTCGGATTTCCAGCAATGATTTCACCGTTAGGATAAAGTTCCTGGCCTTGATAATCGCAACAAATACCACCCGCTTCAGTGATTAGCAAAGCTCCAGCGGCCATATCCCATTCTTTTAGACGCGCTAGAATCATGCCATCAAAACGTCCAGCCGCAGTGTAGGCAAGAGCGATAGTTGCAGTTCCTAAAACACGCAAGCCTGCAACATGTGGAAAAAGTTCATCAATAATTTTATGCTGCCTAGACAAATTTTCAGGTTGGTTATATGGAAATCCCAAAAGAATCAAGCTGTCTTCTAGCTTATTCTGTTTACTGACACGCAAACGGCGATTATTGAGATAGGCCCCACTGCCACGTGTGGCAGTAAAAAGCTCACCACCTAGAGGATCAAAAATTACAGCGTGCTGCACAACTCCTTTTATTTGTATAGCAATAGAAATTGCAAAAAGAGGAATGCCACGCATGTAATTTGCCGTTCCGTCAATAGGATCAATGATCCAAACTACTTCGCTTTGGCCGATTTTCCCACCTTCTTCACCCAAAATAGCGTGATCTGGATAAACTTCCCTAATGGAAGCTATGATGTCTTCTTCCACCAAACGATCTGTTTCGGTAACAAAATCGTGTGGAGTTTTTTCCTGGATTTCTAGGCTGTCTAAATGTTCTAGGGAACGCGTAATAATCTTTCCAGCACGACGCGCAGCTTTTACGGCAATATTGACTAATGGATGCATAATTAAGCCTGGGTTGCTCCGCTATCGCCATCATTGGGTAAACCCATGTCTTTGGCTATATTCATGATTCTTGATTGCACAGTTGAATCTACTTTGCTTAGGGCATCATTGAAAGCGGCAATCACTAAATCCGTTAGAACTTCTTTTGGTTCTTGGTATACACTGTTGTCGATAATGATTTTTACCACTTTACGTTGGCCATTCATCATAACTTGCACTAAACCGCCGCCAGCAGCCCCGGTGATTTGTAAGCTTTCTAATTCTTTTTGCGCCCAACGCATTTTCTCTTGGATAGCTTTGGCTTTTTCCATCATTTCGTCGAAATTAAATTCTGGTTTCTTGTCATTTGTAATGCTCATAATTACCTCAAAAAATATTATGAATTGTTAGCTTTATTATTTTCTTTTGCTTGCTCTGAAGCTGGCCAAGGACGCCAAGGATCCACACTAATATTTTGATTTGTGCTTTGTGTTGTCATAGGACTATTAACAGGTTGGTGTTTCTCGACAACTTTTGGCGCAACTGCCTGAGTGGGCCTCACCGATTCTGTTGATGTAACTGCTGGGCGATAAACTTCGCTGGCAGAAGCGCGTGTCATGTCATTGTTTGCTTCGGGATAAGCTGGAGCTGGACGACGTCTGTTTACATTGCGATTTGGCCCTGCTGGATATGGACGAGGGGAAGGCATACGCCCACCTCTAGCACCACTGGCACGACGATCTCGATTATCTCTAGTTGGCGGACGACGTCTATCGCGTTGTTCTGGACGACGATTGCGGTTCCCATCTCGATAATGCCCAGGAGAAGATGGTGGTAGTTGAGTCTCTGACTTTTCACGCATGCTATCTTCTGTAGTTTTGTTTATCGGCTCTTTTCCTGGCAATGTTTTGTCTTTTTCACCGCGAAATATTTTAGTGAACAAATGCTTTATTTTAGATTTTTCTTTGTTTTGTTCGGAAGCAGGAGAGGGTACACGCGCTAAATCGTCCAAACGAACAGCTGGAGTTTCTGGAGCAATCCTAGACGCTGGATTGACTGGAACTTCTGGCATTTTTGTTTCTGGTGAGGCAATTAAATTGTAGCTGGAGTCATTTTTAGCAGATTTAGTTCCTTCACCGCCACGAATGCGTTTTAAAGTAAAGTTCGGCGTTTCCAAAGAAACATTCGGTAAAAGTACCAAACGCACATTAGTGCGAACTTCTATTGCATGTAATGCAGCTCTTTTTTCGTTGAGTAGGAAAGTTGCCAAATCAACAGGCAATTGAACTTGAACTTCAGCTGTATTGGCTTGAGATGCTTCTTCTTCGATGACATGCAACAAAGATGATGTGAGCGATTCAATGCTGCGAATACGACCTTGTCCGCTACAGCGTGGGCAGGGAATAAGTGTAGATTCGCTTAAGCTAGAACGCAAACGTTGACGCGACATTTCGAGCAATCCAAAACGTGTAATATTGCCAACTTGAACGCGCGCTCGATCAAATTTCAGAGCTTCACGTAGACGATCGCCAACTTCGCGTTGATTTTTAAGCGGTGTCATGTCGATAAAGTCTATAACTATCAAACCACCAATATCGCGTAGACGTAATTGACGAGCAATTTCATCTGCAGCTTCTAGATTGGTATTTAGAGCGGTCTCTTCAATATCACCACCACCAGTGGCTTTAGCTGAGTTAACATCTACGCTAACCAAGGCTTCCGTGTGATCGATAACTATGGCGCCACCAGAAGGCAAGCGTAATACCCGGTGATGCGCCGTTTCGATTTGATTTTCAATGTTATAAAAACTAAAAAGCGGAATTTTGTGTTGGTGGAGTTGAATGCGATCGACAAATTCTGGACGAATTTCCGCTACGTATTGCTTGGTTTTGTCATATAAACTAACTGTATCAACAATAATTTCATCAATTTCTTGGCGCAAATAATCGCGAATCGCACGTAGCAAGGCATCTCCTTCTTGATAAATTAAAGCAGGAGAACTGCGTGTTTCAGAAGCTTTAGAAATACTTTCCCAAAGTTTTAGCAGAGTATTCAAGTCCCATTGTAAATCCTCTAAGGACTTACCAACTCCAGCTGTGCGGATTATAACCCCCATGCCTTCTGGGATGTTTAGTTGTCCAATGATATCGCGTAAATCGTCTCTACCTTGCCCTTCGATACGGCGTGAGATGCCACCGGCACGTGGATTATTTGGCATTAAAACCAAATATGACCCAGCCAAACTTATAAAAGTAGTCAAAGCAGCGCCTTTGGTGCCACGTTCTTCTTTATCGATTTGGACTAAGATTTCTTGGCCTTCGCGCAGAACATCTTTTATGTGAGGGTGGGCTAGAGATTCATGGGTGAATTCGCCTTGGAAACAGTTACGAGAAACTTCTTTTATGGGTAAAAATCCTTGCCGGCTAGACCCGTATTCAACAAAAGCCGCCTCTAAACTAGCTTCAATATGTAAGATTTTGCCTTTGTAAATATTGGCTTTTTTTTGTTCTCCACTAAATTGTTCTAAGTCTAAATCATAAAGAGTTTTGCCTCGAACTAAAGCGACGCGCAAGCCCATTTCTGGCGTAGCGCTGATTAACATTCTGTTTGTTGTCATTTTTGTAAACCTTTTTCATAATATTTTCATAATTAATTTGGATTATTGCTACTTGGAGGGGGAGTTTGCATGGTATGTATTTTGGGTGTAACGCTTAATTTGCCCAAAAACATGTCTATATGTTTTCTTTATAAATCAAAGAGTTATATTTGCAATCTTTCCTGACGCCTTTAGTATTAAAATCCACATCCTTAATTTTTTAAGGGCTAATGCTTTAAAAAAGCGCATCATTGTATCAGGTTTACTATCTTAACGCAATGTTCGGGTAACTTTCTGATTGGCAAGCTTGAAGCCTTCAGTTTGATAAAGTTTATAGCGTTCACGAGCTGCCGCTTTAATATTTTCATCATCCGGAACAATTTCCAAAATTTGCTGAAATTGCTTATAACAACTTAATGTAGAACTGCATAAATTTATCAAAACCTCCTGATTTAACGGAATGTTTTCTCCACTACCTAGCAAAATAGAAAAATTTTCAGCTATTGCTTCGTTAGCTTGAAAAAGAGAGTGGGGAAGAAAGCTAGTATCATGAAAAGTCCAAAGTAAATCATCTAGCTGTTGTAAAACATTGGGGATTGCTGATTGGATAAAAACTTTTTTTCCATCCAGATAGCATTTTTCTACCAAATGGCAAACGTCACGTAAGCATTCAGCTATGGAAGGTTCTGGAAATAGATAAAATATGGCTTCTTGATGCATACAACTAATATACTTATCTTTGTCTCAACCTTCAAGTTTCACATTTTATATGCACAATTTCACCATAAGTTTACTTTAAGATATTTTTCATTAATTTATGCTAGACTGCGCGCCGCAAATTTTAATCCTAAACTTTAAATAATATTGGAGACATCATGTTTTATAATCCAAAACAAATAACAATCGGGGCACCAATACGAGTTTCCTCATCAACAACTCCTACTACCCCACCACCAAGTCCTGCTTCTTCGCCAATTCCTACTCAACCACCAAATACTTTTCTCTTACCAGCCTCTGTTTTCTCACCAGTACAAAGTGCTCAAGTAAGCAAACCTAATATTGGGGCGCCAAGACGAGTACCAAAAGTTGTACAAAAAAATCTCCCAACTGAAATTGCAATGTTACAAGCAGCAGCGCATACAATCTCAGAGGAAGAGCCTACTAAAAGAGCTCGTACTCAGAGTCCTACCAGGTCTGAAGAACATTCTCCAGTACCCCAGATCTCTGTTTCCCCTCTCTCAAGTCCGAGTCCAAAGTAAAAACTGTTAGAGATTTATCCCAACGGTTCACGGGCCTTCACGGCCCGTTGAATCGGGTAGGGGATGTTTGTTGCCCATCAATTTCATGCGCCTCTTCTGCATGGCAAGCCAGAACATAAGTCAATTTTCGCAATTTTACTATAATTTTTCTTTAACATTAATTTAAGCTATTTGTGCTAGAATACCCTTTTAAACATACAACAATCTCGTAGATATTATGATTAATAGTTTATCTATACCGCCTAACACAATGGGCAGCTCTTCTTCCTCTTTAGCGTCTCCTATTGCAACGGCACAAATGATCGAGAATCCATTGCAGTATTTAATACCAAAATACCTAACCCAAGCTGAAGTAGACAATCTAGATCCTGACCTAAAGAACATCTTATCAGAACAAGTTATCCGAGAATTTATTACGCAGAATAACTTGTCCG
>JBAYJT010000027.1:0-23292 GCA_041664965.1 Gammaproteobacteria bacterium
AGGTAAAGAAGTTCAGATTTACAGTCAAACAGATAAGAAATTTGATCCTGCGATGCAAGCGGAAACACATGTATACTTTGATAAGGCGGAAGCGACAGTTAAGTCAGTAACAGCTGATGTAATCACAGTTACGACGCCGAAAGTCAGTGCAGCAGGGGAATTTCCTGTAAAGGTTACACAAGGCAAAGCAGAAACAACGAGCAAGAAACCGTTTGGTTATTACAAGTTGTTGCTTGATCCACCCAAAGGTCCCAGAACTGGAATACAACAAGATTTGGTGATAACGCCAACAATTGATGGTGTTGCTCCAGTTGTGGCAGATGTGTTTAGCAAAAATCAAAGCGAAGTGAGTGTTACGTTTGAGGGTAAACCATCGATAACGACTTTCAAGAGCTTTACTCAAAGTAGCTTGACGATAGATAAATCTTTGATACCAACATCGAAAACCGATGTTTCGGTTGTAGTCAAATTGCAAAACACTGGCTTCGATTCTGCTAGTGCTATCTTTACCTATATAACACCAACTATTACTTCCGTAACACGGTTTAATAAGCCAGCTGTTGTTTTGAATGGAGGTGGTAAATTGCCGCAAATTACAACAGCTGGGGATGGCGATGCGAAAGGTAGAGTTGTGATTTGGGGAGATAATTTTGGTACAGATAAAACCAAAATCAAGTCTGTGACAGTTGATAATACAACATACACCGATCAAAGTGCTTTTGACCTCATAAAAGATGGGGATAAAGTCGGTATTGCGCTTAATCAAGTGCCAGGAGGAACATTAGGTGCTAAGGTAGATATTAAGGTCGAGGTGGATGGTATACCAACCGATCCTGCAAAACAGGTTTTGGAGTATGTTGGAGTTAGCGCTGCTTTGACGAAACACGCAGAAGATGGGGCTGGTTTAACCGATGATTCAGCTCGTAGAGATGGAGGCGATACAGTGACAGCAAACGGACCAGGAGGATTTAAGTTTAGTTCTAATTCGTTTATGTCTTTTAATAAAGGTGAGATCGTTGGAGTAGAGACGGCTACTTCAGATTATGCTGTGCAAGCAAAAACACCACTAGTGGCAGAAGAAGGTGCTATTGGTCTTCTTCCTTATGGTGATGTTGATGTTCATGTTATAAATGGCCCAGACTCCACTTACGAAAATGCTGTAGCGAAGGGATCATTACACGTATATAGAGTTTATTTGCAATGTATTAAGGCTACGGATCCGCCTACCACTACTTGCGATAAGCCGCCAACAACTGTGGCTGGAACTGATCCAGTTTTGCGTTCTACAGAGATAGATAAAGATCATTGCACCAAATCTTATCGTTTTAAACAGTTTTATGGTGTAAATAAGGTCCCGAAAACAGATAAAAATACGATGCGTTGTTATTATGTGACTGAGCTTGGTCCAATGAACCCAATATATTATGGAGCTCAGGACGACATACAAACGAATAAAGTAGGATACGATTTTAAGTATGGGTGGGAACATGATAGCCCAGGGCATGCAGATAGTTGCTCGATGGATGATGTTACAGTTGGAGCTGGTATTAATGCTTGTCGCCTGTACTACACAAAAAAGCACTAAATTTTAGAAATGTTATATAATACAGGCCGCCT
Source organism: Gammaproteobacteria bacterium (assembly GCA_041664965.1). Taxonomy (GTDB): domain Bacteria; phylum Pseudomonadota; class Gammaproteobacteria; order UBA9339; family UBA9339; genus JBAYJT01. The sequence continues at coordinate 1,618 of JBAYJT010000027.1, forward strand.
TCTTTCCAGGTTTTTGGTAAGAAGGCGGTTTGGTATTTTAGGGTTAAAAACATATTCCAACCCAACTCGCTATTTTTGCTATATTGTGGTATAGTTACCAAAAAACATGTCTACACGTTTTCCTTTAAAATCAATAAGTTATATTTTTAAGTTAAGGTCTGTGAATTTATATGTCAGAACTAGCTAAAGAAATTCTTACTATTCAAATCGAAGATGAGATGAAGCAGTCCTATTTGGACTATGCCATGAGCGTTATTGTGGGAAGGGCATTGCCAGATGTAAGAGATGGGCTCAAGCCTGTACATCGGCGCGTGCTTTATGCCATGCATGAGCTCGGGAATGATTGGAATAAAGCTTACAAAAAATCCGCGCGTATAGTTGGTGACGTCATCGGTAAATATCATCCGCATGGCGACACGGCTGTTTATGACACAATAGTTCGTATGGCGCAGTCTTTTTCTTTGCGTCATATGTTAGTAGATGGCCAAGGTAACTTCGGTTCTGTCGATGGCGACTCTCCTGCTGCCATGCGTTATACGGAAATTAGGCTCTCTAAAATTGCGCATACTTTACTTGCCGATATTGACAAAGATACTGTCGATTTTGGGCCAAACTATGATGAAAGCGAAACCATGCCGCTTGTGTTGCCAGCGCGCTTTCCAAACTTATTGGTAAATGGCTCTTCTGGTATTGCCGTTGGTATGGCGACTAATATTCCACCGCACAATTTAGGCGAAATTATTGATGCTTGCGTAGCTCTTATCGATGATCCCAAAATCACTTTGGAAGAAGTAATTAAACATATTCCAGGTCCGGATTTTCCAACAGCCGGCTTTATTAACGGTCGCGCCGGCATTGTCGAAGCTTATAAAACTGGACGTGGTCGCATTCAAATTCGTGCTAAGACGCGAGTGGAAGAAGATGAGCAAAGCGGTAAACAGGCTATTATCATTGACGAGCTGCCTTATCAGGTCAATAAGGCCGTGCTACAAGAGCGTATCGGCGTTTTAGTGCGTGAGAAAAAACTGGAAGGAATTACGGCGATTCGTGATGAATCAGATAAAGATGGCATGCGCGTTGTTATTGAGCTCAGACGCGGTGAAGCTGCCGATATTATTTTGAATAATTTATACGCCAACACGCAAATGCAGGTAGTATTTGGCATTAACATGGTGGCCCTTGATAACGGCCGGCCGATGCTTTTAAATGTTTTGCAAATGCTAGAAGCTTTCTTGCAGCATCGCCGTGAAGTTGTTACTAGACGTACTGTATTTGAACTTAGAAAAGCGCGCCAAAGAGCTCATTTGTTAGAAGGTTTAAGTGTTGCGTTAGTTAATATCGACGAAATTGTGGCTCTTATTAAAGCTGCACGAGGACCGCAAGAAGCAAAAGAAGGTTTGTTAGCCCGTTCTTGGCCTCTAAAAACCATGCAGGCGCTTTTAGATCAGGATGGCTCTATATTATCGCGCCCAGAAAATTTGGCGGCGGAATTTGGTTTAAATCAAGGCGAATATAAACTATCTCCTGAGCAAGCGCAGGCTATTTTAGATTTAAGATTGCATCGTTTAACTGGTTTGGAACAGGATAAGATTTTTGCTGAATACGGCGAACTTTTAAAAGAAATTCAAGGTTTGATAGCGATCTTGCGCGATCCTAAGCTTTTAATGGAAGTTATCCGCAGAGAGCTACTAGAAATTAAAGATCAATTTGGCGATGCAAGACGCACAGAAATTATCGAAAATGAAATAGATTTAACGACAGAAGATTTGATCGACGATGAAACCGTAGCTGTTACGCTCTCTCATCAAGGTTATGCCAAAATTCAGCCGGTTGCTGACTATGAAGCGCAGCACCGTGGTGGCAAGGGCAGAACTTTAACTAAAGTGAAAGAAGAGGATTTTGTTGAACATTTACTTATAGCCAACACACACGACACGGTTTTATGCTTTTCTAATCATGGCAAAGTTTATTGGCTCAAAGTTTATCAGTTGCCGCATGGCAGTGCGCAAGCGCGTGGCAAGCCAATTGTGAATCTCTTACCACTAGATGCAGATGAAAAGATTACGGCTATTTTGCCGGTGCGTGAATATAGCGCTGAAAAATTTATTTTTATGGCAACAGAACGCGGAATTGTCAAAAAGATTTCTTTAGATAACTTTTCGCGTCCACGTACTAGCGGAATTATTGCTTTAGCCTTAGACGATGGCGATCGCTTAATTGGCGTGGCTTTGACTGACGGCAAATGCGACGTGATGCTTTTTACCGATATGGGCAAAGTAATTCGTTTTAGTGAAGATGACGTACGCCCGACGGGCCGTACGGCCCGCGGCGTGATTGGCATGCGTTTACACGAAGGTCAAAAAATTATTTCTTTGGTAATTGCTGGAACGACTGGCGCCATTTTAACCGCGACGGAAAATGGCTATGGCAAGCGTACTGCAATTGAAGAATATTCCACTATCAATCGCGGTGGCCAAGGCGTTATTTCTATCCAAGTTAGTGAGCGAAATGGTAAGGTAATTGGCGCTGTCCAAGTTTATCCTGGCGATGAAATTATGCTTGTGAACGACCAAGGTGGCTTGGTGCGTACCCCTGTCGATGAAATTTCTGTTATTGGTCGTAATACGCAGGGTGTAAGGCTTATTGATGTTGTGAGTTATGGCAGTAAGCTAGTTAGCATCGAGCGTTTGCCGGTGGTTGAAGAGACGCAATTAATCGCGCCAGTAAATTCCTAACGCAAATCCAGATGCAGCCTTATGGCGCTGTCAACCTGTCTTAGAAGATCAAAATTCACAAGACCGATTACATCACCCATAATTCTAAGCTTAGATATAGTTCTAATTTGGTGGCATTGAGCTTTAGATTGCTTAGAGAGACCGGTTTGTTTTGAACTGAGGAAAACCTCGAATGGATAAACTTTTTTAACATTTGAGGTAATAGGAACAATTGTCACAGTAGATGCAAACGAATTGTTGGCATTGTTACTAACTATCAAAACTGGTCGTGTTTTTTTAATTTCAGAGCCGATTGTTGGATTTAAATTAGCAAAATATATATCACCACGTTTCATCTTCTAACCCATCAAATACAGTTACTTCTAATCCTTCGTCCACTTCTTTGTTAGCTTCCTTGTAGCAAGCCTCAAGCTGCGTTTGTTGCAACAAATAGAGGGCTTGATTAATAACATCAGAGCGACTCTTGCAGTTATGCGCCTCTTGATAATGATCGATAAAATCACACATAGAATTAGGCAAAGAAATCGATATTTTTTGTGCTTGCATTGATTGCTACCTTAAGTCATACTTATTTTACTACTTTTGGTAGTATAGTACGGAATACCAAATTATGCAATAGACAATTCGGTTTCTTTTCAAAGTTAGAAGTAAATTTCTGTATGGTTGAGTTTTTGCCAGAATTAGGTTAAAATAACCCCTTAAAATAACCAAAAATTGGTTAAAATAAGGGGTAAAATATGTATAGAGATATTAATTCTGTCCTAAAGCAATGGAAAAATGCCGCCGAGCATTTACCTATTTTGCTACGCGGAGCTCGGCAAATTGGTAAGACAACTGTGGTTGAGCAATTTGCCAAAGATAATTTCGCTTATTTTGTGAATATTAACTTTGAATTAGAGCCAGATTATGCTTCTTGTTTTCAAAGTTTAAAGCCTACGGAAATAATTAAGCAAATATTGTTGAAGCAAACAGTGCCAGTTGTTCCTGGTCAGACCTTGCTTTTTTTAGATGAAATTCAAATCTGCCCGGAAGCCATAGTGGCTTTGCGCTATTTCAAAGAACAAATGCCAGAGCTTCACGTTATTGGCGCTGGATCGTTGTTAGAATTTGTTTTAAATGACGCTAAATTTTCTATACCAGTTGGTCGAGTGCAATTTTTATATATGCACCCATTATCGTTTTATGAATATTTAAAAGCTAAAGGCAGACAAAATCTTGTAGAGCATATTCAACAAGCAACTTATTCCAAACCGCCATCTCAAGTTGCGCATAATGAGCTATTAAAGCTGATAAAAGAATATTTAGCTCTTGGTGGCATGCCTGCAATTTTGAATCACTTTTTGCAATCTCAGGAACAAGACCTAATCTCTTGCCAAAATTTGCAAACCAATTTATTAGCCACTTATCGCAATGATTTCGGTAAATATGCCAAATTAACTAAGCATAAGTATTTGCAAGAGGTATTTATTAAAGCCCCTAATTTAATTGGCAAGCAAGTGAAGTATTCGCATATAAATGCTGAGACTAAATCTCTCGATATAAAGGGAGCCATTGATCTTTTGGTTCAATCAGGACTTTTATATAGGGTTTCAGCTTCTAGTTGCTCTGGATTACCTTTGAACGCTTTAATTAATGAGAAAAAATTTAAACTGCTTTTTGTGGATGTGGGGCTGATGAATCGTGCTGGTAAAATCGATTTGCATAATTTATTTACTCAAGATCTGTCTTTGATTACACAAGGTGCTATTGCCGAGCAATTCGTGGGGCAGGAGTTATTAGCTTACCAAAATCCTTACGAAGAACCAGAAGTATACTTTTGGGAACGCGATAAAGTGGGTAGTCAGGCAGAAGTAGATTATGTGATAAATTTAGGTGGCAAAATAGTTCCAATAGAAGTAAAGTCTGGTACGAGTGGGCGTTTGAAATCGTTACATGTGTTTATGCGTGAGAAAAATGTTAGTTGTGGTATACGCTTTTCTACACAACCTTTAAATTATCAAGATAATATCATGTCGATTCCAATTTATATGATCGGCGAACTGAAGCGACTTTATGCAGAGGCTGAATAGTTTTCTATGCACTTCGATATAATTACAATTTTCCCAGAAATGCTTTCCGCTTTAAATTATGGCATTCCAACGCGGGCGCAGAAAAGCGGTCTAATCCAAATTAAAACTTGGGATTTGCGCGAATTTAGCGACAATAGCTATCGCCGAGTCGATGAAAGGCCTTTTGGTGGCGGACCTGGAATGGTAATGATGTATGAACCGCTTAAAAAAGCTATCACGGCGGCTAAGGCGGCGTCTATCGTAAAGCCCAAAGTTGTCCATCTTACTCCTCAGGGCATTCCACTTAAGCAAAAATATCTGCAAGAAGTAGTTGCCGACGCGTCTATGCAGCATCTAATCTTTTTAGCTGGCCGTTATGAGGGCATAGACGAAAGATTGATTGAAGATGAGGTCGATTTAGAATGGTCTTTAGGTGACTATGTTTTAAGCGGCGGGGAACTGGCCGCTATGGTGATTATAGACGCTTTAACGCGACTTTTGCCAGGTGCTTTAGGGGAAGATGCGTCAGCTGAGCAAGATTCTTTTATGAATGGACTTTTAGATTATCCGCATTACACAAGGCCACCAGAAGTTTCTGGAAAAGCGGTTCCGGAAGTGCTTTTAAGCGGCGATCATGCCAAAATTGCGCGTTGGCGCTTAAAGCAATCTTTAGGTCGAACTTGGCTCAGACGCCCGGATTTATTGGAACAAAAAGAGCTCACAAAGGGCGAAAAGCTGCTTTTAGACGAATTTATCAAGGAAAACGTGCAAAAATAAAGGAAATTGGTTAAACTACGCATCGTTTTTTTTAATACTTATGTTAGAGGTAATTACCATGCATCCCGTTGTGCAACAATTTGAACAAGAACAAATGTCAGACAAAAAGATCCCGTCTTTTAAAATTGGCGATACCGTTGTAGTAAAAGTCAAAGTAAAAGAAGGCGATAGAGAACGTCTACAATCTTATGAAGGTGTGGTAATTGCTAAGCGCAATCGCGGTATACATTCTGCGTTTACTGTACGTAAAATTTCACACGGCGAAGGCGTAGAAAGAGTTTTTCAAACTCACAGCGCGCAAATCGGTGGCATTACAGTTAAGCGTAGTGGTGATGTTACGCGTGCTAAACTTTATTATTTGCGTGATCTAAGTGGTCGTAAAGCTCGCATTCAAGAAAAAATCGCTACGACTAAGAAAGACACTGCTCCTCTGCTTGAAGCTACCGAAGCTAAATAATCACTCTTTTTCAAGGAACGAAAATGTATTCTGCGATTATTAAAACTCCTATTGGAAATCTGGCTGTTATTTGTCAAGGCAAAAAGAAGCTAAGTGTTGCTTCTATCCAATATTTGCCTGCTAAAACAGTGCCCAAAATGCCAAGCGATCCTCTTGAAAAAAAGCTAGTTTTAGCTTTGCAAAAAGATCTAGAAAAATATTGGCAAAATCCCAAACATAAATTTACTGTTCCGCTTGCGCCAGAAGGCACGGATCTTCAAAAGCGTGTCTGGAAAGCTTTGCAGCAAATTCCATCTGGTAAAACTGTTACTTATGGCGAGTTGGCGCTGAAAATTGGCACTGGCGCTCGCGTTATCGGCAATGCTTGTCGCAAAAATCCTATTCTTATCTTAATTCCTTGTCATCGTGTGGTTGCTAAAACTGGCCTTGGCGGTTTTGGCGGCGATACGTCGGGCAAGCTCATCGACAACAAGAAATATCTTTTAAAACACGAAAACTGTTTGTTATAAGGTTTGGGCAGCTGTTGGTACCTGTATTGCAGTGGAGGGTGCTTCTGTTGGGCTTCTAAACATGCTTTGTGCTTGTAAAGCTGAAGTTGTTGCTATATTTGGAGGTGTTACCACTACTCGTAATTTGGGGTTGTTTAGTAGAGCATTTAAATCACTTGGTAGACCACCAAAATCGCCTTCCCCATAAGGTAGACGAAATTTAGTTAAGTCTCCCTGACATCTTTGTAGTTCTTGTTGTGCCCACTTGCCTTCGAGAAGAATTACTGGACAATTTGGATTGAGAATATTGTTAAGTAGTAGTTCAGTGCTGGTGTAAGCAGAGCCTCTTTGTGCATGTAAATTAGTAAGCCATGATTGCGGCTCTGGGTAATTAAATAAAATATTATTTAATTCTAAGATGTGCTTAAAGTCTGTAGGAGTAAGCCGTTTTTCTAGTGCTGCAAGGAATTTAGGTTCGCGAAGTTGAAAAAATATATTCAGGCAGTTGGCAGCCTTGAAAGATTTGGCTTCTTCTGCAGTGGATAGTACTTGAAAAGGTGCGATTGGGAGATGGCCAGTAAGATTGCTAGATGTTGCTGGAAGATCGTCAAAAATGTGATCATGTTCGGCTAGATGTAAGAAAGTAGCTAGGCGATTTTGAGGTAGGGAAAAAGCAAACATCTCGTCCCATTTTTCTTGAAGTGATGGGATGGACTTTAAAAGAGAGGAGAAAGCCTCTTTTTTTATAAGATTTTCTTGTTCAGTGTTAGATTTAAAATAATTAACCACTAATGCGATGAATTTTTTTGGATCATTGATATTTTGGGTAATTGTGGGGTTTTGTGGTAGAAGTCTCGCAAATAGAGGCTGAAACTGGTCATAAAAATCGCGCATTTTTTCTGCTGCTTCCTTCTTTAGGATGTCCATAACTAGCCAGAGTGATTTCATTATTTCTGGAGGGAGGACATAATCTGCCTGATTTACCAAGTTCATCCAAGAGAATGGATGTTTTTGGAATTCTGCAAGTTCTTGTGGCGTATTGGGAGCCGTCCATTTTTCAGCATGCAGATGATTGGGATACGGAAAAGTTTTTACGGAAACCAATGAGTTATTATACATTACAATAGGGGCTTCGGGTGCATCTGGGCTACTGACTCTGATCCAAAGATGCGAGTTACGATTGAATGGTTTTTCTTTCCACATGCCCACATATGGTTGGTCTTTATCAAAAGGTAGGGGGTTGGAGAGATCTCCCATCAAAGAAACTAACATTAATCCTATAGATTTATTTTGGGCATACGCTGAGTACTCGTCTATGAACGCTTTATTGGGAATAACAAAATATTTTATATTACCATCGGGTAGGCCGATGCTAAAAACGCTGGCTTTGTGCTTTTCAGCTAGAACTTGAATGCTTTTGATATAGTTTTCTGTCAAAGATAGGTATGAAGAGGGTGTGGTTGAGGCGGACAGGTGTTGCATAATAATTCTCCAGGTATACGGTGATAAAAAATACGCGAACCGATAATGGCTATTCCTGGCAGGGTAAAAAGTTGTCCGTAAAGGTAGTTATCGAGCAAGATTTAATTTTTGCGGGTATATTTTGATTAAAAAAGTTTTTTTATGCAATGAAGATTAAGAGGTTTTGGTAAAATTAGCTTAAAAAAAAATTAAGAGAAACAAGCGGGAATGTAACTCCCCAGGTATCTAATAAAAACAACCAAACAGCCGCGAAGTGGCAAAATATGGTAGCTTCTGTCTAAGCCGAGCTTGCGAGGCGTAAGGCTGGGTGAAAAAACATGTCTACGCGTTTTATTTATTTTTCAACGAGTTACATTTTGAAATTGGGTTTTGTATAAAAATCCATTTCCCAGTATCATGGTTCTATGCCATCTTTCCAAAATATCTCCATTTTACGCATAGCTATCGACACGCCGCTTCGTCGCGTTTTTGATTACTTACCACCTATTGATTTTCCCAAAGATGAATTGGTTAATTTAAAAGCGGGTATGCGTATTTATGTGCCTTTTGGGGCGCGCAAAGTAGTAGGAATTTTATTGGAAGTAGGTGATAACACTGACGTTCCAAAAAATAAGCTGAAAGCTGCTTTATGTTTTCTGGATAGCGATGCGGTTTTTTCTATGCTACTTTTGGAACTTTGTCGCTTCGCTAGTCAGTATTATCACCATTCTTTGGGTGAAGTTTTGTTTACTGCTTTGCCAGCACTACTTCGCGATCCTGCTGTATCACTGCAACGTGATTTTTTGCAAATAAAAAAGAAAAAGATTAACTACGCTGAAGATTTACTAGAGGGCGATTTTATTTCCTCTTCCAAAGATATAGTTGAAAAAGCTCCAAAATTGACTCTAGACCAGGAAGAAGCTATCGGCGCAATTTTAAATAGTGGAGAAAAGCACAAGGTTTTTCTTTTGGATGGCGTTACTGGTAGTGGCAAAACGGAAGTGTATTTGCAAGTTATTGCCAAAAAAATAGCGGAAGGTCGGCAAGTTTTAGTTTTGGTTCCCGAAATTAATTTAACGCCGCAGACTCTTCGACGTTTTGAAGCACGCTTTCCGGAAAAGAAAATTGTTGTTTTACATTCGCGCCTGACAGATCGAGCCCGTCTTTTGGCTTGGCAAGCAGCGCGCCTCGGCTTGGCAGACATTGTGATTGGCACGCGCTCGTCTTTATTTACCAATTTTAAAAATTTAGGACTTATTGTTTTAGACGAAGAACACGATCTTTCTTTCAAGCAGCAATCAGGCTTACGGTACTCGGCGCGAGATTTGGCTGTTATGCGGAGTAAATTAGAAGATATACCGCTTATTTTAGGTTCCGCAACGCCGTCCTTAGAAAGTATAGCCAACACCATGCGTGGGCGCTATGAAAGGCTGCTTTTGCCTAAAAGAGTTGGAGAAGCTTTGCAGCCGGTTTTTCATTTGCTAGATATTCGCAAACAGCGCCTTAAGAGTGGCTTGTCGCTGCCCGTAATTCAAGCTATGGAAAAGAGATTTAAGCAAGGAGAGCAGATTTTATTGTTTGTAAATCGGCGGGGGTATGCGCCAAGTCTACTTTGTCATCATTGTGGTTTTGTTGCTAAATGCGATCGCTGTGATGTGAAATTAACTTTGCACCATAAACCTGAACAACTTTCTTGTCATCATTGCGCTAAAAATTATCCAGTGCCAAAAGTTTGCCCAATTTGTGGTAGTAGTGAGCTTTTGCCATGTGGAATTGGTACAGAGCGTTTAGAGTTGGGTTTGAAAAAACTTTTTCCTTATGCGAATTTAGTTCGCATCGACAGTGATACGACGCGTAAAAAAGGCAGTATGGAGCAAATTTTAACTGACGTAAATTCCGGAAAATCTCAAGTTTTGATTGGTACGCAAATGCTAACCAAAGGTCATCACTTTCCAGATGTTACTATGGTTGTTATTTTAAATGCTGATAGCGGTTTATTTATTGCTGATTTTCGCGCGAGTGAATATTTGGCGCAGCTTATCACGCAAGTTGCGGGTAGATCGGGGCGTGCAAACAAACCAGGGGAAGTTTATTTGCAAACACATCATCCAGATCATCCACTACTTTTACGTTTAATCCAAGAAGGTTATGAGGGCTTTAGTAAAGCGGCTTTAGAAGAGCGCGAAGAAACAGCTTTGGCGCCGTTTCTTCATTTAGCGCTTTGGCGTGCGGAAAGCAAAGATAGAGATTTACTTTATAAATTTTTAAATGCTCTGCGCGAGGCGGGTGAGAAATTTTCCGAAAAAAAATTGGAAGTTTTAGGTCCAGTTGCCGCTGTTATTGAACGTAAAATTGGTCTTTATCACGCGCAAATTCTTTTTCAAACACAAGATAGAGCTCTTCTCCATAAAACCCTCACCGCTTTAATTCATTATGCTGATAGTCTACGTTTAGGAAATAAAGTTAAATGGAATCTAGATGTAGATCCGGTGGAGATGTTGTAGAGGTGAGGTTAATCATATTTCTACCCGCAAGCTAGTTTTTGCGATATTAGGGCATTAAGACTTAGGCCAGCCACACAGGCTTCCATAGCTAAATTTCTATGTAGGCGTTTATCTATACGAACATTAAAATGTCCGCTATATTTTTTTGCCGAAGGCGCAAGAGGAACGTTTTCTCCATGTTGACGGTAGCTTTTTTTCACTCCTTCCCAGGCGATTTTTAGTTCTCGCAGAGCTTCGTCTACATTGCTACCGCAAGCAGAAACATTAGGTAATTCAATAAAATGTGCGACCCAGTCGCCATCATCGTCTAAAAATATGTTAACTGAAAAACCATCAAATTCTTTTTTACTCATTTTTGTATCCCTCGTTGAAGTGTATAGCTAAAAATTGCTTCACTTGATATTCTTTGGCTTGACCATTTCTATTTTGAATGGAAATACGCTGCCTATCCGGTGAATACCATATTTGGTGACTGCCAGTTTGGCGGTCTTGGACCCAGTTATGTGATGAAAGTAATTGTCTAAATTCTTCAAATTTTAATCCCCGTGGATTATTTTTTGCTCTCTCTATTAATTTTTCTTTAGAACTCATTTTGTAACTATATGTGGTTACAAAACCTAAGTCAAGTTTCTTGTATTGCATAAGTAGCTTTGCTTTAATTTACAAGATAGAATTAAGAGTTAAAATTTCGCATACATATTGGTTGAAAAAATCCTATGTTCAACTCCCGACAACGTGATTTTCGTAGACGCAAGGACTCGCTTGGGCAGCAGTTTAAATCATTGCTTGGCGAAGTTTTTTTGATTTTCGTAATTGCGTTTTCTGCTTTTTTGCTTCTGGCTCTAATTACATATCACAATTCTGATCCAGGTTGGTCGCGCGCGGTTTATCCATTGCATATCCAAAATCTTGGTGGTTATGTTGGTGCTTGGTTAGCTGATTTTTTCTTTTGTATTTTTGGTTTTGCTGCTTATGTCTTGCCGTTTGTGCTAGTGTTTTGGGTTTGGCTGTGGAGAAAACTTTGGCGCAATAAAGCCGTCAAAGAGCGTTTTTCTTTTATTCTTCGTAGCTTAAATTTAATATTATTTTTGCTGGTGACAAGTGCGCTATGCGGACTCAATTTACCGTTTTCTTATTTGCCTTCTGGCAACGGTGGTATTGTTGGAGCAGAACTTGGCGGTTGGTGCCTTAAATATTTAAATTTGGTTGGAACTAATTTGCTTTTGGCTGCACTCTTTTTCGCTAGCAGTACTTTGTTTAGCGGAGTTTCTTGGCTTAAATTAGCTGAAAAACTTGGTGTTTCACTTATGTGGTTTGCGGATTTTTTAGGGCGCACAATTTTAAAAGTCGATTGGATTGGAATTGGAAAGAATATTTTTCTTCTGCGCTTTTTAGATAATAAAAAACAGTTATCTTTAGGACAGAACGATGGATCTTGTTCTCTAGAAGCTAAGCCAGAAATGCTAGCCCAGGACATCGACGCTCATGCGCCTACTATATCTTCTCCAGAAACTATTAAAATCAGCCGACGTGCTGCAACGGAAAAACAATTACCATTGTTTGAGCCAGAGTTAGATGGTTCTCTGCCGCCTTTATCTCTGCTAGATTTGCCAGAGAAATCTAAATTTCCGGCCTACACAAATGCAGAGCTTACCCGTATGTCGCAAGAAGTTGAGTTGCGTTTGCGTGAATTTGATGTGGCTGCGCGCGTTGTGGCTGTGCATCCAGGTCCGGTTGTTACTAGGTTTGAACTGGAATTAGCTGCTGGTACTAAAGTTAGCAAGATCACAACGTTAGTAAAAGATTTGGCGCGTTCTTTGTCTGTTATAAGCGTGCGAGTTGTAGAAGTTATCCCAGGTAAATCTGTTATTGGTTTGGAATTACCTAATCAGCATCGCGAAGTTGTGCGGCTTCGCGAAATTTTATCTTCGCAGCAATATGAAATGGCGAAAGCCCCGCTTACTTTAGCGCTGGGCAAAGATATTTCTGGTCATCCGGTTATTGTAGATTTAGCCAAGATGCCGCATCTTTTAGTTGCAGGAACTACTGGATCCGGAAAATCGGTTTGCATAAATGCATTGCTTCTTAGCATACTTTACAAGTACACAGCGAAAGATGTGCGGCTTATCATGATCGATCCAAAAATGTTGGAACTTTCTGTGTATGACGGCATTCCGCATTTGTTAGTACCAGTTGTTACAGATATGAAAGACGCTGCCAATGCTTTGCGTTGGTGCGTTTATGAAATGGAGCGTAGATATAGATTATTGGCGGCTTTGGGTGTGCGCAATTTAAGTGGTTACAATCATAAAATTAAAGAAGCGCGGGAAAAGGGTAAACCCATTTTAGATCCACTTTGGCGACCAGAAGATCCTCTGATGGAAGATAGCGCGCCAGAATTGCAAGAGTTGCCTTATATTGTAGTTGTGGCTGATGAATATGCCGACATGATTGTTGTTGTCGGTAAGAAAGTGGAAGAATTGATTGCGCGTATTGCTCAAAAAGCGAGAGCCGCAGGTATTCACCTTATTTTGGCAACGCAGCGGCCATCAGTAGACGTTATTACCGGTCTTATCAAAGCTAATATCCCAACGCGTATTGCCTTCCAAGTTTCATCTAAAATCGATTCTAGAACTATTCTCGATCAATCTGGGGCTGAGCAGCTTTTGGGAGCAGGGGATATGCTCTATTTACCGCCAGGATCTGGCGTGCCGATTCGTATTCATGGCGCATTTGTGGCGGACGAAGAAGTGCATCGTGCAGTGCGCGATTTGAAGCGCCGCGGTAAACCAGATTATATCGAAGGAATATTAACTGGTGGAGCATGGGCTGGTGGTTCTGAAAACATCAATAACGGCAGTAGTTTTGCTTTTACGGAAGGTGAGGAAAACTTCGATGCCGAAGCACAAGATCCACTTTACGACCAAGCCGTCAGAATTGTTATCGACTCTCGCCGAGCTTCCATTTCCAATGTACAACGCCGTCTGCGTATTGGTTACAACCGTGCCGCTCGCATTATCGAATCTATGGAAAAAGCTGGCGTGGTAAGTTCTATGGAAAGCAACGGCAATCGCACGGTTTTAGTTGCCGCTTCGCAGGGTGAATAGGTCTTTGGCTGATTTCCCTAAAAAACATGTCTACGGGTTTTCTTTTAAAATCAATGGCTTGTAAAAAACGTCGTCCCGCGACTTGATCGCGGGATCTATGGCGAACCCGACTAAAATTATTGCGTCTTTATCGGTGGCGAAGTTGTAGTAGAACTGGAGCTAGAATTACTGTTAACCGCTTGCATATTCGCCGAACTTCCGCTACCAAAAACACCAAAGTTATTTAAAGCCGGGCCAACTTGGCTGCTGCTGGAACCTGATGATACTGGTTGCACTTGGTTTACAGATATTTGCTGACCAATATTCCGCATCATGCCACATTGCAATGCTACTCCTTCTTCAATTAACCCTTCCACTTTGCAAATTTGCGCAGAAAGAGTTGGCTGTGATGACGATGATGCTCCTATTTCACGCGGTGGTAGGTTAAAACCGATAATTTTTAAAGCATGTGATTTGGGGGATAATAAAGCTTCTTGTAAAATATCGCGCATAGTTTCAGGAAATTTAGTGTTGTTAAGGTCAATTTTGGCTAAAATTTTATTTTTTATAACCTCACAAAGCTTAACACAGGTAGCAGTGCTTAACTCCACATCGCTTAAATCAAGATGAATCACCGATAAATTATTTTTGAGAGCAGCAAGTAATTGTAGAATTTCTGTAGCATTGAGTGCACGAGGTGTTGGTTGAGTCAAAATACGGATACCCGCGAGATTTATTTTTTCGATGCTATTGTCAGTGACTTCTTGCAAGGCTTTCTTAAAAGGCGCTTGTTCTCTGGTAGCCATTATTTCATCGAATAAAGTTGGGACCTCAGTGTGTAAATTAGGCTCGACAGTATCTAATTTTCCTTCACGTTCTAAACGAAAAACATAGTTGTGATCACGTTCTTTCATCCATGCATGATCGAGAGGACCTTCGGTGTAGCGGATTTTGCTTTCATTTGTATTTGGGGTGTCCCAAGTATAAATTCCGTCCTGAGGAAAAGGACGCTGAGGAGAATCTGCCTCCGTTCCATTAAGTCTGTTTTTCTTATATTCGATACATCCGTCATATTTATCACCCCATCCCCAAGATAAAAACTCTTCCTTTTTTAGGGTGCCGGAAGAAAGTCTGATATGTGCTTCTGTGTGTAAGTAATTGAGAGCGAGAAAAGCGCGGATAATATATACTGTCCCCGGCGAAAGAGACAAGCCAACCGTTTGATTCTTCATTTCCATCTCCTGTTTGTGTATATTCAATCCACGCCAAAAACAATTTGACTTTTCCTCGCCAGAAGCAGAGCATATTAGCTAATTTCGCAAGTGGCTTTTGCTGCAAGCGGGATTAAGAGATTTAGAGGAACTGAGAGAAGCAGTTAGCGTCTACACAGATCCTCTGAATCAAAAGAGCGCGCCGCCGAAGTGAACCAACACCTCGACGACGCTAACCAAGTTAACCTATTGGGAGGTCAAAATGGCTAAACGTATACTAGCTGCAACTTCACTTTCGCGCAACGACATTCAACGTCTTGCCAATATCTTAAAAACTCCACTTGAGTATTTTCAAAAGCACAATTCGCCCATGGCGGAGGATTATTCATGCAATATGAAAACCGTTGCTGGCTTAGGTTTTACGGCTTCTTTGGTAGGGAACAGGCATGCCTGTTCCCTACTTTACGAGGAGAAGCTTAAAACCTTTCGCCGCTATTGTGACGCAGGTCTGCCCCTACAAATTTCTACGTCTTTGGCTGAAATGGTTAGCTTATCTTTGCAAGCTTTTTTATACACTGGCTATCCGGGATATGCTGACTATTTCGCCGGGTCTTTGAAACAACTAACGAGTCATGTCTCGTTAGCGTTGGCGGGGCAGGGTGAAGAAGCAAAAGAGATTTGCAGGATGATTTGCGGAGGTATTTAAAAGCTGTGCTGGGTTCGAACGAGGCAAGCTCGTTCTTAACCCAGCCTACCTATCTCCTCAGGAATAATCAATCCCTAAAATTCTCATACTGCATTGGAACGCCGAAGGATTCTTTGCGCAGCATTGCGATGGCTTCTTGCAAATCATCGCGTTTTTTGCCAGTTATGCGCACGTGATCGCCCATGATAGAAGATTGCACTTTCATTTTGGAATCTTTAATGAGTTTATTAATTTTTTTGCCGATTTCTTGATCAATGCCTTGCTTGATAGTTACTTTTTGACGAGCTTCGTGCAGGCTTTCTTCTACTTCTCCACTAGTAAGACAGCTAATATCAATGCCACGTTTAGATAGCTTAGTGTGTAATATCACTAACATCTGATCTATTTGGAACCTACTTGGTGCAGTTAAAGTTATCACATTGTCTTTGTATTCAAATTTGGCATTGCTATCTTTGAAGTCAAAACGTGTAGAAACCTCGCGATTGGCTTGGTCGATAGCGTTAGTAAGTTCATGAGAATCTACTTTAGAAACTACGTCAAAAGATGGCATATTTATACCTCGTTTAAAGTTTTGTTATAAGCTATCCATCATTTCAGCAAAAAAACAGCAGAAAGTCACTAAAAAGTCACTAGAAACATGCACAAACCTTGCATTTCAGAGCGTAAAAATTTATTTTAGCGGCATGGCACTTTTTAAAAATACAGCTTATACCAAAGAAGAGGCCGTGAAATGGCCAATGCCTAATTACTGGGACGCGGTAGCTTTTTGCCTAATTTTTGCCGGACTCATTTGGCTTGCTTGGAGTGCCAAGCAAATGACGCTGCCATTTCATATGGGCCAAAGCATCCCCATTTCACTAGATCCAAGAAACTTGCCAAGCTATGCGCTTCGGACTGTATTACGCATGTTTATTGGTCTTTTTTTCGCTTTGATTTTTACTTTTACTTTTGGAACTTGGGCTGGGAAAAGCAAACGTGCAGCTTGTGTTATTATTCCTATCATCGATATTTTACAATCGGTTCCAGTTTTAAGTTTCTTAACCATAACAGTTACGGGTTTTATAGCACTTTTTTCTGGAAGTATGCTGGGACCCGAATGTGCAGCAATTTTTGCTATTTTTACTGCACAAGTTTGGAATATGACTTTAAGTTTTTATCAAAGTGTTCGGACAGTTCCACACGATTTACGCGAAGCTTCGCGTATTTTTCACTTATCGGCTTGGCAGCGTTTTTGGCGCATCGATGTACCGTTTGCCATGCCAGGTCTTCTTTGGAATGTGATGATGTCGATGTCAGGAAGCTGGTTTTTTGTAACGGCATCAGAAGCCTTTTCGGTTGCGAATCAGCAAATCACTTTACCAGGTGTTGGGTCTTACATAGCTTTAGCTATAGTGCATGCTGATAAACACGCTCTTTTTTATGCGATTTTAACTATGTTTGTGGTGATTTTGCTTTACGACCAATTGCTGTTTCGGCCGCTCTCGCATTGGGTGCAAAGATTTAAATTCGATAGCGTGGAAGATGTTACAATCGAAGAAGCTTGGGTAGTTAAACTCTTTCAACGTACGCTATTTCTAAATCGTTTTGGTGTGGTTTTTGAAGCTTTGGGCGAAAACATTGTTAACTTGCCATTTTTAAATCGTCAGAAAATTGTGCAGAAGAAAAAGGTTTTTACTGAGCGACAAAGCAGTATTATGCTGATTTTGGGAAGGGTTTTGTTAGGGTTTCTTGTAATTTTGTGTTTGGGGGCTATAGCGAATTATATTTTTACGCAGTTAAGATGGGACGAGGTTCGTCATCTTTTTCTTTTGGGTGGGTTTACTGGTCTTCGCGTTATGAGTTTGATCGTTATTTCTTCTTTGATTTGGGTTCCGGTTGGGGTTTGGATTGGATCTAGACCAGGTGTTGCCACGGTTATTCAACCCATAGTGCAATTTTTAGCCGCATTTCCGGCGAACTTAGCGTTTCCAGTAGTAGCGCTATTGATTGTGCGTTTTAATTTGAACGTAGAGATTTGGGCTTCGCCCTTGATGGTTTTGGGCACGCAGTGGTATATTTTGTTTAATGTAATTGCTGGAACGACGGCTTTGCCGAAAGATTTAAAACAAGCGACGGCTACTTTCGGGGTGCACGGGTTTTTACGTTGGAAAAGATTAGTTTTACCAGGTATTTTTCCTTACTTTTTAACTGGTGCTATTACAGCAGCAGGCGGTGCTTGGAATGCTAGTATTCTTGCGGAAGCTGTTAGTTGGGGTAGCATAAATTTACATGCTACAGGTCTTGGGGCTTACATTTCGGAAGCTTCAAGCAGGGGCGATTTTACGCAAGTGGTTTTAGGGACAATAATCATGTGTGTTTTTGTGGTGTTAATTAATCGTTTAATCTGGCGGCCGCTCTATAATTTGGCGGCGGAGAAGTTTACTTTAGGATGAAGAAAATTATAAATTATAAATTATGAATGATGAATTATGAATATCATGGGAAAGTAAAGTGTGAATGGATATTTTAAAACTTATAACTTGCAATTAATCCTATAAAGTTTTTTCATTAATTCATAACTCATAATTCCGTAAGAACATGTCTACCACGCCTTTGGCGTGGCAAGCGCTGATTTCTTTATAAAACAATGAGTTAGAAAATTATGTCAGAAGCAGAAAAAAAACCTTTAATGCAAATTTGCGATATCAAAAAGTCTTTTAAAAAAGATCGGCAAGATTTGCTTGTTCTTTCCAATGTGAATTTGGATTTGCAAGAAGGGGAAATTGTAGCACTTCTTGGAAAGTCTGGTTCAGGGAAGTCGACATTGCTTCGCATTATTGCTGGCCTGATTCCGCCCACAGGTGGAGAAGTTTTTTATCATGGCGAAAAAGTGCTTAGTCCAGTGCATGGTTTGGCAATGGTTTTTCAAAACTTTGCTCTCCTGCCTTGGCTTACAGTGCTACAGAACGTTGAACTAGGTTTAGAAGCTTTGGGCGTTCCCAAAGAAGAAAGGCGAAGTCGAGCCATTAAAGCTATCGACGTTGTTGGTTTGGACGGATTTGAATCTGCTTATCCAAAAGAGCTGTCAGGAGGAATGTCACAACGCGTAGGTTTGGCGAGGGCTTTAGTTGTTGACCCGGAAATTTTATTGATGGATGAACCGTTTTCAGCTTTAGATGTTTTAACGGCTGATAATTTACGTGGTGACTTACTCGATCTTTGGCAAGGGAAAAAGACCAAAATTAAAAATATTTTGTTTGTGACGCATAACATTGAGGAAGCGGTTCATTTGGCTGATCGCATTTTGGTGTTTGGCAATAATCCTGGCAATGTTCGAGCTGAATTGAAAGTTGATATTCAACATCCTCGTTCCCCGCAAGATCCACGTTTTGTAAAATTAATAGATAGTGTTTATGGCTTTATTACTATGCCGACTACGGCTACACCTGGCGCAACTTATCGCTATAAGACTATTACTTTAGGATATCGTTTGCCTACTGTGTTAACGTCTGAAATTATCGGGTTAGTAGACATGTTGAGTGAACCTCCATACCGTGAGCGTAAAATCGATCTACCAGAACTTTCTGCCGAATTGCACTTAGACATTGATGATCTATTTCCCATGACGGAAGCCTTGGAAATTCTACGTTTTGCTCAAGTGTCTACAGGTGACATTGAACTTAATGCCGAAGGGAAAGTCTTTGCTGCGGCCGATATTTTAGAAAGAAAGAAGATCTTCGCACAGCATCTATTAAATTACATACCTCTTGCTAGCTATATTCGACGAGTGTTGGATGAGCGCCCCGAACATCGTGCTTCCAAAGAGCGCTTTTTAAATGAGCTAGAAGACTATTTTAGTGAAGATGTGGCATCAGAGGTTTTGCGTATAGTTATCGACTGGGGCCGTTATGCCGAGATTTTTGCCTATGACTACAACACCGGCCAGTTAAGCCTAGAAAATCCTAACTAAATCTTAAAATAATCTTAACATCAAGGCATCCTCTGCTAAATGCGCTTGAAGCTTTTTGAAAATAGAAATAACATTAATTTCATTATAAAAAATGTAATTTTATTACAAAAATTGATTGATTATTATAAAAAAGGATGAATTTTATGTTAATTGAGTTTAGTGTAACCAACTTCAGGTCGATCAGATGCAAGCAAACCTTGAGCATGGTAGCTTCTGCTTCATGTAAGGAGCATGAACGTCATGTGATAGTGTCCCCAGTTAGAAAAACGCCTAAGCAATCAAGGTTCTTAACTTCTGCGGTCATTTATGGGCCAAATGCGGGAGGAAAGAGCAATCTTTTAAAAGCGCTGGCGTTTATGCAGGATTTTGTTGTGACATCGCAACAGCAAATGCAGATTTATGAAAAAATAGAGGATATTGCACCGTTTCTATTTAGCAGAGATACCAAACCCCAGCCCAGTGAGTTCGAGGTATTGTTTCTTGAAAACGATATTCGTTATCGATATGGTTTTAGTGCGGATAAGGATATTGTTTATAGTGAGTGGTTAATTGCTTATCCGGAAGGCAAGCCGCAGCAATGGTTCAAGCGCAAATTGATTTTACCAAAGAAGGATGTTTATCAGTGGAGTTTTAGCCAAACGAATTTTAAAGGCGGCAAAATAGAGCTAGAAAGCTGGAAAAGAAATACCCGCCCCAATGGGTTGTTTCTTGCTGCCGCTGTGCAAAACGGTAATGAGCAATTATTGCCAGTATTTGCTTGGTTGCAAAAAAAAGTATTGCAATTACCTAATTCTTTTTTTAGCACCATTAAACAATGGCGCGGGCAGAAAATAGACAAGCAAAAAATTTTGGATTTTACTAGTTCTGCTGATCCAAGTATTCGGAATATCAAAATTGACACGGTAAATGTCGTTAATCATCAACATTTTCGCAAAATGCTTAGTAAGGCACCTCTTGCAATTAGAGAAGAAATTTTGAGAGATCAAGCCAATAATAAAGCTATTAATATTAAATGTGCGCATTTTGATGATGATCAACAGGAAGTTCAATTGGATATAGAGGATGAATCAGATGGAACACAAAACATGTTTCGTATGGCTGGTCCATTGTTAAGTGTTTTGGAGGAAGGTTCAGTGTTATTTATCGATGAACTTGATAAAAGCTTACACCCAGAACTAGTTCGTGAAATCATAGCGCTATTTCATAACCAAAATATTAATAAAAAGAGCGCTCAGCTCATTTTTTCCACACATGATACTTCTCTATTAGATAAAAATATTTTTCGCCGTGATCAAATTTGGTTTGTTGAGAAAGATAGTGAAAATGCTTCCAAACTTTATCCTCTAACGGATTTTGAAGTGCGAAAAGACGATATTTTTAGCAAGAACTACCTACGTGGGCGTTATGGCGCAATTCCTTATTTTGAAGGAGGATTAATTCGCCATGAGTAAATCGCGCAAGCAGGCTAATCGTCCACTGAAGCAAGCGATATTGATTATGTGTGAAGGTGAAACAGAGGCGATTTATTTTAGAGACATGCGTGACGATCTTGGTTTAAAGAACGTGATTGTAGAATATGGTAATAGTCGACATTGTTTCGGCAATGATCCATCGCAAATATTGGAATATGCGCTTTATAATAGATATCGGTATGAGAAAATTTTCTGTACTTTTGATAAAGATAACCATGCTAAATATAGCAGTACGTTGGATAGAATTCACAAATTGGATCAGAATCGGGGAGATAAAGCTGGAATAAAAGCGATAAATTCCGTACCATGTTTTGAATATTGGCTGCTATTACATTTTTGTAGTGGGTCAAGTCCATCTACGAAGCCAATGACACAGGTGGAAGCGAAGAAGGCAATTAAATTACACATTCCCAGCTATAAAGGAGCTATGAACGGTCTTTGGGGAATTACCAAACCCCGTTTAGATATTGCTTTAAGAAATGCAAGGTTAGTGGCAAAAAATGACAATGTCTCTGATAACCCATCCACTAGGGTTCATGAACTGATTCAAGATTTACGATGTTGCGTATGCTGAAAAAATCTGCAATAATTGCCGGCTCATATTTAAAAATACAACTTATTGATTTATAAAGAATTTACGTAGACATGTTTTTTGGCTTGGCTTTGTTGAATAAATCAATTAAGCCAATCTTGTTAATTTAAAAATTTAAGAACAGAAGCTGCTGTTGCCATTATTTATGCAACTTTATAACTATCTGGCATCCCGATTTCAGTCACCCTG
>JBAYJT010000028.1:0-22901 GCA_041664965.1 Gammaproteobacteria bacterium
GTTGGTGAGAGAGGTAATTGGGGTATTGTTGAACGATATGTAAAGAATCAGGGACAGAACTTACAGGATGCGCAGTTGCGCCTCTTTTAATACCCCGTCGGCTTGCCGCGGGGAATTTTATTTAGGATCGTTTTCATCTATTAGAACGTCTCTCGAAGATAATTGATGTCGCTTTTCTGTGGCTTCTGTGGCTGTTGAACTTTTACCAGCAGATGTTGTTTTTGTAGTCGTTGTTGGCTCAGTAATGCTTAACATAATTTTTTTCTCTAAAATCTATCTTAATTTAACATGTTATTTTATAAATTAGATTTTTTTTACTATCTTGAGACTAAAAACATGTCTACACGTTTTCTTTATTTTTCAATAACTTACGTTTTTAAATTGGGTTTTGGACTAAAAAACTTGTCCTAGGCTAAAACCCCATCAAAATTTTTATAATTATAGCACAATTTTTTATAACTTGACATTAAGTTTGGCTTAACGGCTGGGGTCAGGTCCAACATCTAACAAAATGTGATATGTTAGACCTGACCCCAGTGAAATTTACTCCTTGAAATGTCAAAATCTGCCCCCATATCTCAAACAGACTAAAAATTAACTATTCATTTTGAGGATAAAAAAATGGCAAAAATTATCGGTATTGACTTAGGAACAACAAACTCTTGCGTCGCGGTTTTGGAAAGCGGCAATAAGGTAAGAGTTATTGAAAATAGTGAAGGCGATCGTACAACGCCGTCCATTGTGGCTTACACCAAGGATGATGAAGTGTTGGTCGGCCAATCGGCCAAACGCCAAGCCGTCACTAATCCCAAAAACACTGTGTATGCAGCCAAGCGCTTAATTGGTCGTAGATATGACGAGCCAATGGTGCAAAAAGCCGTTTCCATGGTGCCTTATGAAATTATCAAGGCTGACAATGGTGATGCTTGGGTAAGAGCTTCCAACGATAAAAAACTCGCCCCACCACAAATTTCTGCGCAAGTTTTAATGAAAATGAAAAAAACCGCCGAAGATTTCTTGGGCGAACCTGTTACAGAAGCTGTAATTACTGTACCAGCATATTTTAACGATTCACAACGTCAAGCCACCAAAGACGCAGGTCGTATTGCTGGTTTAGAAGTTAAACGTATTATCAATGAACCGACAGCAGCAGCGCTGGCTTATGGCTTAGATAAAAAACAAAAAAATGCCAAAATTGCCGTTTATGACTTAGGTGGTGGAACGTTCGATATTTCTATTATTGAAATTGCCTCTGTCGATGGCGAACAGCAATTTGAAGTTTTAGCCACTAATGGCGATACTTTCTTAGGCGGTGAAGATTTTGACTCGCGTATTATTAATTACCTTGTAGATGAATTCAAAAAAGAGCAGGGCGTAGATTTGCGCAAAGACCCGCTAGCACTGCAACGTCTGAAAGAGGGCGCTGAAAAAGCTAAGATCGAGCTTTCTTCATCTCAACAAACTGACATTAATTTGCCATACATCACGGCCGATGCGTCAGGTCCAAAGCATCTAAATATCCGTTTAACACGTGCTAAATTAGAATCTTTAGTAGAAGATTTAGTCACCAAAACCTTAGAGCCATGCCGCATTGCGCTTAAAGATGCTAAATTAAAAGCTTCAGATATTGACGAAGTAATCTTGGTTGGCGGACAAACGCGTATGCCTAAAGTGCAAGAAGCTGTAAAAGAGCTTTTTGGTAAAGAACCGCGTCATGACGTTAATCCAGACGAAGCTGTTGCTATTGGTGCTGCTATTCAAGGCGGCGTGCTTTCTGGCAGCGTTAAGGATGTTCTGCTTCTCGATGTAACTCCGCTTTCTTTAGGAATCGAAACCATGGGCGGCGTAATGACTAAACTTATCGAGAAAAACACAACAATTCCAACTAAAGCTTCACAAACTTTCTCAACAGCTGCTGATTATCAACCGGCAGTTACTGTGCATGTTTTGCAAGGCGAGCGAGAAATGGCATCTGCTAATAAATCTTTAGGCAGATTTGATCTATCCGATATTCCGCCAGCTCCTCGCGGTGTGCCACAAATTGAAGTTACTTTTGATATTGACGCGAACGGCATTCTAAACGTTTCCGCCAAAGACAAAGCAACAGGCAAGGCGCAATCTATTGTGATTAAAGCTTCGAGTGGTTTAAAAGAAGAAGAAATTCAGCGCATGGTAAAAGACGCTGAAGAAAACAAAGAAGCTGATCGCAAGTTCCATGAGTTGGCTGAGGCCAGAAACCATGCTGATACGCTACTTCACGCCACTGGTAAGTCGCTTAAAGATCTAGGTTCTGAAGTTGAAGCTGATGAAAAAACTAAGATAGAAGCGGCGATGGAAGCTTTGAAAGGAGTTTTGAAAACTGGTAGTAAAGAAGAAATCGAAGAAAAAACTAAGGAACTTACCGATGTTTCTGGTAAACTCGCCGAAAGAGTTTATGCCAAGAAAGCGCAAGCTGAACAGGCAGGAGGAGCTCAAGGGAGTAATGCTGACTCTTGCGGCGCCAATGGTCCATGTGAAGATTGCAGCAAAGATGGCAAAGGTAAAGTTGTCGATGCGGAATTTGAGGAAGTCAAAGACGATAAGAAATAATTATAAATTATGAATTATGAATTATGAATTATGAATGTGGGGAAATGATGAATTGTGAATTATGAGTTATGAATTATAGAAAAACATGTCTATAAAAATACGTTATAAATCAATATGTTATAAAATAAGGTTGTAACTTCTCAAAAAGTTCGGATAAATTAGATTTTTTTGTTTCGTCATCCCGTGGTCAAGTCGCGGGATGACGAGCATCGTATTTACCCCCAGTTTTTGAGAAGCTACAATTAAGTTATTCCTTAAAAATTTATAATTCATCATTCATAATTCATAATTTTTCGACTTTGTAGGTAAAACCGTGGCAAACAAAAAAGACTATTACGAGATCTTAGGTGTAGCTAAAAACGCCAGTCAAGACGAAATCAAAAAGGCTTATCGCAAACTCGCGATGAAGCATCATCCCGACCGCAATCCCGGAGACAAGACTGCCGAAGCCAAATTCAAAGAAATGAAGGAAGCTTATGAAGTTTTATCTGATGAAAAAAAGCGTTCTATCTATGATCAAGTTGGCCATGCTGGTTTTGAACAATTTGCAGCTGGAGGAGGACAAGCTGGTCAAGGATTTTCTGGTTTTGGTGGTGGTTTGGGGGATATTTTTGGCAGTATTTTTGGTGAAGCTTTTCATGGCGGTGGCCAAGCTTCGCAAGGTCCTGAGCGCGGTTCCGATTTATTGTATAAAGTCACCTTAACGTTAGAAGAAGCAGTTTTCGGCGTTAAAAAACAAATCAAGCTGACTACTCTAGCTGCTTGCGACGAGTGTAATGGAACAGGGGCTAAAAAAGGCAGTTCCGTAGAAACTTGCTCAACGTGCAATGGTCAAGGCGTTGTCTTTATGCAGAAAGGATTTTTTTCTTTGCAACAGACATGTCCGAATTGTCACGGAAGAGGTAAGGTAATTAAAGATCCTTGTACTAAGTGCCACGGTCAAGGCCGCATAAGAACTGAAAAAACCTTGTCTGTAACAATTCCGCCGGGGGTTGATAATGGAGATCGTATACGTCTTGCTGGAGAAGGCGAGGCGGGACCATTTGGTGGCCAAACTGGTGATTTATATGTAGAGGTTCACGTCAATGAACATTCGATTTTTGCTAGACGTGGACGCGATCTTTATTGCGAATTGCCTATTAGTTTTACAGCGGCTGCCTTAGGTGATGAGATAGAAATTCCGACACTAGATGGAAAAGTAATGCTTAAAATCCCTGCAGAAACGCAAAGCGGCAAGATTTTTCGCTTGAGTGGCAGAGGTGTTACGCAAGTAAATGGCCGTAGCAAGGGCGATTTATATTGTACCGTATCTGTGGAAACACCAATACATCTTAGCTCTGATCAAAAAAATATGCTCAAAAAATTTGCGGAATCTTTGGAAAAAGATAACAAAAATCATAGTCCACGTGCCAAGACTTGGTTCGACGGCGTGAAGAATTTTTTTGAAGGACTGAAATAATTATAAATTATGAATTATGAACGTTAAAAAATTATGGATTATAAATTATGAATGATGAATTAGGAAAAAACATGTCTGCAATATTTGTATGTAAATCAAATGGTTATAAAAATTACGTTATTCTTTGAAAATTTATAATTCATAATTCATCATTCATAATTTTCCTCAGAACAAAATGATTAATTTTAAACAAACTTCAGGCCAAAACACTGACGTCTTATCGTTTGTTTTGGGTTTCTGGAAAAACCTACGCCTAGACGGGCCATTGGTTCTTGGCCTTCTCAGCTTAATCACTGTTGGTCTATTTTTACTTTACAGTGCTAGTGATTCTAATTTATCTATTCTTTTTCATCAGGTAGTAATTTTGGTCATCGGACTGGTGTTGATGGCATGTTGTGCGCAAGTTTCTCCTGGTCGTTATCAAAAATTAGCACCCGTGCTTTTCGCAGCTTTTCTGTCGTTGCTCATTATTGTTCTTGGCATTGGAGCTATTAGCAAAGGCGGGCAGAGGTGGCTAAATTTGGGGTTTTTCCGCTTTCAGCCATCTGAAATTATGAAACTTCTGGTTCCATTAGTTTTAGCCTGGTATCTACGCGACAAGATTTTACCGCCAAAAGGCAAGGATTTATTGATATCTTTGATCATAGTTTTTTTGCCAGCACTAATTGTGGCTAAACAGCCAGATATGGGTACTGGCATTATGATTGCACTTTCTGGTATTGCTATTTTAATATTTGCTGGAATTAATTGGCGCGTATTTTTCGTGAGCGCTCTCTCCTTGGCCATCAGTCTGCCACTAATTTGGCATTTTATGTATGCCTATCAAAAGGCGCGTATTTTAACTCTTTTTGATCCGGAGCGAGATCCCTTAAATAAAGGCTATCATATCATTCAATCTAAGATAGCAATTGGATCTGGTGGCTTTTTTGGAAAGGGTTGGTTGCACGGTACGCAGTCGCATTTGCAGTTTTTACCAGAACATAAGACCGATTTTATTTTTGCGGTTTTTGGTGAGGAATTTGGTTTAATTGGCGTTTTTGTTCTTTGCGCAATTTTTCTTTATATCGTAGGACGTGGTTTATACTTAAGTAGCCACGCGCAAGATACTTTCTCCCGCTTGCTAATAGCGGGTTTAAGTTTGATGTTTTTCTTTTCGTTTTTTGTGAATGTCGGAATGGTATGCGGTATTCTACCTGTAGTAGGATTGCCTTTGCCGTTAGTTAGTTACGGCGGAAGTTCGATTTTAACTTTGCTAGCAGGATTTGGAATTATAATGTCTCTAAGAGCGCATCAAAGACTGCTTCCTAGCTAATTATGAACGATGAACTGTGAATTATGAATATTAATGAAATAATTGAATTTGTAATACAATATTTCCACTAATAATTCATAATTCATCATTCACCATTAATAACTTATTTGTCTTCGTCGCTGACTTTGTCAGTAATAACGACGTTATCTTTTTGCATCTCTTGTTCTTCGACGATGCGTTGATAAATTTCTTCACGATGTACAGAAACATCGCGTGGAGCATCAATGCCAAGTCTAACTTGTAGACCGCGAACTCCCAATACGTTGATTACTATGTTATCCCCTATGATAATCGATTCACCGATTCTTCTTGTCAAAATAAGCATAACTTATCTCCATAATCCAATGAGTTTAAAGTTAGTTAATAATCCACAGCCAAGCTGTGCTTATTTTAGGTCTGGCCTAAATTTGTCCTGACTATATGTTTCCATTAAGAAAGCAATTTATCAGTTGTCGCCAGTGTACACGAAAAATCTTAACGTATTCTTAGTAAAGTAAAAAAAGTATAGGATTTTGCTTAAAATTAACTTAAAGGGTGATTCGAAAAGATTCCTTGTTTTCCCTCTTTTAAACAATGCTAAAAATCCATCAGGCCTTTCAATGCTACCCACCTATGTTACACTATACCTTGCCTTAACTGCAAAGAAAAAATAACTTTTACATGCGTATTTTAGTACGAATTTTTTGTTTTAAACATCCGTGAAAAATACGGATATTTACGGTTCTACAATTATGAAAACAGAAGATTTAAATTGGATGTCTACCGCTTTAAAACTAGCTACTGAAGCAGCTTCGCTAGGCGAAGTGCCTGTTGGTGCCGTTTTAGTTTTAGGAGAAGAGGCGATAGGTTTTGGCAAAAACCAAATGATTAGCAATTCCGATCCAACAGCGCACGCTGAAATCATTGCTCTTCGTCAAGCAGCAAAACACCTTAAAAATTATCGTCTGATTAATACAACTTTGTATGTTACTTTGGAACCTTGTTCTATGTGCCTGGGCGCCATGCTGCATGCTCGTATCAAAAGATTAGTTTTTGGAGCGTACGATCCTAAAACCGGCGCGGTTCAGAGTGTAGAAAAACTTTTGGATGCAAAACATCTTAATCATCGTGTTATTTATCAAGGGGGAGTTATGGAAAATGAATGTTCTCAGGTGCTAAAAGATTTTTTCAAACACAAGCGTTCTGCTGATCAACTAAAGCAATTGAGCAAAAAGAATAAGCTCAATGGTTTGTCTTGGAAGGAATTGAGGGATGAAGATAGAAGATTTTGATGAATACTTCTATGACAAACAACAACTTGCATCCACAGCTAAACGTTTAGGCGTAAAAGTTCTCTGAAAATTTTTAAAAAATCCAAGAAAAATTTTTTGTTTATGCTACAATTGAAGAGTGTTTTATAACGCTTTGTTTTTTTGTTTTTAAAATTGTTTTTTAAGGTGTTGATATGCCAATTCCAGCAGCTATTCCAGAAAGTCCACAAGTTGTTCCTTCTTCATTACAGGATCCGACTAAATCTAAATCTCATTTATCTGCTGAACATGTACAAGAGCAACCAGCACCTTTGCCTGCGATTCCGAATACTAACCTTGCTCCAGTTACTTCGAGTGTTCCCCAAGAAGATGTGGATGATGCTTCTTTAAAGGCTTTACTCAAATTTATGAATGACAAAGAGGGAATTGTTTCTGATATTATTGGTTCTAGTTCTGCGGTAGAAGAAAAAAGAAAAGCGATTAAAATGCTATTCTTACCTGAAAT
This sequence comes from Gammaproteobacteria bacterium, assembly GCA_041664965.1. GTDB lineage: Bacteria > Pseudomonadota > Gammaproteobacteria > UBA9339 > UBA9339 > JBAYJT01. The sequence continues at coordinate 7,116 of JBAYJT010000028.1, forward strand.
ACAGGGAATAATTTACAGATTCTCTTTGTCAAAATCAAACATTACAAATTTGCTTAGTTTTGCAAAAAACTCCATAGGTAAGAATTTATTTACGATAAAAGAAGATGATTTGATTTCAGCACAAAAGCTTAGAGAACAGGAAAGCATTCAAGCTGCATTTGAGAATCTGGATCAATATTTTACAATTCCAAGTTCTTCAACTGTTCCTTCATCTCCACAGTTTTTAATTTCCAAGGGTAAATTGGCGAAAATTGTAAAATCTTTAGATCCGCAGGAAGTTGTTATAACAACTTCCAACCACCGGACTTTGTTAGGAATAATTGGAAAATTAAGATCTGTAGAAGACACACTATCGCAGCAACCCAAAACTAAAGAACTTGATCTAAAGTTAGAAGAAGTGCGTTCTTATAGAAATACTCTTCTTAGTTCTGCTATGACTGGTTGTATTAGTCGCGTAAAATCTGCAGCATCAGTTAGACAGCAAGAGCATAGCAAAGAAGTTGGACGCAATTTTTTGTACAGTTTAGCTGCTGCCGGTGATGTGGCATCAGTGGATCATATACTTACCAGTCGTCGGAACCAAGAGCAATTGTGTGTTGATTCTGGAATATTGACGGCGCCAGCAATTTCGAACATTTTTCGTAATTTAAACAAAGAAGAAAATAAAAAAGCTGCTGCTATAAGCATTATAAGCAGTGTCTTACCACAAGCGTCTGCGGAATCGTCTAACCCTTTTATAAGATTTTTAAAGCGTATTTTTAGACCTAAGCCAAATGTATTGTTCACAACTCTTTGCAAAGACCCTTCCTCTCTGATTGATGCAGTCCAAGATGGCGGCGATTTGGCGTCAAGACTACTTAAATTGCCAAATGTTTTATCAGTTTTGCATGCTAATAAAAATCTAGCACTTGCAAAGTTTTTGGATAGTCCAAGTCAGGAATTGTCTGAATTTTTGATAAATACTTTGAAGTTTAGCGAAACTGCTATTCGTTCTGCTATTGTGGCTAAAGCAACAATACTTGCTCCTCTGCAATTTCAATCGCGTTTTGAGAAATATTTGACCCAAGAAAGATTGGCAGAATTGATTACTTCAATGCCAAATATCCAAGCGCGTAACGATTTTTTAACTAGGCACCAGCAATTTGTGTGTAACTGCATGAAGTTAAATGATCCGCAACCGCAAGATTGTCGTACTGACACTGGACCTTCAAGTGCTAGCGCAGCTGTGCCTACTGGTTTTTCTACTCTAGAACCGGTAGTGAGTAATCTGCTAAAATCAACCGGCGAGTATATTGCTGCCGTAATTGGACGTAGTGGACAATACTTTGTATTAATTCAGAACGAGAACCAACCTGCAGAACCTGGTCGTTGGCTCTGTATGGAAATATCTACAGCTCAGGTATTGATAAACAATTGGCAGCGTTATGCTTATGATTATGCTGAAGCAAAAATAACAAAAGAGAAGGCTAGTGGTTTGCTTGAAAAAGTGCCTAGTTTGCAGCCTGACAAGTTGCAACAAGTTTTAGTTGATCTCATAGAGTGTCATACAAAACTGGAAGCTTTACCTATATTTTTTGCGCAATTACCAAGCCAAAGGACGATAATTAAGCGGATAAAAGAGGCTTTGCAAGCTGGTACTGAAAAATTACAAAAACATTTAGAAGAAGAGTCGAAAAAGCAAGTTGAAGCATTAAAGCAAGCACCTGGTGCCACCAAGCTAGGAGAAATCGAAGCTAAATTTAGAGAACTGCAAGCTTTGCAAGTTCAATTAAAATCTCTTCGCCAGTTAGATAACAGTAAGTTGCCAATATGCCCAGCCGCTGCACTTAGTCTTTCGCGATCACCATTTGAGCCAGGTCCTATAGTGCAACAACAAAACGATCCTAACGATCCCATTTTAGCTTTAGAAAAAAATATTCAGGAACGTAAAATCGACCTTAAGCTAGGTTCTCAATTAGCTACATTTGATCAGCTTTGCAAAGAATTTCATGATAGAGCCGAAGCAATATTGGGCATTCTTACCCAACTACACAAATACAAAAATTTGCAAGTGGCTCAAGATGAGTTAAGCAATTTACAAGCGAAGTTGCGAATGCTTACAACAGGAAAGACTACTCTCGATGAATTAAAACGATCAATAAAAAGCTTATTGGAGCAAAAATCCTTGAGCGCTCCTGCTCCTTCTTCCACTATAATGCAGGAGATTGGTGCAAAACACGGCGAAGCTCTTGCTAAATTTGCTGGCATTGAAGAGCAGATTGGTCAGCAGGACAAAGAATTACGCGAAACCATCAACGCTTTCGGGTTATTCCAGAAAGATGTGTCAAAGGCAAAAAAAGAATGTGCTAAGGTTATTAATGAGATTTTTATAGCACCAGAAAAAGGCTCTTCAGCATCAGTGATGGAGCGCTGTGCAAGTTTGCAAAATAGTATAGCAGATGTTGAAAAATTAAATCATTCAGCAGTAGTAACGGAATGTGCAAATTTATTAATACAATTGCACGATTTAAGGGCCAAATTACAAACTGAATTTTTTAAAATGCAAGAATATCGCTGGAGGGCGCCTCATCCTAGCGTAGCCCCCACTAAAGAAGCCGTTTTATCCAACTCTCCAATTGAATCCCCAAAAGATTCAAAAAAACGTTTGTCTTTCGCTTACGATGATTACAACAAAGAGCTTGAGGGGGTAATAAAAGAACTCAGAGAAGCTACGTCTACTTGTGCACAAGTAGAAGGAAAGTTAAAGTCTTTATTGCATAAAAATCCTTTGTTAATGGATGAAGTAGACAAAAAGGTGCTTTCTCAAAAAGGAAGCGTGGCTCAAATAAGTCAGCGATTAGGTGGCGGAACTATGGAAACTGTTCGAAATGCAGCCAATTCTGTTGTAAAAGGAGTGGAATCAGCAGCAAGTTCTATGTCTGAAAACCTGCAAAAAGGTCAAGAATTGACAAGCGCTGCTGGAGGAAATGATTATTTTTTTCCAATGTGAATTTCTTGATTTAAGATTTTCTTAATGGAATATCCTAATTTTTCTGATAAAATAGGCAAAAGTAGGGAATAGGCATGCCGATTCCCTAAAAACATGTCTATATGTTTTCTTTTAAAATCAATGAGTTAAGTTTTAAAGTTTAAGTTTGGGGGATTTATGGCAGCAACACTAAGAGACAGGCTAGTAAATTTGAGAGATTTACTGATGAGAAGGGATGTTTCCGATCAACAAAAAAAGCAGGAAATAGAGAGGGTATCAGTGGAACTGCTTCCTGAGAGTCCTCGCAAAAAAGAATTGGAAAATAACGCCGTTGCTGCTGTTGTTGGAAGGAAGATGGCTAGCGAGCTTAGCGCTACATTGCATAATAAACCACAACTTCAAAGATCTTCTAGACCAAAAAGTACTAGTAGTCAAAGAATCAGAGATTTAGATGATAGCATGAGCGATGATGCGCTTTTCCTCAATAATATACGCGATCTTCTTAACAAAATGCGCCAAAATTCTGCCTCTTTGCAAGAAACTATAGCATCTGGATCTTCGGATATTCAAACAGGTATCACGGCAGCTCTGCAGCGCGTACACCAAATTGGACAAAGCCTGCAAGTTTTGGGCAGGCAATTGTCAGCCACCCAGCTTGGTGCTGATATTAGGAATGTTTTCGCGAATACTGCATCTATAATTCCTGTACCAAAAGAGGTAGATTCAGCAGCAGCATTTGAAAAAGCGGTTAAAAAGCAAATCATCATGGCAGTTGCCGAGGGTATTAACTCTAAGAGAAGTCATGACAGCGGATTTGCCTCTGTACCTGTTATTAACTCTGGTTTTGAAAGAGCCTTTGGGACTGAATATCAGCTACCATGGAATGATACACAAAAATTAACTGGCCATGTTCACGATAACATTGTGGCGCGAGCTAGCCAGCCTGAATGTACTTTGTTTGCTAACTGGATAAATAAGCTGTCTACAGCGATAGCTATACTAGATAGTGTTGGCGCAGTTAATCAAAGAGCTGGAGCAGGTAGAACCGCTGAGATTGATGCGACATACAATAGCTTGGTAAAAGATGTTGTTTATAATCTTTTTGGCGATACAAAAATAAAGCAGCCAGCACCATCAGTACTTCCTCCTCCACTTGCAACTCTTGATCCACCGCCGCCTGCATATTATGATCCGGGTTATACTTTAAAAAATCCTTTTTCGACCACACCAACACCGGGCAAGTAAAATTCGGGCCTTGCCATAGATTCTGAACAAAGTCTTTAGCGCTAGTTTTTACTTAACTGGCGCTTAAGACACTTTTCGTTTATTTTTGCTATAATATCCTTAAATTAAAAGTCTTTATTTCTTTTAACTCCTAGCTAATTTATTGTATAATAAAGACAAAATTGCTTTTTTACGGACTAACCTGAGGGAATAAGTTATGGCAAAAAAAGACAAATCGGAAACTCCAGCCGCGCCAGTTCAAAAGAAACGCGGTTTTTTTGGTCGGCTTTTCAATGTCAAATCCTGGATTTCCTATGAGCAAATATCCAGTTTTGCCCGATCTATCAAAGAAGTATTCAATATTTTAACAAGAAAAAAGGTCAGCAAACAAACAGAAACCTTTGAGGAAGCTGTAAGTCGCTTAAAACTTAGCGAAAAAGATATCACAGAAAAAACCAAGCAGTTTTTATCTATGGCCAAGCTTTATTTTTTCTCCTCTCTAGCGCTTTTTGTCTACGCTCTCTATCTTTTGTTTAGTTTTCACATTCTTGCAACAATCGTAAGCCTGGTCTTGACCCTATTTTTATTCGTCAACGCGTGGCGAGAACATTTTTGGTACATGCAAATGACCAAACGTAAGCTTGGATGTTCAATAGGGGATTGGAAGCAATTTGTTTCTAGCACAATTTTAAAAAGGACTAAATAACATGAAACACACTCTACGCAGCTTTTCTTTACTTTTGGCGACTGTATCCTTGTGTTTAATCTCAGGAACAGTTTTAGCAGCTGATTTTTCCTCACCCAGCACAACTTTTTCTATGACACCGCCTCCTGGCGACTTATCCATGGCTTATTTGGCTAATATCTTTGGTGGCATTGGCTCTATCTTGCCTGGCCCAGAATATACCGTCATTAGTAATATTTTTAAATATTTTAACGTAGGACTGTTAACGATTGCCGGTGTGATTATTTCCTTTACAACATTTCAAGCGATTATTGGCACAGCGCAAGATGGCGAGCCAATGGGCAAAAAATTAAATGTTTGGGTTGTGTTTCGTACAGTTGCAGGTATTGGTCTTTTAGTTCCTAAGGCTGCCGGCTATTCTATGATGCAAACCTTCATGATTTGGGCGGTCCTACAAGGAGTCGGTTTGGCCGATATTTTATGGACAAATACGCTGGATTATTTAAAACAAGGTGGGGCGATTTATAATATCGGCAGCTTAGCTCCATCTACATCTATTGATCCCAATCGACGAGTTGATACCTTGTATGTTTTAGGTGGTTTTAATGGTACGGATACTTCCAAACCATACAAACCCACCTATGATACCTACGTAGGTGCTCTAGCTGTACTTCGTGCGGAAGTTTGCATGAATATGCTAGAACGAACGTTAAAAGGAAAGAAAGAACGTACCAGCGCTAAACTTGATATATTAAAAACAAAATCTGCTAATGATAAAGATATTCTGCAGGGTAGTGAATATAAAGGTCTTAAGTCAGATTTGGACGTCTTAAGTTCATATTCAGATCTAAGGCCGGTTCCAGATGACAAACTTACTTACTTAAGATTTCCCGGTAATTTGCCCAAAGATAAAGATTTATATTTCTCTGAAGCTCCGGATGACAATACACCTAACGACAAACCCAAAGATACATCTAAAGAACCACCTAAACCTAAATACGACGACTTAAACGGTACTTGCGGAACTATCGGTTGGACTTGGCAGGAGACTAGAAAAGATCCAGCTCCAGGTATTATCACAGGTAACCAGGATTATCAGCGCATCAAATACACTGCTCTATCAAATATGGCAGCAACTTTGATGCCTTTGGCTAGGCAAATAGCAGATCAATACTACAACAAGAAGAAAGGTTTGCCGCCTGTAATGAGCGCGACACAGAAATATGACGAAGAAGATCCGTTCAATACTCAAATCATTCGTACGCTTATCTTAGCTGGTTCTCAATACCAAGGCGCTATAGCCAATATGCGTTTGTCACAGCCAATAGATTATCAGCCAGCTGCAGAAGCTGATTCAAAAAAAGAAGCAGAATTGATGCACTTTTACGAAAACGCTAAACTCAAAGGTTGGGTGTCAGCCGGGAGCTATTACTATAATCTAATTAAAGTACAACGTTCTTTCGCTCAGTCCGACAGCAAGTACGATAAACTTTGGGCCGCGCAAAACGATGATGCAGGTACTACAGGTATTACCTATGTTAGTCCGCCTAGAACAGGTGAAGGAGGTACGCAAAACACAGGTTACGCAAGGTTTATAGGATATGCACAAAAATTTGGTTGGGGTGAGAGTGACACTAAGAACTTTACAAGCATTCTATCTTGGAGCAACGATCTGCACGTAGGAACGCACTACGTCATCACTACATACGTCAATACCGCACTCGAGACCGCTCTTCCGGGTTCTCAATTAAATATACAGGCTGATACAAAAAGTAAAAAAGAAGGCTTAGGTTCTCTTAGCGATTACATAGAGTCTGTTCGAAGAGGCTATTCTGTTGTATCAGTTCCCAATGTAGAATATGTTAAAGCAGGTGCTAGCATAATTTATGATCCATTGAACGAGGCTATCAAAAATGTTTTGGTAGCTTGGGACGATGTTATGGTTAAATCTCGAATCCCCGGAAATACTGGTCAACTAGAAATTAACTCTCCTGTAGAAAAGCTTTTCTATTACGGCGATGCTCTGACGACAAACTCTCTGCAAGCTTGGAGTAACATTTTAGACAAAATTTCTTCTGTTGCTCAAACCAATCTCAACGTTCAAACTGGTTATGCTATAGCTGTGAGCGCTAGCAGTGCATTAGGAGCATTACCTTGGGGTACTGTAGGTATATCTGCGCAAAAAGTTAGTGAAGTTTGGATGACATGGAACCAATTCATACTCAAATTGCAGGAAATGGGTATTAGCTTTGCCATGCCACTTGCCATGATAATTTTCACTATGATGTTTACCACAGGTATGACTCTAAGCCTTTACATTCCACTGGTTCCTTATGTTCTTTATACTTTAGGTGTTTTAAGTTGGTTAATTTTTGTGATAGAAGCTATGGTTGCAGCGCCCCTAGCTTGTTTGGGGCTTATGGATCCACGTGCTGGACAAGATGAAGTGCTTGGTAAAGCTGCGGAAGCACAAATGTTGCTTTTTGCAGTCTTTTTGCGCCCAAGTGCCATGTTTATTGGTCTTATGACTGGTACAATTTTATCTTTTGTCGGGCTTACACTATTAAACAGCACTTTTAACGCTGCTCTGAATGCAGTTTGGCTTTCCACAAGAACTACGGATGTAGCTAACATGTATGGATCATTGAAATACATGTCAGTAATATTGGTTTACACTCTAATCATGAGCACGATTTTCACTAAGTGCTACGAATGTATTTATTCAGTACCAGATCAAATTATGCAATGGATTGGCGCCCGCGGTAGACCATCGACCGACGCAGGATTACTTAGCGAGTTCAAACAAGGCATCTCCCAAGCTAGCGATCAAATGGCCAAAGGTGCTGGAGATGTTGTGGGTGGTGCTGGCAAAGCTGCGACAAGTCATGCGCTTGGGGATGCTTTGGGATCAACTGGCAAATCGATAGGCGAAATTAACCAAAGCGGTAAGGCAGAGGCGGAAAAAGAAGAACAGAAGGCGATTGATAAGAAATCCAAGACAACTAGCGGAATCAGTGCATCATAAAACAACAATATCTAATAAAAGAGGTCTTTATGGCAGAAAAACATCCAGAAATATTTGAAATTGGCCGTCACTCTAAGGCCATATATACCCGTATTAGAGAGGCAGAACACGCTGTACAGGTTGCTCAAAAGAAGTACATTGCAACAGCAAGCCCGGAAAATGAATCGCAACTGAGAACAAAGATAGAGAAAAGTGAAGGACTACGCAAACTTCTTGTTGATTCCGTAGAAAAATATTCTGCTCAGAAGCCAGAAGACCTAGAAGCTAGTATAAAAACTCTGGGAGGTAAATATGATAAAGCAGGCAATGCTAGTGCTGAGGACATAATTAAGTGGAATGCTGCAAAACTTGTCTCAGAAAACAAAAAACTAGCTGAAAAGCAAAAGATTAGCGCTGATGAGGCTAGTTCGGCTCTTAGCATGTATACTGCTGCCGAATCTGTTTTAGCTAAGGAAGCTGGCAATTCCACTGCAGAACAAAAACAAGATATATTCGAACAATCTGTACATAATGTTGCACTAGCTGCATTTGGTAGAGAGATGGATGCGCATCCATCTTCCAAGAAACCAGGCGAAACTTTCTGGGGTCATATAGAAGAACCGTATACTTCGGGTTCAATATCGAAAACTGACAGTGGTCTTAAAGTAACACAGAATAGGCCATTGCAAGAAGGGCTAATTCAAGAAAAAGTAGATGCCGCTGGTAACGCTTTTTTGTGGGTAGGTAAAGAAAAACTGGATCAATCCGAATGTGACTCTTTGATAGATATGGCGCGCACCAGGTTTAAAGACAAAGACAAACTTCATATCAGGGGATTTGATGCAGAAACTAGAGGGCGCTTAATGGATACTTGCATAGCAAAAGGTATTCCATTTACGTTGGGAGTAAACACTCCTGGAGCAAAATTACAAGAAGGTCCTTACAACGGAGGACCGGAATATTCTGGTGCAGATATAAGGAAGGAACTTCAAGGTTTGCAATTCGATAACAAGTACTACAACCATAAAACAAAGCAAATAGATCGTCCTGCTTTTGTGCATGATTTAGCAGAGCAAGCAAAAACAAGGCCACACTATAAAGAAATGCTCGATGTTTATCTTAAAGCTCTTGGCCCTGATGGAACGGAAAAGCTTTTGAGCGAATACTACCAGAAAAGAAACCCAGATTTTTTCAATGATGTTCCACAAGCCCAAAAACAAAGTTGGTGTCCAGATAATGCCAAAGCAGCTTATGACTCATATTTTCACAATCCAGTTGCCTTACGCGCGCCAGGGACAGCTGCTGCTACTGCAACAAGTGTTACTACTCCTGCTGCTTCTACTGCTGTATCAGTGTCAGCAGCAACACCAACTCCCAGATCATCATCATGAGTAAATTGTATTTCGTAACGCTTTGATTTATAATATATTCTTGTAGACATGTTTTCTTTAAGATAGTTTTAAAAAAGAGGTTTTTATGTCAACAACAGCACCAGCGCCCGTAACACCAAGAACCACTTTAGCTTCTGTGACGGAACGAGCAAAGGAACAATTGGCAAAAATAGATGAGGCACTATTGCAATACACGAATATGGAAGCTCATTTAGCTACAATGTTAGAAGAATATTTGCCGAGGGAAAAAGATGCAAAACAATCCTTAGAAACATTGAAAAAAGGAGTTGAAGAAACACTAAAGGCCTTGAAAAAGCAACAAGAAGCATTGCAGAAAGCAATAAAACCAGGAGCCACAGTTGCAGATACGGTCGTCAATGACGCAACAAGTATACTTACCAAGAATGACAACTACGTTGCCTTGGCACGCATGGATGCATCCGCTTTTCTAGCTTTCCTCTATGAAATACAAGGCAAAGGTAAGGGTGACTATTCAACTCCCTATGAAATATCGGCAGAGGCCTATAACAGGCGGATAGAATTTTTTGAGCGTGCTCGTGCGGAAGTTTTAGCTAGTGGAGAGACGAATCCAGAAAAACAATTGGAAGCATTGTTTGAAAAAATCAAAGAACCTTTATACATGACAGATTCTGATGTGAGTAAGTTCACAAAAGAGCTACTAGAAATTAATAAGGCAAAGTCCTTGTTTGAAAAAGAGAAATTTGAACCTTATTTGGATCTTATGCCGATATGGAATGAAAGTGAGAAGGGGAAATTTCTACTATATAACGACTTGATATACATATATAAAATACGGGAATTTGATTATAAAGTAAAAGATATAATAAGCGCCTTATACAAACACCATTGCATACCTTCTGCATGCACGTTTGACGAGAGAAAAGAGCTCTATGACCTTATAAATGCAAATAAGGATACTGGCCCTGAAAAACTCTCCGATATAATCAATGGTTGGCTGCGAGATCATCAATCTCCGCTCTTAATAGATACCATTGAGATTAAGCCAAATCCATCCGATAAGGATTTATATTCTGTAACTTTAACAACCACATCTAACCCATCTGCAGCCATGACTGCAGACAATTTACGTATACAAGGCTATAAAACCTTTGTAGCACGTGTATTCCATAAAAACGGCGATCCTGCAAAATACGATCCGGAAGTCATGAAGGAAGCCCTAAAGGACTCGCAGTTTCTGGGGATGATGAAAGGAGCGCAAATAACAACAGAGACATTAAATCCAACAACGCCTACTGCGCTGCCTGTTAAGCATGAAAAAGACTTATGGGATTCAGCAAAAGGGGTACCTACTCCAATAGATTCAAACGAACATGTCACTGAGTTGAAATTTAAAGATGTAAAACTAGATTATAAAAAGCATGAAGTCAGCTTAGATGGAGAATTTACCCTAGAGAGTATTAGAGACTACGTTGAATTTAATCTGCGGATGGGTAATAAAATTGAACTCGATAAAATTTCTGTTGATCAATTGAATGGGCATAAAGAAAAGGATCTTCTTCCAGCAGGTATATCCGAAGAAATACAGAAAAAATTAACTGGTGGTCAACTGTTGCTTTTATATATGGAAGCGGCGGGTGTTTATTTTTCTTATAAAAAGGGTGTGGCAAGTATTCCTGATGGACTTAGTGAAAATGAAAGGCAAACAGTTTTAGATGCTATCAGAAAAGACCTGAGCTCTTCTTCAACGGTCCACGCGGTATTCCCTGGAGCGCCTGCTGCTGCAGCAACAACAGCTATTACTGGCGCTCCTCCGCCTCCGCCACCATCCGGAACAAGTCATGCATCTAGACTTTCTGTTGATGATGAGGATGACGTTTTTGAACCGCCGTCGACCTCTAGTTCTGGTAATGGCCCACTAGCACCGCCGCCACCCCCGTTACCGAGAGATGTCGTTTCGCCTACTACTTCATCTGTAACAGCAACTACTAAAGCGAAGAGGCCTTCGACACAAGCTTCGCCATTAGATTCATTTGTCACGCGAAAGTGGATCAGAGGTTCGTCATCAGCAACTAGCAGATCAGAAACACCACGTTCCACATCAGCCGCTGCTTCTAGAGCACCTTCTCCGCTGGTGCCGCCGTCTCGGTCGTCAAGTGGTGGTATTACTTTGGGGGAAGAAAGGTCCTTCCCATTTTCCGAGACAGACGAAGCAACTAGTCCTCCGATTGCTAATCCAGCACCTGGTACATTGAATATTGGAGAGAGTATGAAAGCTGCAATGAGCAGTGACATGTCGAAGGTTGACATGTCGAAGGTTGGGAGAGAACCAATTCCGCCGAGAGGAGGATTGCTCGCGCCTTCGGGAACAAGGTCATGTATATTATCAGCTGCTTCTAGCTCGTCTTCTAGTTCATCTTCTACCACGTCTACGCCGCCTCCTCCCCCTCCACCTGTGACGCCACCACCGCCGCCTCCTGCACCAGCCGCTGATTCTAGCAGTACAGCAACAAGGCCTCTGTCTTGGCCTAATACAGTCACACCAGCAACAACCACACTAACACCGAGGGGGATTAATTAAGAGAACCCAACTTCAAAATGTAACTCATTGATTTTAAAGAAAATCATATAGACATGTTTTTCGAGGTATTTTATGCAGAATAGGCCAAAAGGGAAAGAGGAACAGAAGAAACAAAATGAAGCAGTGGAAATGACGGTTATTGCTAGCATTGCACAAGCTAAAGCAGCAGCGAGTCAGCAGCAATTACAAAATCAGCAAACTGCTAGGGCAGGGAAGCTGGATGCGATGGCTGTTGCTGCCGCAGCACATGCAGAGAGCGAAGAACACGGAGAGGATGAGCATCAAGAAGTAGCACCTCGTACTACTGTTCAAACAACAACAACCCAAACGTCAGCAGCGCCAGCTGGAACAACCGCCGCGCCATCCATGCCAAGTCTACTAGCAATGGGAGCTCCTGTTCCATTGTCAGGAGGTGCTCAATATACCGTAGGGCAGGGAGTTATACACTTGCGATTGACAGACCCTCCATCTCTGGAATCTTTGCAAGATTTTGCCGCAAAAATGAAAGAAGCAGGTTATACGCTAAATATTGATGATGCGGTTAAACAACTAAATGAACAAAGTAAAGGGAAGAAGATAGATGCTGCTGGTCAACAACTTACTTGGGGAGAAGCTCTATCTTATGCCTTGACTGAGGCAAAAGTTCCCCTGGCTCATTCCGAAGCACATTTACAAAAAGCTTCTGCTGCAGAACCAGCTCCAGTTGCTGGAAAGCCAGCAGTATTACCACAAAGTGCTCCAAAGCCTGCTGCTGGTTCGGCTGCTCCGCCATCGACGCCAGCTACTGTCTCTGCTCCAAAGCCCTCGGTGCCACCGGCTTCAGCAAAAACTTCACCAACTCCGAAACAGAAAGTAACAGCTGCTCCTAGTTCGCAAATTTCCAGCTCAGGTGCCAAACCTACCCCTGCTGCGAGTATACCGCCGCCCAAATTAGCAACACCAGCTGTTTCGCTTGGTCAACAGAATAGCAAACAGTTTGTAGCCTCATACTCATTTTTGTTGGACTCCCATGCGATGGAACTGAAACGTATTGCGTTGGGTCCATCCAATGGCGCAGATACACAGATTAAATCAAACTATCTGCAGGAGCTCCAAGCATTGGGGCAACAATATGGGATACCACGTGGCTCTGCAGAAAACCCACTTTCTGGATTAGCAGCACCACCAATACCCCCTCCTACAAAGGGTGGTAAAAGTGTTCCATCGTTCTACAATGAAGGGTTCGAATGGTTAAAGTCGCAGATAAACAAATTAACAGCAAAAATGGAATCGGATATTCTAAACAACAGAAGTCCCGTAGTAATCGAGGCAGACAAAGAGCTTCTAAAGTCATTTGTGGATAAACTTTCTGATTATCAGGGTGCGAAGTATAATAATCTAAAAAGCTACCAGGGTGCTACTATTGACAATATTTTAAAGGAGGGCGTTTCCCGTAACTATCGCAAAGAAGCAATAGCAATTTTACATGAGATTAGCAAGCCTGCAGCACAAAATGAAGAGACAGCCCGGAATTTGAAGGCATTAGGCGAAAAAATTGCAAGTTCGACAGGAGTTGTTGCCCCTATTTCTCCTCCTTCTCAATCTTGGGCCACGCAAAGTAAAGGTACATCAGCTACAGCAACAATTGCTCCCTCCCAAGAACCACCAACTCAAAACACGCCAAAAAAGGGGTAAATTAATCAGAACCCAACTTTAAAATATAACCTATTGATTTTAAAAGAAATCGACGCTTGCCACGCCAGAGGCGTGGTAGACATGTTTGAGGAAAATTATGAATTATGAATGATGAATTATAAATAATGAGAGGTGAATTGGGAGGAAATTATGAAAAACATGTCTGTGCAATTTCTTTATAAATCAATAAATTGTATTTTTAAATTCATAATTCATATTTCATAATTTATAATTATTTTTTTTATTATTTTTTGACAGGACGGTCCATTGCGGTTACTATGCCGGGAGTTTATTTTCGCGAACCCAACAACTTATAAGCGGAGAGCAGATTATGGCAGTGCAAAAAAGCCGAGTAACACGTTCTAAGCGCGGTATGCGCAGAGCGCACGATTTCTTAACAACGTCGGCATTATCGGTTGATACAACAACGGGTGAAACACACCGCAGACATCATGTAACCAAAGACGGCTATTATCGTGGTAAGCAGGTGATTAATAAGCCCGTCGTAGAGGTTGAAACGGAAAGCGAAAACACACAGCAGTAACTTATTCAAGGACGAGCAGCATTGGCTATGATAACAATCGCTATTGACGCCATGGGCGGTGACCATGGAATAAAAATTACTGTGCCTGCCGCTTTGCTAGTTTTGCAGAAATGGGAAAATGTTAAGCTCATTTTGGTGGGCGATGAAGTAGCTTTAAAGCAAGAATTAAGCTCACGCGGGGCTCTTTCACATCCTCGTATAACAATTCACCATGCCGCTGAAGTAGTGGAGATGGACGAAGCTCCCGCTAAAGCTTTACGCGGTAAAAAACAATCTTCCATGCGGTTGGCCATTAATTTAGTCAAAGATGGCGTTGCGGGCGCATGCGTAAGCGCGGGCAATACCGGCGCTTTGATGGCCACGGCGCATTATGTTTTAAAAACCATTCCTGGTATTGATCGCCCAGCGATTATCCGTTCCTTGCCAACTTTGGTTGAAAACAAAAACGTTATTGTTCTCGATTTAGGTGCAAGTTCCGACTCTTCTCCCGAAAATCTTTATCAATTCGCGGTTATGGGATCTGTGCTGGCTTCTGCGCATTACAATATCGAAAAACCTAAGGTAGCTCTTTTAAATATTGGCGTGGAAGAAATTAAAGGCAACGAACTAGTCAAAGCCGCTGATAAGCTCTTCTTACAAAGCCAATCGTTTGAATATGTGGGCTATGTGGAAGGTGATGCTATTTTTCAAGGCGATGTAGATGTTGTTGTTTGTGATGGATTCGTTGGAAATGTAGCTTTAAAGGCTATGGAAGGGGTTATTAAACTAACTCTTTTTTACGCCAAGAAAGCTTTCATGAAAAATTTATTTAACAAAATAGCCGCTTTAATTGCTCGCCCTGCGCTTAAAACGTTGGCTGCCACAATAGACCCTGGTCGACATAACGGCGCCAGTCTTATTGGTTTGAAGGGTATTGTAATTAAAAGTCATGGTGGAGCGAATGAAAGCGCTTTTACCAACGCTATCTATGAAGCTATGCTTGAGGTCGAAAAAAATGTTCCACAAAAAATCGGCGAAAAAGTTGGTCTTTTGTTGCGAGATGAACATCCAACATCCTAAGGCAAACATATGAAAACATACTCACGTATTTTTGGCACTGGAAGTTATGTTCCAAGTAAAGTTTTAACTAATGCAGATCTTGAAAAAATGGTGGAAACCAGTGATGACTGGATCATCGATCGCACCGGCATCAAACAACGCCATATTCGCGATGAAAACGATACAACCATTAGTATGGCCACAGAAGCTGGGCGGAAAGCCTTGGAAGCTGCTGGAATTGATAAAAATAAAATCGGTCTAATTATTGTTGCTACTACTTTTCCAGATAGACTATTTCCAAATACGGCAAGCGCCGTGCAGTTCAATTTAGATTTAACGGGCACCAAATGCCCAGCTTTCGATGTAAGCGCTGCTTGCACTGGATTTATTTACGCCTTAACGCTAGCGGATATGTATATTCGCGATGGCAAGGCTGAATACGCTTTAGTTGTGAGTAGTGAATCGATTACGCGTGTTGTGGATTGGAATGACAGGAATCTTTGTATTTTTTTTGGTGATGGTGCTGTCGCAGTTGTTTTGGGGCCATCTGATAAACCTGGTATTTATTCCACACATTTACACTTAGACAGCAAATCACCAGATCTTTTGTATCTTTCCGGCGATATGTATTCCAAAAATACTCCACCTTGTTACATTCAAATGCGTGGAAATGAAGTATTTAAGATAGCTGTGACTAA
>JBAYJT010000029.1:0-21799 GCA_041664965.1 Gammaproteobacteria bacterium
TGCAAAATAAACTTGCCAGTATTGCGAATAGAAAAAGGTGCTAACTTTGGAAAAGTATCATCTTTAGAAAATTCTATTTTAGTAACCGCTTTACCAGCTGGATCTTGAAAGGCAAGACTTGCATTGTTCACACTAATACGAACTGCACTATTATATATCGCACTGCTACCCGATAATTTATATTGCAAATTAAGATTTCCGCTACCATAAGCATTTTTATCAACACCTAAAAAACTTATACTGCAACTTTGTTGGGAAGGAATAGAACCACAAGTGCCGCTTGGCATTGATACGTTGTGCAGTGAATCATCTAAACTATAATGAATCTCAGTTGCATCAACGTTATTACCATTAGAAATAACTACTGTCTTATTTGGATTACCAACATCGCTATAAATAACCGCTCCAGGTCTGGCTTTCAAAGGACGAAGTGGCTTAAAAGCCCCAACAATATCATGATTGATTGTTACATCCGAAAAAGTATATGACGCAACCGGCCCAATGGGTTGGCCATCTACTAAAACATTGTCTATTTGATAACCATCATTTGGCGTAACTGTAAACTTTTGCTCACCATGGTAATTCACATACACATCGCCCGACGGCGTAATCGTGCCATGATTAGAAATTTGCGAGTGCACCACAGCATCAGCTGCAAATGTAGCTCGAATGTTATGATCACCAGTAACATTGTTAAACGTATAGCTATTCACTACTCCAATAGAATGATCGTCTATAGAAACATCAGAGATATGATAATGAGCATTTGGTGTAATCTGAAATGCTTGGTTATTACCATCCTGAACTGTAATATTGCCGCCTGGAGCTATACTTCCATTTGGAGTTGCTACAACATTGATGCTATGCGTTATAGCAGCAAAATTAGCGCTTATACTATGATCAGCAGTAACATTATTGAAGTTGTAAGATGAAACTGCGCCTACGTTTTGACCATCCACAATAACGCTATCAATGCGGTAATGTTGATTAGGCGCTATTTGAAAACTTCTGCTTTCACCTTCATTAAGCCTAATAGCACCAGATGGATCTATTCTGCCATTGGGATCAGAGTTGGCTTGGAGGGTGTGGAGGGGGATGACGTAGATGGGGGATGTATCTTTACGAACTACGTAAGGAGTAATCCCTGGTTTGCCTGCATATACCTGAATACTCGATTGTATAGTTTTGCCAGCCATATCTGGACCAGGGCTTCTAAGAAGCAATTTTAAGGTACATTGTCCATGCGTTCCTCGTGTAATTATAGTTCGACATTCACTGTCTGGTGCTACGTAGATATTGTTACCAGGACTATCTACAACAATATTTACGTCCGTACAGAAAAAGCAGCCCGTCCCAATACAACTCTGACACCTTACTGTGTATTCAGCCTCTGCTCCATTACCAAGTAAAACCCTTGTTGGAAACGGTTTTGCATCATCGATAGCAACGTAGTAATCACCACCAGCCCATGCAGTCTGCACCATAACCAACATACTTAGAAATATTAAGCTTTTCAAAAAAATCATTGAAGAAAATTTGATGTTGCGCATAATCATATCCTCACAAAAATTTTTCTATAGATGCAATAATTTCCTACTGTATTAGAACAATACCTAAAACCCCGCCGCATAACGATCTATTACTTCATAACCAAAATCATGGCAATTATTAAATGGCAAAACATACCAAGGTGCATTTGGTGCGCTCCACTGTGCTGATACTTGATTGATTGCGCTTTGCATGCGACCAGCATCAAAGCCTTTCTGAAAACCAGCGACATTGACAACAACATATTCGCTAAGACGAGCTTTATCGTCATAAACACTCGACTCACCAGCGAAATTTTTAATACCAGTGCCTGCTTTTGGTTCAGGACCCACTAAATGTATTCCATCAGCATCACTAGAACACATTGCTATATGCACAAAAGGATAGATCGGCAAAAGCCTCAAAGGCCCAAAGCTACACATATCTAAAGTTCTTGCAACTGGACCAGTGTAGCCAGGACATTCATCTAATCTAGTATATCCTTCGTATACCTTCATCGTTATTGAAAAATCTCTAGCACATAGATAAGTAAAAGCATCAGTTTTAAAAGCATCACCAAAATTACCACCAGTTGCAGCTGCCATTGTGCCGCCAACAATTCCAGTGGCTGCAGTAGTTACTAAAGCACCATTGATACGGAAATCATATGCTCCTAACTTTGCAATAGGTGCTTGCGCTGCTTGCATCACCGCTCCGCATAAAAACCCATCGGCAAAATTTCCACCAGTTGCAACACTCATTCCTCCACCTTCGAGACCATGCACTGCAACACCTGCTGCCCATTTGGGGTCTCCGAAAGCAGCATCATCCAGACCTTTAGTTTTAGTAAAAGCACCTATCTCAGCACCAGCAAAAGCTAACGCACCGGATTTCAGAATATCACCAACTCCTCCTCCAGCTAGAGCGGTATTAAAAGCAGCATAGGCTCCTTCAGCTAATGCCGCTCCAGAAATTTGCAAACCCGCAATCGAAACTGGGGGGATACCCACACACATTAACAAAACTCCAATCGCCATCTGGAAATAACGATTTTCTAAAATCGAATCAACTGCACGACCAATGCATTCACCAATCTTGCAAACGCCATCCCAAAGATCTCCCAAAAAATCAAAGCCATTTGGATCAACATAACGTAGTGGATTGTTAACGCAATAGCTATAACGATTGAGACTTTGCAAATTAGTTGGCATTTGCACACTTGGATCGGCACTTAAGAAACGCGCTAGAATTGGATCATAAATGCGTCCATTCATGTGAATTAAATTAAATGGCTCAACTTCTTGGTGCCCAATAAAACCCTGATGAGTTATTGAAGCAGAATCGGTACCTTTTAAAATAATCTGCTTACCAAAAGGCTCATAGGCAAAGTTGTTATGAATATTAGCGAATTCATCAACTATTGCAGTAATCGAACCTAAATTATCTTTTAAAAATTCGTAGATTTGTGTTGTCGCATTAGTTCCACTTTTTTCAGTGATAATTTCCGTGTATGGACCAACATAGGTTTTTTCACGCGTTATTAAATTTTGTCCATCATCACTATTTTCTACTTCATAATTACCAAGAGTTAAAGTGGTTGTTGTAACAGTTTTGCCATTTTCTTGTGTTTGATCAATACGCTCAAATTGTTCACGATTGGCATCGTAGAAAAACTGTGTTTGCGCTGTATCACTCGCAATAAGCAACGGTTTTTCATAACTGGTATAGTTAATCGCACGCGTCTTACCATTTAGCAAAGCATAAGTTTGGTTGCCATCGTGATCGTAACGAAATTGGCCAATAACTGCACCAGTTCCATCAGTTAATTTGCTTACTGCATGGGGTGCATTGCTATCATAGCCATAATTACCAACCCCCGATTGAGCCGTCATATTGCCAAGCTCATCGTATTGATAAATTTTGGATTGCAAAACAGCCCCGGTCGCATTCCAGTTCGTTAGACGATTTAGCTTATCGTAGCCAAAATTTTCATTGATTTGGTTTGCATTATCAGTACGCTTAAGAACATTACCAAGCGCATCATAGTTATAGCTTAAATTTTGTAACTCATTAGATGAGATTTTCCGTGGAGCTGGTTGATTAGTATGCGATTTACCAAAAAGTTTCTCTTGCACTTTTACCGACATACTTTTATGCGTATGAATCTCTTGAAGAAAGCCGCTCGCCTGATCATAGAGTCGCATTGTCACTAAACCATTACTGCGCGTTTCACTCAGTGTACGTCCACTAGCATCCATATTATTCAGTTGCCAATAAATTTGGCTACCATCAGCATTTTGCATCGAAAATAAATAACCCAAAATATTGTAGTTATTTTGAATAGATATGCCGTTTGGATAAGTTGTGCGCCAAACTCTACCACTATGATCATATTGAACTTTGGTTACATAGTCCGTGCCATTCAGATTGGTTGTAGTCACCACTGGACGCGCATAATTATCATAGCTAATGGTCTTGGTATAATTTTGAATACCGTTTTTCTTAGCTTCTATAACCGCTTCGGAATTAGCCGCCGCATTAGCAACGCCATCTTCACGCACTAATAACCCAACATTATGCTGCGTTAAATCATTACCATAAACCCAACTGCTCGTGCCTTTACCATCGGTACGTGCAGTTTGGCGACCTAACGCATCATATTGGAAAGTTGTAACATTGCCATTGGCATCGGTTTGTTTTAGAAGTTCGCCAAGAACGTTATATTCATATTTCCAATTCCCCTTATCTGGATCGTATACGCTCAGCTTATGACCAAGCTTATCATAAGTCATACTGGTTGTGTTTCCGAGGCTATCCGTCATAGCTAGCAAACGCCCAAAAGCATCGTATTTATACCGAATAGCTTTGCCATTATTATCCACACTGCTAATTATATTTCCGCGCACATCGGTAGTTTTAGTTACTTTTTGCATTGCGGAATTGAATATTTGCGTAGTTAATCCATCATAAACAAAAGTTAAAAAGCTTTGATCTGGTTTACTTGTTTGAATAACCCGGCCTAAATAATCATAATCATTTAAAATATAGAACGCCTTATCTCCGGCAAAATAAGGCAAGCTGGAGCGCGTAACACGATCGAGTTCATCAAATTGCGTTGTTTCCCAAATCATTCGCCCATCAAAACCCTGCGTACTTTTAGCCACACAGCGATTTAGAGCATCGTAATATTGGGTTATATCTGGCCGATCCGTGCTTTGAGTAGTTTCAGCATAAACCGCTCCTGCAGCATCTGGTGGCGGATTTCTCACCCAAGAAAATTGGTTCTGAATCGCGGTCTGATTAGGATTAAGCTGACCTAAAGCTCGACCAAAAACATCGTATGTATATTTTGTCGTTAAACCATTCAGGTCTGTACCGCTTAAAATCACACCAAAACGTGGATCAAAAGTTTGCAAGCTAATTTGTCCTAAAGCATTGCTACTTTGAATGGCAAAGCGCCCACGCGAATCGAAAATATTACTCGTGATTCTATCAATGCTTTTATCTGCATTGGTAACTTCAGTCTTAGTTATATTTCCAAAACCATCCCGTGTATAAGTTTTTGTGAGCGTAAAATGTGCATCGTCTGGCTCCGTGGTTTCGCTAGCTAACAGACTAGTAGCATCGTCATAAGTAAAACTTGCAACATGCGTTTCATCCTTGCCATTTGGCAAGCCTGATGTTACTTCGCTGCGAAGTAACTCACCTGGAAACCATCGCCCAGCATCAATAACCGTACGATAACTATTCTTAGTAACTGTCGTAAAGGTGATATCGCTATTTGGATCATAAATTGTGTTTGTAATTCGCAGCGCATTTGCGTAATCATCAAAGTTCACTTTTACAGTTTTGACGCTTATTAATTTACCTTCTAAATCGTAACCATTTTCAGTAGCTTCTGGAACAAAAGTAAAATAATAACTGTGATTGGCGCTACCATCACCAAAGGTTTTGGTCGCATACTGCGTTGTTGTGGCATGAATTAAAGCATTATTGCGAAGTCTTGTTTCAGTAGATAATTCCCGACCAATATTATGCTGCGTAAAGTCTTGACCATATGTTATGGTCTTTGTAATTTGCGTTGATTCATCTTTGATATTAACCTGATGAAATCCTAAGAAACCTAATCCGAGATGATTTAGCTTGGCTCCGATATAGTGATATGTCGTGACGTGATTAAAACTATTTTTTGGATCACCACCATTTGCTTGCGCCGCTTTCTTTATCCGCATAATTGCTTTTGGATCACTAACTCCATTACTAGAATTAGTTTGATAGACAACATACATCGGCCCTTGCCAATCCATGTTTGGATAAGCCGCATTATGCTCTTTGGTATAAACATCAACTTTCGTGCCACTTAACGGCTCGTAGTCAATACTAAGCTTATTGCCTAATCCATCGGTGGCGGAGATGAGATAGTCGGGGAGTTTTTTGGCACGATTTAAATAAGCTGATATTCTTATGTCCGTAGCAGAGAACCAAGCGTGCTGAATCATATCAGGCAAACCATTGCCATTTAAATCAACAAATCGTACACCTCCGTCCCTCCCTTGGTTTGCAATTTCAATGGAAACAGTATAATTAGGATCTAAGACGAAACTATTTCCCGTATTTACAAATGTATAATGCCTTTGATCCTGGTTGGTTAAGTAACCACTTACCACCATATCGTCAAGTCCCGTACCTCGCAAATCCACGAAACGAACCCCGGTGTCCGTGCCATACTGTAGGTTATAATTAGCTATATCTGAAAATGGATTTGGTCTGAAATTATCAGCTTTTCGCCATCCTGCTCCTGTGTTGACCCATGCACTAAATCGCTGATCACTTGGATTCAGTACAGCACCTTGAATGATATCTGGCAAACCACTACCAGTTAGATGTACAAAACGAACTCCTTCATCCTTTCCCTGATAAGCAATTTCAACAGGGGCAGTGTAATCTGTGTCTAAGACAAAACCTTTTCCCGTATTGATAAATGTATAGTGTCTTTGATCCTGACTCGTTAAATATCCGCTCACTACCATATCATCAAGACCCGTACCCCTCAAATCCACAAAACGAACCCCGGTATCTGTGCCGTAAAGCAAGTTATAATTAGCTATATCTGAAAATGGATTGGGTCTAAAATTATCAGCTTTTTGCCATCCTGTCCCCGTGTTTATCCACGCACTAAATCGCTGATCACTTGGATTCAGTACAGCACCTTGAATGATATCTGGTAAACCGCTACCAGTTAAATGTACAAAACGAACTCCTTCATCTTTCCCTTGATTCGCAATTTCAACAGGCGCTGTATAATTCTGGTCCAATACAAAACCTTTTCCTGTATTAATAAATGTGTAATGCCGTTGATCCTTATCGGTTAAATACCCACTAACTACCATACTATCAAAACCTGTACCTTGCAGGTCTACAAAATTAACTCCTGTATCTGTACCATGCGCTAAAAGGAAATTAGATATATCCGAAAATGGATTAGGATGAAAACTATCTGTTTGCTGCCAACCTGATCCTGTATTAACAAACACACCAAATCGGTGATCTGTTGCACTTAGTACAGCTCCCTGAAGCATGCTCAATAAACCATTACCATTCAAATCAACAAATCGCATCCCTTCATCTCTAGAATCATGGACTATTTCAGGAATAGCTATTGGAGCATACTGTGAGGTAACATCCTCCCACCCCTCCTCATTCGTCTGCCAAGCGAAAGTTGTTGCTGGCAGGCAAGTGCCATCGCCACCGCATTTTTGGATACTGGTTATTCTGGAACGGAAAGTGTTTTTGCTAATTTCATAATTTAATTTATATTTATAGACCAAACTGCCCTCGGCTAAGACTTGCACTTCGCTTAAACGCTTATCCATTGTGCTTTTGGAACCGGCTTGGTAGGTGGTTTTTACATCGGGGCGAGATTCGTAGTTGAATTTAACTGCGTTATATGGCGCCATGCCAGTCTTTTCATTACCGGTGTAATCAACTTCAGTAGGATAAAAACTGCCGGCACCTTCATCTTTAAAATAATGCGCATCTAGAAAATTCCCAACTGTATCTTTTACGCGATCTAGCGCCCAAAACGAGACAGTGTCTTTGCCTTCTGCTTTAACTTCTGAATCTGCAGTTTTACCGTACTCTGCAATTTGTCCGCCTTTGGCTTCGACAGTAAAATAGGCAGGGCCTTGTCCTTGTCTGCCATGTGAAATAATACGAGCTTGCGTGTCATTATAAGTGCGATACTCCGTGCCATCTTGGCCATAGGCACCTTTGATCGCAACTAATTGCTCGCCGTTTAAACAGAATCTATCTTGGTCAGAAAAATCAACACCATGAATTACATCGTTTTGCGTTTTATTGCTAGGACAGCGCGTAATTACAGTGAGGCCTTCCAAATTAAAACCCATGCCAAGTAAGCCATTATGCAAATTACTGCTGGTGCTATCGTAAGTGATAGATAGAACTGGCTGCATTTTCGCAGTTCCAGGCGGGACATCTATGGCAATAGAGTAATGCGCTTGCCCACGCGGCGTTACCGAAAAATTTCCTTGCAATGCACCAACTGTAGCATCGCTTTTTAATTTAGATAAAACTGCTTTGGAAGCTGTTTTATTAGTTTTGGCACTAATTTTTCCTGCTGACGGATTAGCCGCAGCATCTATCAAACCAATGGTTAATCCCAAAGCAGTAAAAAGAATAAGGCGAGAAAAATTTCGGAAAGAAAAAGTAGGAATACGCATATAAAACCCTCTGCGTTAGTCATCCATGGGTGAGAAATTAGGTTCACACATCCAACTGGTGAGCCTGAATTTTAGACATCAAGCTACAAGATACAAAACTTTGTTATTAAGCGCAATGGATTTTATCGCTAAATTTTAGATCTATGGTAAAAACGGCCCCCAGGCTGGTTCTTGGACTTCGCCTTCTTGAGAAGGTAAATAGAGCTGAACTTTGGCGTCAGCGGACACTTCTGCGAGCATGCCGCGGCCGTTGTTATTCGTTGCATAAACAACCATGTAGCCGTTAGGAGCTAGGCTAGGAGATTCGTTATTAGTAGCTTGCGTAAGTTTAGTAACACGTCCAGAACTTAAATCTTGCATAGCGATAGTAAAGTAATCCCCATCTTGATGCAGCATGACTATAGATTTTCCGTCTTTACTCATAAAAGCGCGGGCATTGTAAGATCCGTCGTAAGTCAGGCGCGAAATAGAGCGACTCGCTAAATCTAATTTGTAAATTTGCGGACCACCACCACGATTAGAAGTAAAAATAATACCGCGCCCATCTGGCATCCAACTTGGTTCTGTATCGAGCGACCAGCCATCGGTTACGCGCGTAAGTTGTCTAGTTCCTAAATCAAAAATATAAATCTTCGGGTCACCCGTTGTTGATAAAACCAAGGCCATTTTTCTTCCATCTGGCGACCAAGCTGGCGCGCCATTTATACCGGGAAATTTAGATAAAACCTGACGTCCGCCACTAGCTAAATCTTGCACATAAATAGCAGCGCGATTTCCTTCAAATGAAACATAGGCTAATTTTCTACCATCTGGCGACCAAGATGGCGACATAATGGGCTGTTTAGATGTAAGAAGTGTTTGTGGATGAAAACCATCGGCATCGGCTACTACTAAATTGTAACGGCGGTTGTTATAGCTTTTAGAGTTTTCCACTAAAACATAGGCAATTTTAGTAGAAAAAACTCCGCGAATTCCAGTGAGTTTTTCAAAAACAGCGTCGCTGATGCGATGAGCTACAGCACGTGCTTGCGAGGAAGAAATTGTGTATTCTTTTTGCAGCAAAATAGTTTTGCCGTAAATATCATGTAACGTCAATGCTAGCTTATATTTTCCGCCCAAATTGCTAGCTGTAACAAAAACTACTGCGTCTGTTTTTTGCTGTCTCCAATAGTTGTAATCAGCCATGCTAGCATTAGCTTTAGTAGAACCATCACTTGCATCTACTAAACGAAAACGCCCACTGTTTTTTAGATCTTGATTGACAATAGCATTGACATTTTCTGCTACACTTTGCGAGCTAGAATCAGCTTGAAATGGCAAGACAGCAATCGGAATAGCATTGCCAGATCCTTGCGTTAGCTCAAGCTCCAATGCCGCCTCGGCATTAGGAATAAAAAATAAAAGGCTAAAAACTAATAAAGCCCAAGAAAAAATTTTTGTTTTCATAGTAACCTGCTATGCAAATTATGAATGATGAATTATGAATGATGAATTTACGATTATGATGCATGGGCATCCGGCTTCGCTTCGCCGTGGCAAGCAGGAAGCCTGAAACATGTCTACGCGTTTTCCTTATAAATCAAAGAGTTATATTTTAAAGTTCAATTCTCGCGCCCATCTTAATTTCTTCCATTCATAATTCATAATTAATAATTCATAATTCATTATAATGCAACTATTTAGAAGACTCATTTTACATTGACGCCATCAAGTCTTCCTATGATAATAACATGCGGCAATTTAGTCTAATTTAACGTCCCTAAGGAGTGACAAAAATTATGAAAATCAAATCTCCAAAGAACCCTCAAAAAAATCAATACAAATTTATAGTTTATATCATCTGCCTAGTCGCAGCCTTAGGTGGCTTGCTGTTTGGTTTAGACCAAGGTTTTATTGCAAACTCCTTAGATACAATCAAGGGGGCCTATCATCTAAACACACAAGGTGCTGAGCAGTATTCAGCCATCTTAGCTACCGGCGGCGTTATAGGTGCTCTGCTTTCCGGAGTTTTTGCAAGATTTCTAGGGCGTAAAAAAAGTCTAGTTTTTGCGGGATTAATTTTCAGCGTAGCCTCTCTAGCCTCAGCACTCTTGCCATCTTACGCATTATTAAGCGCCTGTCGTTTTGCTCTAGGATTTGGCGTAGGCGTCGCTTCTTTTGTCGCTCCGCTTTATTTATCAGAAACAGCTCCAGCAGCCATTCGCGGCTCAATGGGGACACTCTTCCAATTGATGATAACTATCGGCATTTTCTTAATTTCTGTCACTAATGTTTTTATAGCTAAAATCTTTACTACATCAACGATAGCTCTTCCGCTAATGTTTGGGGTCGTAGCAATATTTGCCCTTTTAATGCTTTTCACCAGCTTTTTTCTACCCGAAAGCCCTCGTTGGCTAATGCTAAAAGGCAGAAAACAACAAGCCATTAAAGTTCTAAAGCGCACTTTCAATACACAAAAAGAAGTGGATTTGGAAATCAAAGAAATCGAGCAAGTACTAGCTGAAACAAAGGGCACAAGCTTTAAAGTAATTTTCAAAAAACATTTTGTAAAAATTCTCTTAATTGGCGTTGTATTGCAGATGTTCCAACAACTCGTCGGCATTAACGTTATGATTTATTATGCACCGACCATCTTTGGCTTTGCTGGCATGAAAGGCCTAATCGCCATGATGACCGTCCCAACAGTGAATATGTTATTTACTTTCCCAGCTATTTCACTAGTAGAAAAATGGGGCAGGAAAAAACTTCTCTATATCGGCGCTGGCATGATGTTACTTACCATGTTAGCTGCAGGTCTAGCTTTCCAATATATTGGCAATGTGACTGATCCTGCAACGATTAGCCAAATACCAAAAGCAGTGCTGCTTGGAGCTGTTATTGTTTACATATTTGGTTTTGCCTTTTCTTGGGGACCAGTGGCCTGGATCGTTTGCTCCGAAATTTTCCCACTCAAAGGCCGCGAAATTGGCATGACCATCACAACCATGGTTAACTGGACTTTTGCCGGCCTTCTGATGCGCTATTCGCTCTCTTTTATGGAAAGCTATGGCAAAGCATCACTTTTCTATTTATTCTCCGCCTTTTGCATTTTAGCCATTATTTTCGTGGCTAAATTCGTCCCAGAGACAAAAGGAATTACGCTGGAAGAATTAGAAGAAAAATTGAAGAAATAACCTTTGATTGTAGGGAATAGGCATGCCTATTCCCTACCTAGTAATCCTAGTTCTGTCTATTGGCTAACCGATGGAGTGGTTGGTCCGGCAGAGGATAAACTACCACCACTATTCGAGTTCTTCCGTGACTCTTCCTTATCTTCATTAGAAGCTATAAGAGGCGCTGCCCCTGTTTTTACTACCGTTTTAACAGAAGATGCCCCAGCACCACTAACTTCATTTCGTGTCTTGTATCTGAACATGGCAGAAGGAACTTCTGCTAATGGACTTGTTGTAGTAGAAGAACTAGAAATACTGCTAGAAACCATGGCTTGAGAACCATGTCCTGATTGTTGGCTAGATACTGAAGACTTTGGTCCGCTAGGGGCTGAACTACTGCTACTAGTAGAGCTAGCTATGGTGGAAGAAACTGGGACTAATGGGCTTGTTGTACTAGAAGTAGAAGAGCTAGACGTACTTCTAGAACCTGAAGGTGCAGTAGCACTAACCGATTGAGTTGCTTGAATGCCATCAATATTTATGGGTCTTCTCACAATGAAATTCGGCGCTTCATCTCGCGCTACAACATCTAAAATTCCTGGAGTAATCCTTTCTGCACGTTGGTAGCAGGATTCAGCTTTTTCGTAGTTTCCTAATTTTCTAAAGAGGTTTCCCAAATTAACATAAACGAATGCAGAACGTGGATTAATTTCTATTGCACTTTGGTAGTGAGATATAGCTTTTTCGTAATCGCCTAAAGCTGAAAATATATTCCCTAAATTGCAATAAGCATCTCCAAACTTTGGATCACCTTTTATTGCCTGGTTGAAACGATCACGAGCTTCTTCTAGGCGACCCAAACCGTATAAATAACATCCCAAATTGCAATTCGCTCTAGGATGTTGAGGGTTAATTCTTATTGCTTCTCGGTATTCAGCAACAGCTTCCTCATTATGACCTTGTTGGTCTAATATACATGCTAATCCGTGATGAGCTTCTGGATGTTGGGGATCAAGTGCTAATACTTTTCGAAACTCAGCAATAGCTGCCTGTTGATTACCTTGTAGGTCTAAGCAACGTGCTAAAGCGTAATGAGATTCTGTATATTGGGGATCAAGTTCTAATGCTTTTCTAAATTCAGCAATAGCTGCCTGCAGGTCACCTTTTGCGCCTAATTCAAGTCCTAAAAGGCAATGAGCTTTTAGAAAACTTGGCTGCACTTCTATTGATTTTTTGTAATAAGTAATAGCTAGTTCATGGTCACCAGAACGCTGTGCTGACAATCCTGCCATGTAATAAAAATATGCACTAGGCTCTACTATTTCTAGCCTAGACAGTGCAACATTTTCCGAACTTGCTCCACCATTACTAACTTTCTTATTTTTTTTATGTTTACCCATAACCACTCTACCTCTAAAAAATTTTCAAATGATTGTAGGGGATAGGCACGCCTATTCCCTACCTATTGTCCCTATTAATCAACCCCGGGCGCTGGTGGAAATTCTTTTGCTGCGCTACTAGAGGAACTACCGCCACCATTAACTTTCTCTCCTGGCTGTTGTCTAAACATGGTAGAAGAAGAGCCAGACATACTGCTAGAAGCTCTGGAAGTTGAAACACGCGTAGCAGATTCAATTGCCTTAGCTGATGAGGTACTGCTAACAGATTCAGTTCCTTTGTCTTTTTCACAACATACAAGTAAAGACTTTTTATATAATAATAAAGTTGTCAAATTGGAACGAGCTTGCTCACAATTTTGATCAACTCTTACTGCTTCTATGTAACACTTAATAGCTTCATCATGTTGTCCAAATTCACATAATATATTGCCCAAGTTTAAATGAGCTTTTGCATAATTTGGATTAATTTTTATTGCTTCTTTGTAGCGAGACATAGCTCCTTCTAGGTTACCTGAGTTTTCTAATATAGATCCCCAATTGCAATAAGCTCCTGCACACTTTGGATCAGCTCTTACTGCTTCTATGTAACATTTAATAGCTTCATCATATTGTCCAAATTCAGATAATATACTACCCAAGTTACAATGAGCTTCTGCATAATTTGGATTAATTTTTATTGCTTCTT
This sequence comes from Gammaproteobacteria bacterium, assembly GCA_041664965.1. Lineage (GTDB taxonomy): Bacteria > Pseudomonadota > Gammaproteobacteria > UBA9339 > UBA9339 > JBAYJT01. The sequence goes on from JBAYJT010000029.1 coordinate 13,505, forward strand.
TGTAGTGAAACATAGCTTTTGCTTTCTGACCGGATTTACCTAATTTAAGTCCTAATTCGAAATGAGCGATTGCAATATTTGGCTTAACTTTTATTGCAAGATTTGGCTTAAGCTCTATTGCTTTTTGAGAATAACTAATTGCTTCGTCTGGTTCACCGAATTGTGCTAATTCACATCCTAAATTACCATAAGCCTCTGCATAAGTTGGATCCACTTCTATTGCCTTTCGGTAGTAAGCGATGGCTTCGTCTATTTTTCCTAAACTTGCTAATATCATTCCTAAATTGGAATAAGCCGCTGCATAATTTGGATCAATTTCTATTACTTTTTTGTAGCAAGCAATAGCTTTTTCTTGGTTACCTCCTAATTCGTCATATTCACATCCTAAATTGAAATTAGCAACCAGATGGTTGGGATCAATACGTAGTACTTCTTGAAAATGATAAATCACTTTTTGTATTTGCTCCGACGTATCGCCTTTTTCCGGTCCTTTTGAGGCATGTAATGCAACTCCCAACATGAAATGAACATAAAGAGCCAGTGCAGGATACCTTGCTATCAAGGGAACTGACACTAACTCTAAATTGTCGCTGGCTTTTTTATAATCTTCTAATGCAAAGTATGCGTTTCCTAATTCATATAGAGCACCTATATGCGTAGAATTAAGCCTTTTTGCATCTTCCAAACTCGAAATAGCCTTTTGTAGATTAAACGAAGCAGCGTATACTACTCCCAACCTGTAATGAATTTCCGCCCACATTGGATTAATTTTTCGCGCTTTTTCAAGAACCTCCCTAGCTTCGTAGTATCGCTTTAACATAAATAATGCCGTTCCTAGACCTAAATAAGCATATTCATTCCTAGGATCCTCATCTATTGCTGATCTGAAAAGAACACTGGCTTTATTTATGTCTCCTAAGCTCAATACTTCACATCCCTCTCTAAGCGCGGTTATACTATTTTCTTTATATTTAATACTTTGAATTAATAAAAGATGTTCCATAATAGGATCAACATCCATTAGTAATTTGGAATTTGCAATAGCTTGTTCTGAGCTTCCTGAGCTGGATGATCCAGTTCCCGTGTTAGATTCAACATTACTACTTTCAGAAACTTGCTTAACTGCTCTATGTTTATGTCTACCCATCACTACCACCTCTAAACAAAATTTTCTACAATAGGTTTACCCGAACCGTCCCAACTATACTAGTATGATTGGATATAAATCTATAACTAGACTAGCAGTAAGTAAATTAAAAAAACTTTAATTAATAAAAAATTAAGGGTAACTACCCAGATATCTAATAAAAACAACCAAAATTTTTTAGGGAATAGGCATGCCTATTCCCTACCTATCGGCCAAACGGATCCAAGTTGACACCACTGTGTCGGGGTTAAGCGAAATGCTGCCAATGCCCTCTTCCATAAGCCAAGCAGCAAAATCGGGATAATCCGATGGTGCCTGCCCGCAAATGCCAATATATTTCTTGGCTGCTTTGCAAGCTTTTATTACTTGATGCAATAAGATTTTCACGGATTCATTTCTTTCATCAAAAATAGGCGCAACTAAGCTGGAATCACGATCTAACCCCAATGTCAGCTGCGTCAAATCATTAGGGCCTGTAGCTTGGATCGTTTGCTCCGAAATTTTCCCACTCAAAGGCCGTGAAATTGGCATGACCATCACAACCATGGTTAACTGGACTTTTGCCGGCCTTCTGATGCGCTATTCGCTCTCTTTTATGGAAAGCTATGGCAAAGCATCCCTCTTCTATTTATTCTCCGCCTTTTGCATTTTAGCCATTATTTTCGTAGCTAAATTCGTTCCCGAAACAAAGGGGATTACGTTGGAAGAATTAGAAGAGAAATTAAAGAAATAACCTTTGATTGTAGGGAATAGGCATGCCTATTCCCTACCTATTGTCCCTATTAATCAACCCCGGGCGCTGGTGGAAATTCTTTTGCTGCGCTACTAGAGGAACTACCGCCACCATTACATGGTAGAAGAAACTTGAGCTACTTGGCTTGTTGTAGTAGAAGAGCCAGATTTCCCTTTAGCTCTTCTGGCATGAGAACTAGGTTTTGGTTTTTGCCCAAACAATGTAGGCACTGAACTACTTTCTGAATCGTCATGAAAAACTAGGTAAGGGTAAGGCGCGGGATGATCTTCTGCTACTGAGCTTGCTGTAGTAGTTGTAGTAGAAGAAGAGCTAGAAGTACTGCTAGAGCCCCTGGAATGCAGATCACATCCTAGTTTTTGACTAGCCGATGAAGACTTTGGCACGCTAGAGGGTGAACTACAGCTACTAGTAGAGTTAGGTATGGTAGAAGGAACTTTTGCTGGTGGATTTGTTGTAGTAGAAGAGCTAGACACACTGCTAGAAGCTCTGGAAGTTGAAACACGCGTAGCAGATTCAACTTCCTTGGCTTTTTGTTTCCCCAGTGCTCGCAGCACCTCTCCATAATTATTATGCACTAAGGGATCTTGAGAGTTATTTTTTAAGGCTTCTTCGTAAAGAAATTTAGCTCTTTGTAGATGTGGATGAATTTCTTTTTGGTCAAGCAAAATCATTTCCAACTCATTGAGATTATCTTCTCTTGCTTTTATATATAGTGCTTTCGCATAATAGTAATGAGCATTTGCATCCTCAGAGCACAACTCTATCGCTTTCTGAAGGCGCGAGATAGCTTCTGTTGCCCTCCCTAAATTTATTAATAAAGCTCCCAAATTAGAATAAGCTAATGAACATTTTGGATTAAGTACTGTTACTGTTTCGAAATGTGCAATAGCTACCACACCTTTTCCTAATTTCTCTAATATACAAGCCAACTTAAAATGAGCCTTCCAATTATCGGGTTGAATGTCTACTACTCTTTGGTAACATACCCTAGCTTCTTCTAGCTCACCTGGTTTATCTGAGAGGGATAATATATCTCCCAAACAAAAAAGAGCTTCTATACAATTTGGATTAAATCTTATTGCTTCTTTGTAAAGAGTAATAGCTAGAGGAATATTTGCTATAACTCCTGTCTGATGGCAAGGCTCAACGGCCTTTTCTAAGCTTCCTGAACTGGAGGTTCCTACCGCTCTAGACGATGATCCAGAGCTAGATGATGCCCCACTTCCTAAACTAGATTCACCATTACTACTTTCATTAACTTTCTTACCTTTTCTATTTTTATGTTTACCCATCACTACCACCTCTAAACAAAATTTTTTACAATAGGTTTAGCAATTATGCATCTCGGCAGGAACCCTATCCAACCTCAACTACAGTGTATGATTAGGTATCAATGTATAACTAGAGTAGCAGCGAGTAAATTAAAAAAACATTAATTAATAAAAAATTAAGAGGAACTCCCCAGATAGTAACTACCCAGATATCTAATAAAAATAACCAAAATTTTTTAGGGAATAGGCATGCCTATTCCCTACTTATCCGCCAAACGGAGCCAAGTTGACACCACTGTGTCTGGATTAAGCGAAATACTACCAATGCCTTCTTTCATAAGCCAAGCGGCAAAATCGGGATAATCGGAAGGAGCCTGTCCGCAGATGCCAATATATTTTTTGGCTGTTTTGCAGGCTTTTATTACTTGATGCAATAAGATTTTCACGGATTCATTTCTTTCATCAAAAATAGGTGCAACTAAGCTGGAATCGCGGTCTAGACCTAAAGTAAGCTGGGTTAAATCGTTAGATCCAATTGAAAAACCGTCGAAATATTCTAAAAATTCTTTCGCTAAAAGTACGTTTGATGGAATTTCGCACATCATGATTACGCGTAAACCGTTTTTACCACGCTTTAGACCATTTTTGGCAAGAATTTCTGTTACAGCTTCAGCTTCTTTTAAAGTTCTTAAAAACGGCAGCATAACTTCCACATTAGTAAGCCCCATTTCATCTCGCACGCGCTTTATCGCTTCGCATTCTAAAGCAAAACAAGCAGTAAATTCTGGCGAAACATAACGAGAAACTCCTCGAAATCCTAACATCGGATTTTCTTCTTTGGGCTCAAAATATTGCCCACCCAATAAATTCGCATATTCATTCGATTTAAAATCCGAAAAGCGCACTATCACTGGTTTTGGATAAAACGCCGCCGCGATCGTGCTAATGCCTTCGCGCAGCTTTTCAATATAAAATTCGGTAGGACTTGCATAAGCCATCGTCAAGTTTTTAATTTTTTCGCGCATGGCTTTAGGAATTTCGCGCGGTCGCAAAAGAGCATTGGGATGAATGCCAATATTGCTAATCACAAATTCCAAACGCACCAAACCCACGCCATTATTGGGTAAAAACTGCTCTGTAAATGCCATATCTGGATGCGCTAAATTCAAACAAATTTTAGTTGGCAGTTTGGGCATTGCTTTTATTGAAGCTTCTTTGACTTGAATCGGCAAGATACCTTCATAGACAATACCCGTCTCACCTTCCGCACAAGAAACAGTGATTTTTTGGCCAGTTTTTAATTTACTCGTTGCATTATTACAACCAACTATAGCCGGAATGCCAAGTTCTCGGGCTACGATAGCCGCATGACAAGTACGCCCGCCGCGGTTGGTTATAATTGCCGCAGCTTTTTTCATGATCGGCTCCCAGTCTGGATCTGTCATGTCAGCAACTAAAACTTCACCAGATTGCATTTTATTCATATCACGAGGATTTAAAATAACACGCACACTGCCCTGCCCAATGTTTTGCCCAACGCTGTTTCCCGTCACCAAAACTTTACTTTTTTTAAGCAAGCTCATTTTTTTTACTGTGTTGACTTTATCTTGGCTGCGTACTGTTTCTGGCCGCGCCTGTACGATGTAGAGCTTACCATCCACGCTATCTTTGGCCCATTCAATATCCATGGGACGTCCATAATGCTCTTCAATAGAAAGCGCATAACGAGCCAGCTCCAAAACTTCTTTATCTGCTACACAAAACTTACTGCGCTTCACCGCAAAATTAGGCACATCTTTTACGGATTTACCAAAAGAAAACTTCTGTGTTGCAATCGTAGCAATTTGCTTTTTGCCTAAGTTACGCTGCAAAATAGCAAACTTTTTATTTTTGAGTAATGGCTTAGAAATATAGAATTCATCAGGGTTTACCTTGCCTTGCACCACAGTTTCGCCCAAGCCATAATTAGCATTAATTAAAATAACTTGATCAAAACCTGATTCTGTATCAAGAGTAAACATCACGCCGCTTGTAGCCAAACTACTTTGCACCATCCTCTGCACGCCAGCCGAAATCGCCATTTTCTCGTGTTTAAAACCATTTTGGACGCGATAAACAATAGCCCTTTCGTTAAAAGTTGAAGCGAAAACTGCTTTGATAGCTAATAAAATATTTTCCAAATTTTTAATATTAAGATAGGAATCATGCTGTCCAGCGAAAGATGCTGTTGGCAGATCTTCAAAAGTAGCGGATGATCGCACTGCAAAGGCCATCTTGCTATTTTTACCAAGCTTTGCATAAGCATTGGCAATGTCATTTTGAAATTCTTTACTAAAATCAGCATCCATTATCCATTTTTTTATTTCCCTACTTGCTTCTTTAAGTTTTCGAACATTAGTTGGGTTTAACTCTTTTAGCTTCGCATAAATCTTTTCATCCAACTTATTCTCTTTCAAAAAAGCTCGGTAAGCTGCCGCCGTAGTCGCAAAGCCATCTGGAATGCGAAGTTTCAGCTTCTTTAAATTTTGAATCATCTCGCCCAAAGAAGCATTTTTACCACCAACTTTGGGCAAATCTTGCAAAGTAATATTTTGAAAATTAATTATGTTTTCCATGTTTGTCCTTCCCCTTAACAAAATTAATGCTAAACTTTCATTATGAAAAAACTAGTATTCTTAATTATAACCGCTTACTTACTATTTGCAGCTTTTGCCTATTTTTTTACTGACTCTGTAATGTTTGAACCTAGAACCCAAACTTATAAAGACAATGCAGAAATAATTAAGCTCAAAACTCCCGATGGCGCCTTGCTTTCCGCTATTTACTTAAAAAACCCTAAAGCCACCTACACTATATTGGCCAGCCATGGCAATGCTGAAGATCTACATACTTCTTATCCAAGGCTAAAATTATTTCAACAACATGGATTCAATGTTTTCGCCTATGATTATCGCGGTTACGGCACTAGCACTGGGATACCCAGTGAAGAAAATGTCTATACTGACATTGACACAGCATATAATTATTTGATCCACAACTTAAAAATTTCACCGGACAAAATTATTGTGTATGGCTTTTCTCTTGGAACTGCCGTCAGCATTGATCTTGCCTCTCACAAAAAAATAGGTGGATTAATTGTACAAAGCGCTTTCTTAAGTGCACCGCGCGTCTATACTCAAATTCCCATTTCACCATTCGATAAATTTAATAATCTTAAAAAAATCACTTCCATTACATACCCTGTCTTATTCATCCACGGCACCAATGACACTTTCGTGCCTTTTTGGCATGGAAAAAAATTATATGAAACCACTCTTGCTCCCAAGAAATATCTCTGGGTCAACGGCGCTGGACATAATGATATATTGCAAGTAGCCGGAAAAGATTATTGGCAGGCGATAGATGGTTTTGTGAATGATTTTTTATCCGGACTTTGATTTGATTTTATAACCCATTGATTTATATAGAATTCATATAGACATGTTTTGGGGTATTCTTATTTTCACCCAGCCTTGCGGACTGGGCTACCATTTTGGCATTCGATTCAATATTTGCAAAATATCACTACTGCTGCCATTATTAAGCCAAATGCAAAAATAAAACCATGGAGAATTATTATGAAAAGTAAGCTTTCATTAATCGCCATAACAGTTGTTTTCTTAGGCTGTACGGGTTTTTGCTATAAAAATTCGCCTACTCCTAGCCCTACTGGAACCAAAAATTACGAAGTCACTAGTTTTAACTCTCTGGACATAAAATCCGCAATGCAAGTTGAAATCGTCTCTGGCACAAAGCCGCACGTGGAAGTGCAAGGAGACAAGGATTTTATCTCACATCTTAATGTTTCCACAAAGGGATCGACTTTGTACCTTAATCTTTCTAGGGACTGGTCGTGGCATATGCAAGATTGTGATAACACAAAAATAATTGTTACTACAAATTCACCTCTGCAAAATATCACGCTCGCCGGATCAAATCATTTAGACGCAGATAATTTGAAAACTAAGAATTTAACAATCGATGCAAGCGGATCTAGTCATTGCAACCTTTCCGGCAACGTTGATCATTTATCCATCAATGTTAGCGGATCCAGTCATATTGATGCGGCAAAACTAGTTGCCCAGGATATTAATATTCAGGCTACCGGATCTTCACACATCGATCTTAGTGGTAAAACTACTACTCTCAAAATCAATGCTGCCGGATCTCATCACATTGAAGCCAAAAGATTAATTGCTGAGGGTGTTAGTGTTATTGCTGCAGGATCATCACATATCAGTGTTTATGCAAACCGCTCGCTCGATGTTCAAGCATTTGGAGATTCCAGAATTATTTATTTGGGACATCCCAAAAACGTCACAAAAAATACAGCGGGATTTTCGAGGCTAGAAGAAGAAAGCCACTAACCAATCGCGTAATTTTATTAAAAACTAATTATTTCTGGTATTTAGTCAAACTCATCTGGCACAACACTGCTTATACTTTTTTCCGCTACCGCAAGGACACTTATCATTCCTCCCTACTTTGGCAGTTTCGCGTATAAATGGCTTGCTCTCTGGCCTTTTGGCTCCCACATAATACCAACATCCAGCTGCTTCTTGAAAAACTGAAATCTCGTGATGTTTTCTAGGCTGGCCATTTTCTGTATAAGAGGCAACAAACTCAACTATGTTTGGCTCAGTCTTTAAAATTTCAAGTTTTTGCCAATTAGAATTCTCTGCCCACTCCAAGGTCGCTTTAGGATCGAATTCTTTCCGCAAATCTGGATGCAATGTTTTGCCAAGGTAATCTATATTCTTTTTAACATAGGCTGTATAACGCGAACGCATCAGCTCTTCAGGTGTTGCAGCACTTCTTTCCGCCATTAACAGCGGTTTACAACAATGCTCATAGTCAATTCCAGATCCACAGGGACATAAGTTATTCATAAGATGACCTAAATATGCAATTTTTATCTAATACTTTGATTTATAAAGAAAATTTATAGACATGTTTTTGATCTTTGTACACGACAAAGTTTAGATTGAAAAAGATAACTCGCTGAAGTATAACGTAAAACTTTAATCTACTAAAAAGAAAGGAGTACGTTATGAAAGCAGTCAGCGAGTTAGAAGAGATCTTAA
>JBAYJT010000030.1:0-20109 GCA_041664965.1 Gammaproteobacteria bacterium
CGATTACATTAGGCAGAGAATTTAACGCTTATTCTGGATATTTAGAGAAAGCTAGGGAGCGTTTAGATCAAGCGCTGTCTAATTTACAATATTCTAATTTGGGTGGCACAGCAGTGGGAACTGGCGTAAATGCCCATCCGGAATACTCTAAATTAGTCGTCAAAAAACTTTCGGCTTTAAGTGGGCTTACGCTTAAAACCCCCAAAGATTTAGTCGAAATTATGCAAAATATGGGAGACTTTGTCGGGGTTTCAGCGGCACTTCGTTCTTTAGCGATTGATTTAGTTAAAATAGCCAATGATTTGAGGTTGCTTAGTTCTGGTCCTGGAACGGGATTTAACGAAATTGTTTTGCCAGCTGTGCAGCCAGGATCTTCTATAATGCCAGGAAAAGTCAACCCAGTTATGGCGGAAATGCTTAATATGGTTGCTTTCCAGGTTATGGGCAATGATACGGCCGTGGTGCTTGGTGCTCAAGCAGGACAGCTAGAGTTGAACGTCATGATGCCGCTTTTAGCGCGTAATATTTTAGAATCGATGGAAATTTTGGCAAATAGCATGCGCGTTTTTGCTGTGAAATGTATTGCTGGAATTACTGCTAATCGTGAGCGTTGTAGGGAATTAGGCTTAAAAAGTCTTTCTTTAGCTACGCCTCTTGCCACGCGCATTGGCTATCTGCAGGCTGCGGAAGTGGTCAAGTCTGCTTTGAAAGAAAATAAAACTATTCCAGAAAAAGTACGAGAAATGAGCCTTTTGACCGATGTCGAAATTCAAGAAATTCTGAATTTGGAGAAAATGGCCAATATGCATTAGAATAGACTAAAGTATAAAATAACAAGGACAATATTCCCCATGCCAGAAGAAAATAAACAGCCAACGAAAAAACAAATCAAAGATCTCTTTTTTTCAACCCATGCGCAATATCTAATTGGCTTATGGAAAGCATTAGATGCGATCATCGATGAGTATCGCACTAAAAAGAAAAGTAAAGATGCAAAGAAGCAACAAGCCGATAATCTTAACGTTTATTTGCCAAATTTGGATGAAATTAAAGAAGCTTGGTATAACGCTTCGGATTTATTGCGAATTAGTTTTGATTTGATAGCCTCTTTTCATAAAGCGCAAAAAGCTGTGAATAAGAGAGATGATCAAGTTAAGGAACAAATGATTTTGGTTAATGCTGTCGTTAAAAGAGTTTTAGCCAATCCTAAGCAGCTTCCACCTTTGCCTTTGGCAGACTTAGAGAATCATCTTAAGTTTTTACAGTCTAGCCACACCACGTTGGAAAAGTTATCAAAGAAACTTGCTGAGTTGTCTATTACGGTTGAACAAAAAATCAGGGAATATGGTGAGGCTTGGCGCAAGAATCAGTATGATGCTGCAGAAAAAATTGTTGCTAAACTGGAACAAGATTTGAAGATTACTTTTAGCGAAATTGAAAAAAGTGATCTATTACACACAACAAAAACGCAGCAAGAATTGTTACTGAAATTGGGTAAATCTCCCGTGGTTTCGCTATTGGATGAAAAATAAGGGTGAGAATATATGGCTGAGATGTTTAAGATGCGTGTTTTGGATATGTTGGATTCATATGGTCAGCGCAATCTGGTAGATGCTGCGTCTATAGACGGTATTCTAAAAACCGCTAAACAAATCTTGGAAGAAATAGATACTTCCAAACGAAGTGGTGAGCAAAAGATAACGGCGGATTTCACAGAAGCTGTAGTTCCAATTAAAGCCAAGCTGGCTGCGGTTGCCGCAAGTGCAAAGGCCGTGCTTGCATTAAATCAGTCAATCATAGATGCTCTTAGCGTAGAGCCACCTTCTCCAACGCCTACAACACCAAAAGTCGTCGCTTTTGATGCTAATACTTTAGGTGGTTCTAGTGGTGGTAACGATGTGGATGTTGCTGAGTAGACTCCTTTAAAACTTAAGCAAATCCAGAAAACTGCCTTTTTTGCATTTTATCTTCGAAAAATCTCCAGAATCTAAAATTTCTCTATTACTTTCTTCTAAAATTGCAAAAAGGTGTAGTGATTTTTTAGCGCGAGTGGCGGCAACGTAGAAAAGACGCGCTGTTTCATGCTGATTTTTTCTGTTTTCCCAATCTTTAAGATATTTGTATTTAGAATTTTCTTCTTCGCCATGGGCTTTGATGGTGGCTATGAGAAGATCGCTGCTTGAACTGGATTTTTCATTTTCCCAAAGATATTCTTGCCATAAAAGCGCTTGGTTGCTGTCTTTGCCACTTGTATTTTCTAAGCCAAATAAAAGGACATGGTCGAATTCTAAGCCTTTGGCGCTATGAATGGTCATTATCTGAATTTTCGCCGCTTCTTGGCCTTTAGGAGGCTTTAGATAAAGATTTTCAGTTCGATCTTGCAGCAGAGATAAATTTAGCGAATCTTCTAGGCCAAGTAATTCAAAAAACAGGTCGGCATGCTTTTCTTCCCACTCTTTTTGCGTTAAATATTTTGGCCCCTCCAATTCCATCCAAATATTTTCAATGAGGCTTCGCCAATTTTGCCTTTCACGGTTCTCAAGGCTTTTTGTCATGATAGGAATAAATTTAGATAGGCGAGAATTGCCATCCAGGCTTAAATCTAATTCTGGATAAGAGAGAATATTTTCCCAAATAGTTAAATGTTTAGCGTTGGCGAGAATGTGTAAGTCTTTGAGATTTAATCCGCAAAAAGGAGCGCGTAAGATAGCAAGCCACGCTACGCGGTCTAAGAGAGAATGCAAAGCTCTGGTCAAGGCTAAAAGATCTTGCACAGCGCTGCTTTGCCGCAGGAGAGAGATTTTAATGCCTTGATAGGCTATGTTTTCTTTTTGTAAAAGTGGCAAAAGCTCTTCTAAATCGCTACGCGAGCGAACCAAAATGGCAATATTATCTAGAGGGAATTCTATTTGAATTTTTTGTAAAGTATCAGCTGCAGATGTTGCAGCAGTTGGTATTTCTCCCTCTAGAAAAAATTTAAGACTATTGGGAATTTGTAATGTGCTGGTAGATGCTGCTATGGAAGCGTTAAATGGGACCGCTCCATCATTGATGTTGGCAACTTTGGGAAAGATTTGAGTAAAAGTTTTATTGATCCAATCAACTATGTGTGGCAGAGAGCGAAAATTAGAACTTAAAGTAATAGATTCCAGCTTAACATCGCCAATACCATCTTGTTTAGAACGTAGGAATAATCCGACTTCAGCCTTGCGAAAGCGATAAATCGATTGCATCGGATCCCCCACCAAAAACAACGTGCGTCCATCAGTGTTTTCCCAGCCTTCTGTAAGTTTTTTAATAAGCTGGTACTGGGTTTCTGATGTATCTTGAAATTCATCCACTAAAATATGCTTAAGTTTTTGATCTAAATTGAGAGCAATAGCCGTTACATCTTCACTAGAGCCTAAAACGCGGTCAGCTTCCATGGCAATTTCGGCATAATCAGAAGCATTTTCTAGGTGAAAAAGTACTTTCAATTCGGCAACTAGATGTTTTAAAAGCTGGGCAAAAGCGGCAATTATTTGCCATTCATCATCCTTGTATTGGATATCTGGTAATCTGGCTACAGCAGCTAAACTTTCGCGCCAATTTTCGTGAGCAACTAAGCCTATAAGCAATTCTTGCATGCGCTTCTTGCGATCTTGGCGTAGCGTTTTTTCGGTTTGGTTAGTTGTTTGAGAAGGAGCAGGGAAGCCGTTTCTTAAGTCAACACTAGCGCGCCAATTAAATTCTTTGGTCAATAAGAATTGGGCTAAAGCTTGCCAAATTTTTATGTCTGCTTCGGGAAGTTTTTTTTCTAAAGGCGACAATATTTTGCAGGCAGCATAAGGGCTATCAGTTTCAATATTAGCAGCTGCATAGTTAGCTAATAGGTAAATTTCCGCAAGATATTGTTTTGGAAAATATTTTTGGCACTTGCACAGGGCTTCTTCGCTAAGTTTTTTCCAACTTTTTTCAATTGTTAGGCGTAAATTTGGTGCGTTATTTAAATTGGCAATGTGCGGCAGCCACTGCTCCCGGGATCTCAACATAGAGGCGCATAGATTTTCTAAGCGTTCGGTATCATTGTCTAAGTGCAGAAGTAAAAATTTTAAAGCAGAATAATTTGGATCTTTTGGATTTAAAGCTTTTTCGACAACGGCGCGTACTGCGTTTTGATAGAGGAGTTTGGCCGAGGCCTCTTCTAAAATGTTGTTTTGTCCGGCCAAAGAGGCGGAGAGGGGAGCGCTGGATAGGATTTTTTGGCAAAGAGCATCGATGGTTGAGATATTAAGACGTTTGCTATATTTATCTAGTTGCCAGTTTTTTTCTTTATCGCGTTTTAAAGCGGCCTTTGCAAGTTGATTTGTATCATTGATCCTCGCCTGTTCTAAAGCTGCTAAGACACGTTCGCGCATTTCTGCTGCAGCCTTGCGGGTGAATGTGATAGCTAAAATTTCTTCGGGCGAGTTGGCGTGCGCAAGCAGGGCTAAGTAGCGTTGAACTAAAAGAGTGGTTTTCCCAGAGCCGGCCGGAGCTTGGACGATGAAAGATTTAGTTGGATCAAGCGCTTTTTCGCGTTCGGGTAAATCTTTAAGAGGAGAATTTGATAGTTTAGGGTCGGAAAACATGTCTACAAGATTTCTTTTAAAATCAATAAGTTATATTTCCAAACGTAGAGACGCGATTAATCGCGTCTCTACTCTGTTCCAAGTTGTTTTTGTAAACCCGCCAATGTTCCGTTATTTTTTATCACACAATCCGCATAAGCGATGCGCTCTTTGCTGCCCACTTGGCCATTAATCATAGCTTTCGCAAGCTTTGCAGATATTTTATCGCGTTCACATAGACGCTGAATTTGTAATTTTTTTGTAGATTCAACGGTTATAACGAAATCTAATAGCTTCTGAAACCTAAGATCTGGACTTTCTAAGAGCGCCGAAAGAACTAAAACAACGCAAGGCGCTTTGATTTTTTGGAGAGCAAGGCGCATGGCAGTATAGATGCGAGGATGAAGCAATTTTTCTAACCACTTTTTGTCTTCTGGATCGCAGAAAATAATATTACGCAGAAGTTTGCGATTAAGCTCTTTGTTAGGTAAAAGTATACTCGGACCAAAGTGGCGGATGATTTTTTGATATGGAACAGTTCCAACAGCCGTTACCTCTTTGGCAAAAACATCAGCGTCTAGAACAGGAATGCCATGTTTGGCAAAGTGTTTCGCTACACTGGATTTTCCAGCAGCAACTCCCCCGATGAGACCTATTTTTAGCATAGATTTTTTAGCGATTAGTTGTAGGCAGTTCAGCTTTTTTCCAAGCCGACATCCCGCCTTCTAAAATTTTAATTTTAAGAAAACCTTGCGTGCGCAGCTTAGTTGCGACAGTTGTTGCATTGCTCCCAATGCTATCGACTAAAACTAAGGCCTGGTCTTTTTTGGATTGTAGTTTGTTTTGCAATTCCGCAATATCATTGCCGCTTATTGGGATGTTTTGAGCGTTTAAGATATGCTCTTTTTGAAAGAGCTCTCGCGAGCGAATATCGATCAGTGTTGCTTCTTCATGATTTAAAAGCATAGTCAATTCTTGTGCTGAAATAGCTGGCACGGCGTTGAATTTACTGCGCATTTCTTCCAGTATGACCAGAATAATAACAATGGCAAAAGCTAGCCAAAGAAACCAGTGATGAATAATAAATTGCATAAGTTGTTCTTGCATGATTTGTTTCCTGTAAACGCTGATTAGGAATTTTGTAAGGGGCGATTATAACCTCTTTAGAGCAAAAAGGTAACTGCTAATACCCAGTAGATTCCAAGTCTGGTATACAAGCTGGATCAAATGGTACCCTGACAACTTCAGTTTGATAGCTCCCATCGTCGTAAAGCTCAAACCAGCGGTATCCTGGCATTAGGGAGTCTAATTTGAATTTGGCAGTATTGCGAGCAAATTGCCAGCATGTGGACGGTGTTGTATAAAAGACTAAATTGCCTTGGATTTCCAGATTTTGCTGATGAACGTGCCCACTGACGACGGCCTTGACGTTAGTATGCTCAGATAAAATATCTAAAAAAACTTGGCTATTGCTTAGGCCTATTTTATTCAGCCAAGCCGAATTGGTAGGAAGAACTTGGTGATGTAAAAAGATCAAAACTGATTTTTCCGGCGAAGAAGTTAGGGCTGTTCGCAAAAAATTCAATTCGTCATCGGGCAGCATTCCTGCAACATGGCCTGGCCATTCAGTATTTAGGACCAATACACGCCAGTTTTGAAAGGAAAAATCTTTTTTAATAAAATGAGTTAAAGTGCTGTTTAAAAGTTCTTTATCATCATGGTTTCCGGCTGTAACAGCAACAGGAATTTTAAATTCTTTCTCAATATTATGCAAAATTTCTTTCATCCTAAGATAGGATTTTTGGGAAAAATCTTGCGATAAATCACCAGTTACTAACATTAGGTCGGCTTTGATTTTTTTGAGATCTTCTTTTACTTTTTCTAGTACCCTGTAGAAGGTATAGTTAGTGCTAATATTTAGTAGTTTGGTTTCTTCATTGGCAAATGTGTGAAGATCTGTGATCTGGATTATTCGAATTGCACTACTTTTCTCCATCACTATGTTCTCCAAGCTCCAATCCATTCTGGTATTGGATTTTTTTGTAATGTATAACATCGTTCTAAGAAGATTTTTACTAATTGGTCTTCTGGGTACGATGTTACTAAGGCTTCAAATGCGGTGATAGCTTCTGGCCAAAAACCCTTTTGATAAAGATCAAAGGCGCTGTGAAATGCCATGTTGTAAGACTTTAATTGTTCTTGTGTAAGATAATGATCTGGAAGAATTAGTTCATAGATATAAAGTGCTCTGTTTTTACCACGGACTAGAACATAGTCGAGCATGCGGAAAGAGAAATTATTTTGTACAAGCCGATAAGTGCTTTCGCTGACAATTATCTTTGAGTGATAAATTTTATTTAATTCCTCTACTCGATTAGTAATATTTACAGTATCGCCAATGGCAGTATAGCTTAAACGATCATCTGATCCGACGTTACCAATAGTGGCATTTCCTGTGCAAATGCCAGTGCGTATGTGTAGTTCTGGGTAGCCAATGGCTTTCCAGCGTTGGTTAAGCTTGTCTAGTTCCTCTAACATAAGTATAGATGCTTCACAAGCGTGCAGGGCATGATCGCGATCATCCTGAGGAGCATTCCAAAAAGCCATAATGGCATCGCCTATGTATTTGTCTACAGTACCATTTTTTTTCAAAATCACTTTTGTCATTACTTCCAAATATTCTGAAAGATAAGACATCATTTGTTGTGGTTCCATGTTTTCTGAAAGCGAAGTGAAGCCAGTAATATCGGTGAAGAGAAATGTTACAGTTTTGTTCTCTCCGCCAACATGAGCAATACCGCCACTAGACATCAGGTTTTTTACTAAAGCCATAGGTACGTAACGTACAAAAGATTGCACGCTCTGTTTCATGGAATTGAAGGCTTCTTGCATGGAGAAGATTTCTTTGATGCGTGAGTTGGTTTCAATATCGGAAACTAGTTCCAACTGCTTAATTAATCGCGCTTCTTTGGCTAATTTGATTATAGGTTTTGCAAGAGCGCTAGAAGCAAACCAAACTAAGATAATGCCAAAAATTATTAGAGTTATAGCTGTTGTGAAAGAATGTATTAACTGGTCTATAACAAAGCCAATGACGTCTTTTATTGGCATCACTATAGCTAGAGTGCTGGTTAAATTGTAGGCTTGTAGTTGTTCTAAAGGATCATAGAACGCCAAATAGGTAGTGCCGCCGAAGTTGTAAGAAAAAAGTTGTTTTTTATCTTGCTGATAATGGTAAAAAGAATTTTCCACGTAAGGTATGGCCATTTTGTTGACTTGTAGCAGAGTGTTTTGATCAGTAGTCAATAGGGGTTTTCCGGCAACAACGTTATTTTTATTGTCGAAGATAAATGGAAAACTGTTGGGAGTGATTTTTAGATCAGAAATAAAAGTAGAAAGTGTGCGTAGCGGAATGTCAAAACCCAACATACCAGTTAAATTATTGGTAGAGTCGTATATTGGATGTACCATGGATATGCCTAAAACAGCTTGATTTTCACCAAACGGATAGAATAGGTAAACATCAGAAATAGTTGGCATTTTTGTATGCAATGTCTTGTCATACCATGGTCTTAGACTAGGATCAAAATTTATTTTTTGATATGTTGCTTGACCTATGTAATTGCCCTTGGCGTCAATTTTTTGTACTAAACCATAGGGACTTCCAGCTAACAACTGAATGAGGTTGAAATCTTTGCCCAAAGTTCTTTCTACTGAGAAAAATTCTCTTTTCGGGCTTGCCCAAAAGACTGATGATGAATTGGGCATGTCTTTTAGCATTTGCAGCATGAAGGTAGTAAAAGTTGTCGATGGGGAAGGGGTGATTATTTTTTTGTCAATCAAGTTGCTGCCTAAGCTTAGACGTTGTTTGGCTGGCTGTATGAAGATAGTGATTTCTTGTTCTATCTTATCACTCACAACTAGTAAAAGTTTTTCTGCCGAATCTAATAGAAACCTATCAGTAGTGTGATAATAATTGAAGATAATGAAAGAGCAAATCAGAATTAGCAGCGAGGCAAATAAAGTTAAAATACTAATTCGTAGGCTAAATTTTATGTTTTTCATAAACATCCTTCCCTAAACATAAATTGGACGAATGATGATTGTAACACCTTGATTTTTTTCCGCAATAAATGAGCAAGATGTGTCAAAGCAAAGTAGAATTTTTCGGTGTTCCTACAATTTGGTTGGACTAGTAGTAGTTGAGCTTGAACTAGTAGATGAGCTAGAACTAGAAGAAGCGGGTGCTGGTGGAGGCGCACTACTTGTAGTTGTAGACCAAAGAGTCAGTCCAGCTTGAGTTACTGAAGGTTGTGGTGCAGATGAAGCAGGGAACTCTATGTGCAGAGAGCGCATAAGGTTGTTAAATTTTATTTTATTCTCCTCATATAAGCGCATCCTAATATTCCCTATATCTGCACTGGATTTAATTATAGTTGGTAGCTTATTCAAGATTACAGGCAAGTTAAGAAACTCCATTTGATTATCCCTGCCTACACAATTTACAACAGATGCTAGATCTTTGGCTGATTGAATCATAGTTGCCAGCTTATCCAAGATTACAGGCAATTTAATAAATTCCATTTTGGCTGCTGCATAGCAATTTGTTAAAACTTCTTCTATATTTGTAATGGAAGTAATCATGTTTGGCAGCTTACATAAGATTACAGGCAGTTTGATAAATTCCATCTTATATTTGTTGTCTAAACACATAAAAAGATTTTTTAACTCGTGGGTAGATATGATCATTCCTTGCAATTTTTGTTGATCTAAATTTCGTATCAAATTGATTACATTTATTGTTGGGAATGTTTGTAACTCACTAAACATGGCTCTCAAAGCCCAGAAATCAGTCATTCCGTCAAATAGATCATGGGGAGTTTCATCCGCAGAGCTAGTGCCTTGATTTTGAGTTGGAGTGCTACCTGATGCAAGTGCAGAGCTTTGGATGCCTAAATACTGTAAGAAATCTTCTTTAACGTAATTAGTTTTTAAGTGGCCCATGATTGTGGTTCTATTCTCGGGAGCAGCAATAATACCTGTCAACTTAGAAATATCTAAAGACCTAATAAGACACATTTGGGCAATTGGGGTCAGTGTATTCAAAACTATACATAAATCTTTAGCAGAATTAATCCTAGCTGCTGGATGATTTTTATCTAGAAGTGTTATAATTTGTATTTGGATGGGTGTGGGACAATCCAAAACGGCTTCGGATAAAGCAGCAGGACCGTTGATTACAGCTTGTAATTTATTTTTACCTAAAACGTTCAGAAATTCTCTTTGTATATCGTATTTTTTTAAGCTACATAAGGCTCTGGATAAATCCTCAGAATATTTAATGATCTGTGCTAGTTGTATAGTTCCTAAGCTATTAATTAAAGTATATTTAGCATAAGGTGGCAGGATTTTTGCTACTTGTGCAAAATGTACACTACTTTTAATAATCTCTCGCAGAGTAGCAGCATTATCTTTAATAAAATCACGTATAAGATCCTCTGGAGGTGGAGGTTCAATAGAGACTAAATTTGTAAGTATAACGATTAGTTCAGCAAAAGTTTTCGGAGTATCAGTAGATGAACTTTCTGCAGAAGAACTACTTCCGGAGCCGCTTACACCTATGTCGAGTATAGCTTGAGCTGGAGGATTAGGGGTTGCTGAATGATGTACGGGTGCTTGCTTGCTTTTCTGAAAAATGAGCCGTAGATCTTTTGGTAAAGATGACAGAAAGCGAGGTAAGCCATTAGCTGAAAAAATTAATTCATGCAACTTGGTTTGCCGGTCTAAAAACTGAATAACCTGCTGTTGTTCGGGCAACGACGAGTTAGACTGTAAATCTTTCTGCAAGGCTTTGATGACATCATCGAGAGTTATAGTACCTTCTCTTGCTACTAATGCATTTAGTTCACTTGGGATAAATGTTGCAAGTTGTTCTATAGGTTGGCTGCTAGATCCTCCTCCGCTTGTTGTTTGAGTTGTAGTGATAGCTGCCGAAGTGGTTGGTGTTTGCGTAGAGCTCATCCTCTGTAGATCTAAAAACCACTGTTCGTTGCGTATTGACCTATCAAGGAAGTTACGACAAATAAGGTCATTAAGATCCCCTAACATTTTGTAAATATCGCTTGAGCTACAAGCAATGGTTTGATCAGAGCACTTTTTTGCAAACTCGACGGCTTTGTTAAATATTGGTTTAGTTTGCTCAGTTGGACAGTGATCGAACAAGCCAGATATCGCAAAACCATAAATCGCTTGCAGATTGTTCACAGGCATTCTTGAATCAAGACCGTGATTAATTAACTCTAGCGTTTCAGGCGGGAGTTTAGTAGGGTAGCCAGCATGTTTAATAAAATCTTTATGATATCGTTTTGGAAGAAAACTTAATACATACCCACCATCCAAAAGATTGATAGATAGAACAGTATGGTGTTTGTTACAGAAAGACACAATAGCTTGCTGTCCTTCAGGCGAATACGGGAAAGATTCCAACTCTCTGTACAAAACTTTGGTGGCGTCAACAAGAGTTACCGCTTGTGTCTCTACAAGCGGTACGCTTAATTCCTGTGAAGTATGTATTGAAGGTTGTTCCGTAGGTTGGCTGCTAGAACTTCCTCCGCTTGTTGTTTGAGTTGTAGTGATAGTTGCCGAAGTGGTTGTCGTTGTAGAAGCTGAAGCTCTCAATGTTGCTTGAGTACTTGTGTTTGTTGACGGCGTGATGGCGAGAGTTGTAATGGTAGCTAAAGGGGTAGTCATTGTTGAAGCAACTGGAGTACTGGGTGTTGTTGCATTAGAGCTTGTTATTACTGGCGATGTAATGCTTAAAGCTTCGTGGATATCATCAATGGTTATATTACCCTGATTGTTTGCAGTTATAACTTGAGATGGAGGTGTGGAACTAGAGGATGTTGAAGTTGCTGTGGTTGTAAGTGAAATGCTTAAAGATGGTGGATTAGTTGTGGGAGAAGGAGCTAGTGTTTGTGTAGAGCTCCTCCTCTGTAAATCTAAAAACCACTGTTCGTTGCGTATTGAAGTATCAAGAAAATGGGTATCAATAAGATGATTAAGATGGTTTAACATTGTGTATATATCGCTTGAGCTACAAGCAATAGTTCGATTAGAGCAATTTTTTGCAAATTCGACAACCTCGCTAAATATTGGTTTAGTTTGCTCAGTTGGACTGCGATCAAACAAGCCAGATATTGCAAAACCATAAATCGCTCTTAGGGTTTTTAGACCCATTATTGGAGCAGTATGTTGAACAATGAAGCTTACTTGTTGAGTAGTTAAGTGGTAGTGCCGATCAGCTGGTTTAGGTTTTCCATTACCGTAAATATTAGCAATAAAACCCGCATGATATTGTCTTGGAAGAAGACTTAATACATAGCCACCAGCTAGAGGATTGTTAGATAGAGCGCGGCGGAAAGTGCTTTGATGGAAAGTGAGATAAATATCTTGTTCTAACTGTTTTGAGAAAAATGGAAGAAGACGAGGTAAGCCATCCTCTGAAAAAATTAATCCATGC
This sequence comes from Gammaproteobacteria bacterium, assembly GCA_041664965.1. Lineage (GTDB taxonomy): Bacteria > Pseudomonadota > Gammaproteobacteria > UBA9339 > UBA9339 > JBAYJT01. The sequence continues at coordinate 12,109 of JBAYJT010000030.1, forward strand.
AACCTAGTTTGCCGGCCTAAAAACTGAAGAACCTGCTGTTGTTCGGGCAACGACGAGTGAGACTGTAAATCTTTGTGCAAAGCCTTGATGACATCATTGAGAGTTATAGTACCTTCTCTTGCTACTAATTCATTTAGTTCACTTGGGATAAATGTCGCAAGTTGTTCTACAGGTTGACTACTAGAACCTCCTCCGCTTGTTGTTTGAGTTGTAGAGATAGCTGTCGAAGTAGTTGTCGTTGCAGAAACCGAAGCTCTCAATGCTACTTGAGTACTTGTGGTTCTTGACGGTGTGATGGCGAGAGTTGTAGTGGCAGCTAAAGGAGTAGTTATTACTGGAGAAACTGGAGAGTTAGTTGTGTTGCGTATAACTTGAGCTGGTGCTGTGGTTGTAAGTGGAATGCTTAAAGATGGTGGAGTAGTTGTGGAAGAAGGAGCTGACGTTTGTGTAGAGCTCATCCTCTGTAAATCTAAAAACCACTTTTCGGTGCGTATTGAACTATCTAGGAACGTAGTCCTAATAAGACTATCAAGCTCTATTAATATTATGTTAATAGAGCTTGAGCTACAAGCAATAGTTTGAGTAGAGCAATTTGTTGCAAACTCAATGATTTTGCTACCTATTAATTTACGATCCTCAGTTGAAAAGCCACTTAGTAAGTCAGAGATAGCTAAACCATAAACTCCTCTTAGAGTCTTTAGATCTCTTATTGGATTAATATTTCGAAGAAGGTAACCTCGGTTGTCGGGAGATAGTATATGGCTTTCCAGCGCATTTCTGCCAAAGAAATGATTAATAAAACTTTTGCTATATTCTGCTTGAAGATGACTTGTCGTATAGCCTACGGTTAAAATATCGGAAAATAGAATATTAAACATACGGCTTTCACGAAAAAAATTACAAATATCTAGCCATAATTCAAACGATGTAGATGAAGTAAGCCTTAATAATGCAGGTAAAAGAAGCCGTGGTAAGCCATCAGCTGAAAAAATTAAATTATGCCAATTAGTTTGCTGACATAAAAACTGAATAATTTGGTGCTTTCCAGGGAGTGACGGGCAGGAGTCTAAATCTTTCTGCAAAGCTTGTATGATATCATCAAGAGTTATCCCCTTCTCTTTTTTAAGCAATGTGGTTATGTTCTTTGGGATAAATGTTGCAGGTTGTTCTACAGGTTGGCTGCTAGAACTTCCTCCGCTGGTTGTTTGAGTTGTAGTGATAGCTGTCGAAGTAGTTGTCGTCGCAGAAGCTGAAGTTCTCAATGCTGCTTGAGTACTTGTGATTGTTGACGGATTACTGAACAAATCACTAGTTACGGCATTTTGTATTGCTTGAATTGTCGCTGTAGATACAGGAGTGCTAGGAGCTGCGTCGACAGTTTTTGCTGGAGTAGTCGAAGTGCTAGTTGTTGGCTTGGTGCTCGATGTAACTTGCTGTGTACCGCTAGATTCTTTTGGGCCAGCATGATATCTTGCCGGTTGCAATTCTATGTATTTGTGAGAGTTTGGATTGTTATTCTGCATGGGCTGTGCTTTCCAATGGAATTTATTTATTAATTCAAGGACATGTTAGCATGTTATAATTAAGAAAATCTTAAAGGTAAAGTTTTAAAAAGCAAAATTATCATTTTTTTCTTAAGTCGCAAATGTTTCCATGCTATTGACAGAAGTTGAATAAAAAGGCATATTTGCACCCAAAATCGGGGATACTCGAGAAGTTTTCTAATAAAGTTGGAGAAGTTTTGTGGCAAATACACGTCAGTCAAAGAAAAGAATTATACAAAGCAGTAAGCATCGCGAACGCAATGTTGCGATGCGTTCTATGTATCGCACTCATATCAAAAAGGTTTTAACTGCTTGTGAAAGTAAAGACCAAGCTAAGGCTAATGAAGCTTTTAAAGACGCGCAGATAATGCTCGATAAGATGGTCACTAAGGGAATTATTCATAAAAATAAATCCGCTCGCCATAAGAGCAGGCTTTCTGCAAAAATAAAGGCTATTGCCTAAGATCGGGGCTGGAATCCAGACAAGGCTTTACGAGGTCGTACTGGAATCGCTAGCCCGTCTCTTCTATAAGTTTTTCTGCCTATCAAATTTTGTTATGTACAAAGATAAAAACATGTCTATAAGTTTTCTTTTAAAATCAATAAGTTGAAATTTGAAGTTAGGTTTTAGGGGCAATCTATTGTAGATATTACGGCGTAACTCCCCATGTGTCTAATGAAAATACCCAAACAGCCACGAAGTGGCAAAATAAGATAGCCCAGCCTAAGCGAGCTAGCGAGCGCAGGGCTGGGTGAATAGAATATAGAATTTTGAGCGCTGAAAGTGCGAAATAAAAGTTTTGCATGATGTTGCTGGGTTCGAATTCGCTTCGCTCATTCTTAACCCAGCCTACATTTCTATAGCAGTTTCTTGATTTTAAAGGATTTACTATGGACATGTTTAATATCTTTGAAGATGTTCCTTCTTAAGCAAACCTTAATTGTATTGCGCGCGGCATTTGTTATACTTAGTTTTAACATTCAGTATTAGTGAAAAACTAGGTGACTAATGACTACAACAATACCTTCTGCACAGCCAGCGAGTACAACAAAGGCTCCAGTGATACCTGCTGCATCTTCTCAGTCTACAAATACTGGTTCTGCAACAACTACAGTGAGCGGAGGAGGCTCGTCTAGTAGTCAAAATCCTGCATCTAAAAGCTTAGATGAACGTTTCGAACGCTTAGTAACAGAAGTGTTAGAAAATTATTTATCTGGATCACCTGAAAAAGGAAAAAAATACGAACAAATATTTGATGAGTTGATAGCTTTAGCCAGGGAGTCAGGGATACCGCTTGAAGGACTAAATTTAGCTAAAATGAAAGATTTCATGAGGAAAGCAGGGGATGAGTCTTTGGGAGAATCTTTACGGTTGTTATCCAATTGTGTGCACGCACTAAGTTATTGTTTTTATGAAGGAGCGAATAACACATATGATTGTGCAAAAAAATTGTTCACGTTCTTGGTCGTGATACATCATGCTTCCTGTGAAAAACATAAGCCTATTCCATCTGCTTACAAAATTAGTCCAACACTAGCAAGACAAAATCACTATATTTTTTTCAGTTTTAGCAACGCTAAAGTGTTAGATGCTGCAGAGTATACGTACTTGATAATAACAGCGATAGTATCGGCTACAAAACTGCAAAGACTGAAAAATAATGCACTGGAATCTTGTCATATTATGTCTCTATCTGAGGCAAAAGATTTTATAAAAAACTTTTACTTGAGCGGGAAATGCCAAGTTGCTATAAATCAAATTTTGTGTCGATTTAAGGCAGAGGTAGATCATACGTCAGCTACACCAAAAGGATTGGATTTGGTGGCGAAACTTCGTAAGTTAATGCAGGCATTAAGTCTATCTATCTCCACTTCTAGCTCTGCTCCTGCTTCTATTCCTTCTACCGCTGCTACATCTAGTACTACAACTGTGGCTAATAAGTTATCTAAACCAAAACCAAAAGGATGGGGGTGGGCAGCGAAATTTCGTAAGTTTATGTTGGCATTATGTTCATCCCGAAAGCCTAAGAAAAAGGAAAAAAAACAGTTGCAACGAAATAATCCAACAAAAGCTGCTTCTTCAAGTACGTCGTCAAGTACCACAACATCACCAACAGTGCCGGCAAAGTCAGAAACTTGTTCTACAACATCATCAACTATTACTACGCAAACTACAAAGATTCAGTCGCCAGTTGCTGTTAGTAGTGGGGGTACCGTTGCATGCCTAACTACTGGAACTAAACAACCAATATCAAGTATGTTTTCTGTAACCACAGCTACTACAGAGGCGAAAGAGGTTGTTATTTCCACGATATCGAGTCCAGGTAATTCGCCTGCTAATAGTAAAGTTAAAGTCCCGTCGCAGGAAGGATCACAAGGTCTAGGATTATTCGGCGGTGTTGTTGTGCCCCAAGATACAAGTTCAGGGGGAAGTTCAAGTGGGTCTGCTTGTGTGCCACCTTCTGTTATTTGTTCTTCTGGGGTAGTTAGTGGTGCCTCCGTTACTCCTAATACTTTGCTGCCAGCGATTACACCTGTTATTTTTCCTAGCTTAGCCACTGCTGGTTCAATTATTTGCACCCCAACACCTTTGGGGGCGATTGTATTAAATACTACTGGAGTAGTTAGTGGTGCCTCCGTTACTCCTAATACTTTGCTGCCAGCGATTACACCTGTTGTCCCTAGTTCAGCCACTGGTTCAATTATGTGCACTTCAACTGCTAGTGGTAGTTCATTGTTACCTATTCCGGATTGCATGATAGAAGCAATCTGTTCTCTAAGATTAACTGCTGGGCTACCTCAGGGAGCTAATTACTCTGAATGGGAAAAGAAAACTATAGATGATGCTAATATGTTTTTCCGTCAGAAACGAGTGCCATCAACAACGCAAGAGAGAGTTCTTGCTTATGCTAGGAGTGTAATAGTAGAGCAAAGGGATTCCTCTTTGCGAGAATGTTGCTTATTGATTAATCGATTGGGTGAACTGGCTAAAATTGGTGTTTTTAAATCTAATTGCGATGGTTTAATTAAGGAAATAATCGATAAGAAAGCCAAAGATTCTAAAGAATCACCGTATGAGCAAATTATTGATTATGCTGTTATGCTGTATGGCTTAGCTAGTTTGACGTCGGCAGAAGGAATAGTTACTAGTAAGCTTGATTGTACTAAGATTATTGCTGAACTGTTAAGGCTGTACTTAACTTATCAAGTTCCACCTGCACTTGTTCCGGTTCCTATTTTAGCTGGCATATTTAACAGTATGGGATTGTTAGCTAAAGCAGATTTAATGAATTCCATGCTTTTTATTGTCCATGGAGATAGTTACATATGTTTAGGGGGAGCTCTGACGGAAATTATCCAAAGAAACACAGGTGTTACGTTAGAGGGACAACCAGCAACAGGGATACAAAATGTTAAGGCTCACTCGTATGCAATGATTTTTTATGGGTTAGGACTATTGGCCAATAAAAGAGTTATTATTCGTAACAATATAACTGAAAAATTTTTGAGACCGTCCTTATCATTCTTGGAGTCTAGGTGTAGTCAGGCAGTATTAGGCGATACTACGTATAGAAGAGATAGTGGCGATATAACTGAAGCTCTACGTCAAGGGGTAAGTAATCTATATGCTTCTGGTCTTTATGGTCGTTCTGAAACAGAAGTTATAGTACAGATGCATTGGTATGATGTAAAAGTAAGTCCTGTTTCCTTGTTTAGAAATCCTACATCTGCTACGCCAAGTTCAGTTGTTGCACCAACTTTAACTACTGCTTCAGTCGCATCTCTCTAAAAACATGTCTATGGGAATTTCTTTAAAATCAACAAGTTGCGTTTTGAAGTTGGGTTCTAGGAATTTTCCGGTTCTGATTTGCGGTTACGCTCTAAACTTTCCATTAAAGCCAAGCAAAGTTCTTGGGTGCCTTGTTTTGTTGCAGCAGAGATTTCCCAAACAGGGCCTTTCCATTTCAAAGCTTTTACTAAAGCGTTTTTGCGTTCTGCAAGCTCTTCTTTAGTTAATAAATCAATTTTATTTAGCACAAGCCAACGGGGCTTTTTCAGCATTTTTTTATCAAATTTTCCGAGTTCTTTGATAAGAGCTTTGGCTTCAGCTATAGGATCGGCGCCATCTAGAGCAGCTATGTCAACTAAGTGGAGTAGGGTGCTTGTGCGAGAGAGATGTTTTAAAAATTGAATGCCAAGTCCTGCGCCTTCAGCAGCTCCTTCGATAAGACCTGGTACATCTGCGACAACGAAGCTTTGGTCAGTTCCAATGCGCACTACGCCTAGATTTGGATGCAGTGTTGTGAATGGATAATCAGCAATTTTGGGGCGTGCAGCAGAAATAGCGGTGATTAAAGTAGATTTACCTGCGTTTGGCATGCCCAAAAGGCCAATATCAGCCAAAAGCTTTAGTTCCAGAAAAAGTTCAAACATTTCACCAACAGTTCCTTTGGTGATACGGCGCGGAGAGCGATTGGTGCTGCTTTTAAAGCGATTATTTCCAACGCCATGATGACCACCTTTTGCCACGCAAAGTCGCTGTCCTGGACTTACTAAATCTCCGATCAGTTCATCAGTTTCATTGTTATACACAACGGTTCCGACCGGAACTTTGATAATTAGATCATCAGCACTTTTGCCGCTTTTTAGGCGCCCCATACCGTTTTCGCCACGTTTGGCCTGAAATATTTTTTGAAAGCGAAAATCTATAAGCGTGTTTAGATTTGGATTTGCCTCCAAGTAAACACTGCCGCCATCTCCACCATCGCCGCCATCTGGGCCACCAAGAGGTATAAATTTTTCGCGGCGAAAACTACAACAGCCATTGCCGCCATTGCCAGCTGTTACTTTGATTATTGCTTCGTCTATAAATTTCATAGTGCGCCATTATATACAATTTTTGTTGAGGTTGCTAAACTAAACAAAAATTCATATTCCAAATCATAAGGAGATTTAGAACATGTTGTATGCGCTGCAAGCTGTTTTAGCTATACTGGTGTTGGTTATCATTGCCCGTCTCATTTTTTGGTTTCACAAGTCCAAGCAAGAAAAACTAGCCAACAAGAGAAATCCTCTTTCCTTTGATGATATGAATTGCAATTTGGATTTGGATAGCGAAATTGTTTTGGAAAATGTCGAAAGAGAGGAGAGAGTTTTTCCTGAGGATGTCTCTGAAAATGTAGAAAATATGCAGGTTGAAGAGGTTTTAGTAGAAGTTGAACCTGTTTCTGTTGTGGAATTGGAAGTAAAAGAAGAACCAGAAGTTAAAGCGAATGCGGAGTGTTTAGAAATTACAGATGAGTCAGAAGTTATTACATTGACAGTCATGGCTAAACCAGGTGAACCTTACAATGGCTATGAGCTTTTACAGTCTTTGCTTGCGGCGGGTTTGCGCTATGGTGAAATGAATGTTTTCCATCGTTATGAAGAAGAGCCTGCAGCGTCGTCTAAAATTTTGTTTAGTTTGGCTCAAGCTACAAAACCCGGAACTTTTGATTTAAACAGCATTGGTTCCACTTCTTGTTTAGGTTTAGTTTTGTTTATGGATATTGTTGGCCAAAAAGATGCTTTAGGAAGCTTTAATCTTATGCTAGATACAGCTAAACAACTTTGTGAAGATTTGGGTGGTAATATTTACGATGAAGAAAGAAAGATTCTCACGCCAGGAAGTGTGGCACGTTTTAAATCTAGAATATTGAGTCACAAAAATAATAAAAAAGCTCAGGTTTTTTAAATACTTATAAAATGTGTTGGAATTCGCTTGACGAGGTGTTTTTTTTGCTCTAGTATGCGCCTCGAGTTCGGGGAAATAGTGCATTTTGATTTATGCGAAATGCAATCTTTTTAGCAACAAGTTTTTTGAAAATAATTTTTAGAAAACCTGTTGACTTTATACTTTACCCAAATATAATGCGAAGCTCTTTTGTTATCAGCTAAGCTTGATGACAACGATTTTTTTGTTCTTTAAAAGTTTAAGAATCAATTTGTGTGAGTTCTCGTGTTGGTGATTTTGTTATCAAATAAATTATCAATATAGAGAAACTTTAATTCTTTTAATTAAGAAGTACAGTCGCTCATATTGAGCTAGATCTTGTTGTATGAGTTAGTTAACTCTAATTTGTGCAGCATACAAAACCTTCAATTGAAGAGTTTGATCCTGGCTCAGATTGAACGCTGGCGGCATGCCTAACACATGCAAGTCGAACGCGAAAGAGGGGCAACCCTTGAGTAGAGTGGCGGACGGGTGAGTAATACGTAGGAATCTTCCTTTGAGTGGGGGATAACCCGAGGAAACTCGGGCTAATACCGCATAATCTTTACGAAGCAAAGGTGGCTAGCAATAGCTATCGCTTAAAGATGAGCCTACGCCGGATTAGCTAGTTGGTAGGGTAATGGCCTACCAAGGCAACGATCCGTAGCTGGTTTGAGAGAACGACCAGCCACACTGGGACTGAGA
>JBAYJT010000031.1:0-19435 GCA_041664965.1 Gammaproteobacteria bacterium
AAAGCAACCAGTAGTTTTTTTAAAATATGTTTAAAGATCGGCTTGCACTTTTACGAACTAGGTAAAGGAGCGTCCAGCCTAGCTTACGGGGCTGTTTTATGAAAGTTTGTCGTGTACAAAGATTTTCTCGCTTTGTACACAACAAACTTTCTATTTCACCCAGCCTTACGCCTCGCAAGCTCGGCTTAGACTGGGCTACCATATTTTGCCACTTCGTGGCTAGTCGATTTTTTTATTATATTTTTCAATGCGTTAAAAAACTTTGTCGTGTACGAAGGTTTTCTCGTTTGCGAAGAACTTTATGTGCCAACTACGATTGACTTTGTTAAGATAATAATCCTCAAAAAGAGCCTATAAATCTTATCTACTTAATTTCATTGCAATTTTGGCAGAAAAATAATATAGATCATAAGGTTATCTTGTGAAAAACAGCTCCAGCCTTGATTTTTTGAGCTTTTTAACATAAATTACTTGCTCAGAATTCCTTAAGGATTAAAGATTTTTTTTAGTTTATACTTGCTCAATTCCTATAGATTTTTCTTCGATAATTATTAATATTTTTACAGAGAGGTAAATATGACGACGTCGACTCCTTCTACAATTAATGTCGCAGAAATAGCACGCAAACAAAAAGCATGCTCGTTACTACTCACCGCATCGCAAGAGATACAAGAGACTTTACAGCAAATTTCCTCGTCATCGTCAAGCGACATACCTCTACCTGGAGATACAGCCGAAAAATTATTAGATAAGCTCACAAACATACATACATCTACAAAACAATTGTACCAACCACTTCTTCCTATCCTGAATGCATGGGACGAAATTTATGCAACAAATGACAAATCCTTTTTGGACCCTGATGCGTTGGAAATCCAAAAACTTCAGCAAGATCATCGTCGCATGTTCAGATTGTACGAAAAAGGTGAAGCAGACCTTAGGCATTTAAAAAAAATACCAAATGAAAATCCAATATATTCCACCCCCAAGTTTTCAGAACAACTTCAAAAAGACTTGGAAAAGCTTCAACAATTAATAAAGCAGCATGAAACTAAAAAACCTGTATTATTACACCAACTCTACAGAGCTAAGGCTTATCTGAGTTTTTCAGAGCGTGAATTAAAACTGGAGATACTGAACAAATTAGATGAATTGGCAAAAATCAAAGAAAAGTTGGAAGCAGTCAAGAAGGACTTTCCTACACTAACCGTTCAAGAAGCTCGAGATTTTATGCCCACAGTCTCATCTCCAGCAGCTAGTTCCAGCTCACCAGCTTCCATTCCTCCCACAAGCTCTGCTGCTACTACTCCGACCAGTAGTAGCTCAACTGTTACTGCGACTACGACAACAGCAGCATCCACCGTTAGTTCTTTAGCTGCACAATCTCCCGCGCGAAGTATTGAACTAGTAAGACAACGCTTCCAGGGTAACAAGATTCCAAGTTACTACAGTGGCTCAAACGCAGAAACAACAACAAATCCAAATAAATCTTTAAGCTCTATCCGAACCGAAGGGGTTAACTGGGGGACAACAAATACCACAACCAGCACGTCTAGCAGCTCCTCAACATCTACAATCAGCAACGCAACCTCCTCGCCTGCCACGAGCACGAGCACTAGCACAACCACTCCTCAATCCACATCAGCACCAACTGCTACCTCAAGCACAACAACCGCAACTACAAGCACTGTATCAACCCCAACATCGACTCCTGCTTCTCCCGCTTTACCTGCTCCGATCATTGTTACAACCGCACAATCTGTTACGAGCAGCAGTACATCATCTACTTTAATTAGTAGTCCCATTGCTACGCCTATAAAACCTGCAACACCTTCTATTCCTACAACACCAAGTAGCAGCACAGCCATAGCATCTACTTCTTCTTCGACCACTGCATCAAGCAGCACGTTAGCAGCGTCTTCGGTTGTCTCGACTCCATCTACACCAAATGTAGCGGCCTTAACAGCAAAATTTACTAATTTAAAAACAACAGCACTTGCTCCACAATCCCCGCTTGCTGCGCATTCCTTGCTTGCAACGCGACCTGCTGCGAGTTCTCCGTCAACCCCAAATACAGCGACAAAAGATCCAATATTAACGGGTCTTCGAGAAAAAACATTGAAACCTGAATATGAAAAGTACAGCGGATAAACATCAATAAGAAAATAACGTACATATGAATAGGCTCCATCCATTAAGACTTTAACGTGATAGTGGGTGGGGTTTTCTAAGGTCAATGCTGGCTTAAATCATGCTGTTATAAAAAGCTACACGGAACCTCTTAAAAAAATATTAATTAACTTTGGCTTAATTTTTTATTTATATTTTTAATATAGACTGAGCGCATTACAACAAATTGCATAATTTGTTTAATTATTAATTTTTTAAGAGAGAGAAATTATGACCGTGTCAACGCCAGCAAGCCAACCACCCAAGAGACCATTACCACCAACACCCACAAGCGCTCCACAAAATCCAGTTTCTGCGGTATCAGTACCACCCATAGCTCCACCAATCGAAAAATTCACCTTACCTGCGCGAAACCAAAGAGTAGAAGCAAGCCGACTATCTCCATCAATAGTAGAGAGAGCTCGCAAAGAAATTGCAGATATTAATCCTACAAGATTTTTAACCAAAAAGGGAGCTGAAAAAGCTGTCAATGTAGTTCAAAGGATGCATGGCCCTGCAACAGCAGAAAAATCTGCAGCCCAAGAGTTATTAAATGCGATTAAGGAAGAAAACGCGCCTAAACTTACCCAAAGCTACACTATGTCAAGAGTTGGGCTAAAAAACAGAGGCCAAAGGCCTCCGAAAAAACAACATTTATCACCCGAAAGCCCAGGGACAGTGCCTGCAGCTCAAAATCCTGTTAGCAATGCACCTTCAACTTTATCCGCAGCTACCACAGCAAGCAGCACCGAGCAATCAAGTGGATTGATAGAACATAATCTCTTGCCATCTCAAGCCGCCGCTTTCAAGGAAAATTTAAGCATCAGAATATCTCCTCCACCCAAAGCTCCATCTCCAACGGCTACAAAAGCATTAAGTCCACCACCATCTCCCCCTCAAAAATCATCTTTTCTGGGAAGATTATTTGGTAATGGCAAAAAACAAGAACTCAGTCCCCCTTCAAGTCCTCCTTCCCGCTCCAAACAAGAACAAGCTATACAACAAGAGTTGGAAAAAAAGCTGAGCGCTGTGAGTAAAACACAATAAATCTAAGTTCGATTTTTTATTCTTGTGTTTAAGGTATCCTATTAACTATTAGTAACAATAATCTCAATAAGCACCTAATAAAGAAAATTATGACTACTTTCGCTCCATTTCCTAATAATTTACCTCCTACGCCCACATTTAAACGTAAAAATAAGGATATTAAGCAACAAACCGGAACGCCAATAGTAACACCATTGCCAGGAACACCTTCTGCACTTGATTATACACCAGCATATATACCAGACATGCCTGAACCTCCAGCTCCTCCACCGACACTAAAATCATTGTCATTGTATCGTAGAAAAATTCCCGTCCGTCCTAAATCACCACCAGATTCCCCATCATTGACAATGCTCACTACTGGAAATCTCGCGATTCATCAGAAACCATTCCCATCAGACAGAAGCACTTTGGAGTACCTGACCACAACCGGCCATCTAGCGCAAAAAGTAAAACAAATAGAAAAAAAGTTAGCGAGAGAAACAACAACCTCTACACCACAACTCAAAAAATAAAATGGCTTTAATGTTATTTGCTCCACTACGTACAGCAAAATAAGATATAATAAATAACTAAATAAGGTATAAAAAGAAGTGATATATGTTTGCGCTGAATGCAACAGAAGAAGCTCTGAAAACACCGCCAACTGCCAAAAAACAAGCAGAACAAGCACTTGCAATACTAGAAAAGGAACAACACCTTGCAATACAAGAAATTGCAGCTCGTGTTCCTACAACACCACAAGAAACTCTACGCAGCAGAAGGCATACAAATTATCCAAATAAAGAACTTCAAATGCGAGGAGATTTTATAGGGTTTGTGCTTGATACTGAAAGCACAAACCCTGAATTTATGGCGACTGTTAGGTTAGCGCAGCAATCTATAAAAAATATTTTTGAGACAGACTTAAAGCTTGAAGGAAAAAGGCCTTTTTGGAATCACAATAAAGAAAAGCGGCGCGAAGAAAAACCATATAAAATTCAGAAAAACCCGCATCTCACGTTCTCCGGAAGTATTCCACCATGTGCTCTTAAAGACTACATGCGCATCCAACAGCAACGGCTAATTACTTCGCCTAATTGGTCCGCTTCAATAGAAAAAATCTTACAAAGCTATATTAACACTAACCCCACAGGAACAGTTAAAGAGTGCAAATTGAATCCGGACGGTCATGTGGTGGTACGTATCACTATTAGCAATTCTGCAGAATTGCTAAAATGTAAAGATGCTTTATCTGCTGCTTTTGGCATAAATAACACCCCAGGAGCATATATTAGACACACTGACCCAGAAAAACAAACTACGCTTGCTGCGGTTATAGCAGTAATTGATTTAAATAAATTGTCTATTCAAGCACAAGAAGCTTTGCAAAAAAGCGTACTACAATTAGACATCAAGCTTAAATTGTTTAGTAAAATATCTTTAAAAACAATAGCATGGGGTGAATATGCAAATTGTAGAACACTATCCAATAACAGTTTGATTCGTAAAAGTCTCTACGCCAGCATGTCTACTACTCCATCAATAACACCAAAATAAATTAAAACAAAAACTGGGTTTTCTTTTGCTTAGACGGGAATATTTAGCGTAGATACAAGCCGTAGACTATTCGTTCTTGCCCATCAGCTCTTCTAAGTAGTGAATATTAGTCCCGCCTTCGCGAAACTTTTTATCTGCCAAAATCCTTTGATGAAGAGGAATATTGGTTTTAATGCCCTCGATGACTATTTCTTTTAAGGCATTTTGCATTTTGGCAATGGCAATCTCGCGCGTTGAACCGTAACTAATAATTTTGGCTATCATAGAATCGTAATAATGTGGCACGACGTAGCTTTGATAGATGTGAGAATCAACACGAATACCAGGGCCTCCTGGAGAATGATAAGTAGTGATTTTTCCAGGAGATGGGACAAAAGTATTGGGATCTTCGGCGTTAATGCGACATTCAATAGCATGCCCACGAATTTCAATATCATCTTGGCGTAAGTGATATTTTTCTCCTGCAGATATGAGTAACTGTTCTTTCACTATATCTAATCCTGTTACCATCTCTGTAATAGGATGTTCTACTTGGATACGCGTATTCATTTCGATGAAATAAAACTTGCCATTCTCATATAAAAATTCAAAAGTTCCAGCCCCACGATAGCGTATTTTTTGGCAAGCTTTCACGCACAAATTGCCGATTTGTTGTCTTTGTTTAGAAGTAATTCCAGGAGCAGGAGATTCTTCCAGAATTTTCTGATGTCTGCGCTGCATAGAACAGTCGCGTTCGCCTAAATAAACCGCATGTCCTCTGCCATCACCTAATATTTGTATTTCGATGTGGCGCGGTTTAGTTAAAAACTTTTCCATATAAATGACTGGGTTACCAAAAGCAGCATTAGCTTCATTACGTGTCATAGATAAGGCATTAAGAAGCTCTGACTCCTGGTAAACAACTCGCATACCACGACCACCGCCGCCGCCAGAAGCTTTAATCATCACTGGATAGCCAATTTTTTCTGCTAAAGTGAAATTATCATGATCATTATTACTTAAAGAACCTTCTGATCCAGGAACACAGGGCACACCAGCTTTTTTCATAGCTTTAATGGCAGAAATTTTATCTCCCATCATTCGCACAGTTTCGGCAGTTGGGCCGATAAAAATAAATCCGCTTTTCTCTACTTGTTCGACAAAATCAGCATTTTCCGCTAAAAATCCATAACCAGGATGAATAGCATCCGCACCAGTTATTTCAGCAGCGCTAATAACAGCTGGGATATTCAAATAACTCTCTTGTGAGGGAGCCGACCCTATACAAACAGCCTCATCCGCTAAATGGACATGCATAGCTTCGCGGTCAGCGATAGAATAAACAGCAACTGTTTTGATTCCTAATTCATGACAAGAACGCAAAATACGCAGAGCGATTTCGCCTCGATTTGCGATTAGCACTTTTTTTAGCATCTTCACTCCCTCTTCATTCAATCACAAACAAGGGTTGATCGAATTCTACTGGCTGGCCGTTTTTAATCAGAATAGACTTAATAATGCCATCCTTATCAGATTCAATGCGATTAAACATCTTCATAGCTTCGATTAAACACACGACCTCGCCCGCCTTGACGCTTTGCCCAATATCCACAAATGCCTTAGCGCCAGGAGAAGGAGCTAAATAAACAGTACCGACCATAGGTGAATTTACAGTATGTTGCGGAGAAGTTGCGGAATCTTGCGGCGAATGAGAGGGTTGTTCAGGGATTTGTGATACATTAGGCTGAGGCGCAGTTAAAACGTGATGAGCTATACTTTGGGTGTGCTGCATGGAAGAAGATTCATTTGTAATCTTTACCTTTTCTTTGTCACCTTCAATTTCTAACCCGGCTATACCCGTTTCTTTAACTAATTCGATTAATTTTTTTACAGTACGAATATCCATAGTGCTCCTCGTAAAAATCGGTTAACAATATGAGATATTTTGCCTTAAATTTGACTTTCAGTCCAGAAAAGCTTCTTAAGAAATCCCAGGAGATCACTACAAAATTCGACATAATCACGCCTAATTACCGCTCATTGTTGGCTGACGCATATAAAAAGTCACACTATCACTACTCAGCAAAACCCGTCCAGAGCTATCCTTCACTAGAGCTTGCAATTTATGCTCCCCACGCTCAACATTAGGAATAACAAAGCTCCCGTCAGCCTGAGCAACCACGGCAGGAGCTCCGTCATAAGATAAAATTAAAGCATCACCTTTTTGCAATTTAGGTTCTAAAGCAACATTTACACATACCTTTCCATCAAGATAACGCAAAGTTTCTTCATTTTGCGGCATAATTATTGCTAATTTTTGATATTTCGCCACATGATTTACCATAGAAACAGGAGTTCTCAGGGGATTCAGAGCACTTTTAGGCGCATTATTTACCAAAAGAACAGCATCTTTCTGCTTTTCGACACTAAAGTGCTGCACGCCAGCGCTATCTACCCAAGTGTAAACCGAGGCAGATATTAGACTAGAAAAGAGAAAACAGAGACAAAATAAAATAAATCTCATACTCACATTCCCACACGACAAACCTTGGTAAATGTCATAACAATCCGGACAAATTGAATATTTTTTGTTCCGTCATCCCGTGGCTTGACCACGGGATCCAGTCTAAACAGTGTAATTTATGGATTCCGCGGTCAAGCCGCGGAATGACGAAATTCAGATTTACCTCAACTTTTTTAGAAGTTACTTAAACATACCAACCAAAAAGCATCTTGCTATCTTCAAAAGGCGATACACTCGATTGCTTTTCTATTCCGTTGTTATTGCTGATTAGAATTTGCACAGTGCTTCCCGCGTGCTTACTGCAATAATAGGCTGTAATCCGAGCAGCTAAATCTAAATCTTCATCGCCTTGGATTTCTCCATCCAAAAGCACTACAGGACCTTTATGGCTAGAACTACGCAAATTTAAAAATTTATTACTATATTTTTCCAAAAAGGCATTATCAATTTCATCTCGTCCAACGATGAGCTTAAAATAAGGCTTGGGACGAATATGTCGCCCAATCATTAGAAGAGCCACATCATCCAAGTTATAATCTTTATGACCACGCGCCTGCCAAAGATCACGCAATCGTCTGGTATAATTAGCATCAATAAGAAAACAGCAACCACCTGATGGTTGAGCATATTCCGTAATGCCATATTTTTTAACTAACTCCACCTGCTTAGCACGACTCCGCCCACTAATATCCCCTAAAAGTTCACGATTCACCCAACCTTCTCTCTCGGGCAAAGTAGGAGCTAAAAGTTTGGCAGAAAGTGGACGAAGCAAACGGTCTTCCAAACCAGAATCTCTTGCTACAACAGGTAACATGTGCTTAAGCTGAGACTTTGGCCTTTGCCCCATTACTTCTCCCGTAATCACAAAATCGAAGCTATGCTCCCTCATCCATTGCAATGCCTTGCTTAACATGAAAATTTTACAATCTAAACAGGGATTTAAGTGCGCGCCATAGCCATGCTTGGGATTTATAACAATTGGTTTGTAATCCTCGCTAACATCAACCACATGCAATGGAATACCTAACAAATCTGCCGTTCTTTTAGCATTATACTGCTCTCTCTCCGCGCCTTTCCTGCATTTTATGGAAGAGAGCAAATCCCCGCAAAAACCCGTAAAAAAATTAATGCCCTCCACATGAATTCCCTGATCTAAAATCATCTTAGCCGCTAGCATAGAATCTAAACCACCTGATATAAGCGCCAACGCTTTATACTTTTTCATTTAAATTTCCTCGCTATCAAAAATACGCCAAGCTTGCCGACCTGGTGCAACTATAGAATTCGGTGGGCATTTAGAAACATCTGCATTTGTAACAAAAAAACTGTGAAGCAATGCTTCCGCTGTACCCAATTGTTTAGCAACCGTAATTCGAAAAAAATTCACACCAGGACAATCCGAACTAGAATATTCCAAATCCACCTCTCGCGGCAACCGACCAGTCTTAGCTATACTCTGCTCTACCGCGTAAATTCTAGCTTCTGCCTCTGCCAAGACTGAATTTTGTTCTAAAAATGCCGTCGCCATTTTATTTTGTAGCAAACTAGTTTGCATAGAACTTATAACCAAAGCCGTCAAAATAACAGTAAAAATTAAAGCTACCAATAAGGCTGAACCGTCACTTTTAGAATAAGTTTGCATGCAATTTTTAACCTAATCTGCCTCTAATAGCTGCGTATATTTCCAGATTATCTATATCACCCAGATTGGATCGCAGCTGCAAAGTAATTTTTACGCTCTTAACCCTAATCCAAGCTTTTAAATTATCCACTTCCGCGGCAGTCAAATAATTATCTATAACACCTCTTCCTTTTAAGTCAATACCGTAGCGAATTTGCATGGAATTCACACCGCCCAAGACCTCTTCTTTATTGCCGCGATTTATAACTTCATACAAACTATAAAGTGGCGCCCCTTTGACATCAAAACTCCCTGAATCCCCGATAAAATAGGCAATTTCAGTAAAACTACCAACTTCCGGCTGCTCTTTGACGGCATAGTTGTATCTCAACTTTTCATCGTTTTGCAATGTAATAACTTGCCCACCCGTTTCTTTAGAGGTAAATAATTCGGCGTTTTGGCAAGTAGAAAGAAGCAACACCTTGTTACTTGGCGTTGCCGGATTAGCAGCCACAAGAAAGCTGCTACCTACAACTGAGTCGTAAGTGCGCGTTACGCTAGATGCTGCACTTTGAACAACAAGTATATCATTACCAGGAATGATCTTGTCTTGCAAATAGGCCGGTGGGTATTGGCTAGTAAAACCACGTAGACTATTTTCTGCTGTAAAATTAAATAGGGCCGAGGCATGTTCAGTGTAATGTTTAGCTTTTTGTAAATCTTGCAACCTAGCGCAACCAGCATAGCCAGCACTGCGTATATTGTTAACTAGAATTTGCGTAGCAACGCGAATATTTTCGGCTCTCTCAGCTAGATCTGCTTGTTTTCGATAAGCACTGTTGGTAGTTAAATAAACTTGGAACAGAGAAGCGATAAGAACAAAACTAAGCACGCAAGCTACGAGTAACTCCAACATTCCAAAGCCACCCTGCCGAACTAAACCTCCCTGCTTTAGGCAGGTAGGCTTAAGCATTATGATTCACGGCTTCCGTTGCAAGACAACTTGGTTTCAGCGCGCGCCCGCGCCAACAGAGGGTAATTTTATATAAATTCGTAGCAATATTTTGATAGTTAGAATTGGATTCTGGTAGATAAGAAAAATTAGAGCGCTGCCAATCATTAAATTCTACTTTTCCAACACCAGCGGCAAAACGCTCGCTAATATTAATCAGACGCGATGCCGCAACGCTACGCAAATATGCATCGTGTTGTTGCACTAAAGCTAATTCTTCGGCAGCAATGATCCCTAAACATACTCCGCCCAAAATAAATGTAGCAATTAAAACTTCTAAAAGGCTCATGCCTATTCCCTACAAAAACCACAAAAACATGTCTACGGACTTTCCTTATTTTTCAACGAGTTACAATTTTAATTTCGGTTCCCAACCAAGCAAATACCCTTCCCCTCAATTCATCATTCATAATTCATAATTCACAATTTTCCTTTCATCTTGCACAGCAACAATTACTAGCAACAAGCTCGTGTGCTAATTTATGTAAGTATTTTTCAAACTTTTCGCCAACTTCTGGATGCTTTCTAGCATAAGCAATAGTCGCTTCCAAATAGCCTAATTTAGTACCACAATCATAGCGCGTGCCAGAAAATAAATGCGCCCGCATTTTTTCTTTCTTCAACAAAGCCGCGATGCCGTCTGTGAGTTGAATTTCACCAATAGCACCAGATTGTGTCCTTTCCAATAAAGCAAAAATACTAGATGGCAAAATATAACGTCCAACAACAGCCATATTCGACGGCGCTTTGTCTGCTTTTGGCTTTTCCACTATCTTGCTTATAGGAGGAGATTGTAAAACATTTCCGTCTAGTGCCACAATACCGTATTTTTCAGTTTCATTTGGCAAAACTTCTTGAATAGCTAAAACGCCATCTCCCGTACGCTCATAGACGTCTACCATTTGTTTTAAGCAGGGATTCGCGCCGCCATCTATCAAATCATCAGCTAAAATCACAGCAAACGGCTCATCACCAACGACGTCTTTAGCGCATAAAACCGCATGACCTAAGCCCAGCGGATTATGTTGACGTACATAAACGCAAGAAACTCCTTTGGGTAAGATTTCGCGTACTAATTTGAGCATTTCCGTTTTACCGTTTTCTTCTAACTTAGATTCCAACTCAAAATTAGTATCAAAATGATCTTCAATAGCGCGCTTACTATAACTTGTAACAAAAATAAGTTGAGTAATACCCGCTGCCACAGCTTCTTCGGCCGCATATTGAATTAGCGGCTTATCCACTATAGGCAACATTTCCTTGGGGTTTGCTTTAGTGGCCGGCAAAAAGCGTGTACCTAAACCCGCTACTGGAAAAACTGCTTTACGAATTTTTGTTGTTTTCATTGATTGATGCTCCATAGTTCTTGCCAAGGCAAAGCATAAATTCTATCTGCCAACTTTAACTTATGAGGGGTTGTGCAAATAATATACGCTTCTTTAACATTATCGTATTCCGCTAAAAATGTCTGCAAATGCTTAGCGTCATATAAATTCGGAGTAGCGGTTAGCTTAACCTCTATAGGTATAAGCTGATCTGGAAAATTCACAACCCAATCAACTTCGTTACCGTAGACATCTCGCCAAAAGTGAACCTTAGCACGTTTGTTCACCAAATTTATTAAACGCAACAACTCCAATCCAACAAATTGCTCTAACAAAGAACCTAAATGTTGCTGCGGTGGATTTATACCTTCGTTAGCACTTATACGCCGTACCCCTAGATCAAAAAAAAGATATTTTGGTGTTTGTAACAAGCGCCGCCTAGTTTTCGTATGCGTTAATGGCTCTATACGCTCTGCCACTAAACAATCTTCCAAAATTTGATAATATGCTGCAATCGTTGTATGTGCCACACCAATTTGCTGTGACAATTTACGAAAATTCACTAGCTGTCCCGATTCAGCCGCTGCTAGTTCTAAAAATCTAGCAAAAAAAGCTACATTTCGAACCAACGCTTCAGCTCGTATTTCTTGATCTAGATAAATCTCAGTATAGTCAGCTAAATCTGTTTCTTTATTTTCATAATTCTCTTGCAAAACAATCCCTGGCAAAGAACCATACATTAATAAATCATCCAAAACTAATTTTTCCGAAGGTAATTCAGGTATAGCAAGAGGGGTAAGCTTTAGTGAAGCCACTCTCCCTGGAAGCAAGTTGATTTTCCCTGGGGTTTTTAGCTTACGAGCAGAAGAACCCGTTAAAATAAATTGGATCTTTTTATGGTCTATAAAATCCTGCGCCAAATCTAAAGTTTCAGGGATTTTTTGAACCTCATCAATAATTACTAATGGTGGTTTTTCCTTCCGTTCGCCTAAAGCTTCAAGTTCACCATGCAGTAACGCAATATTTTTCTCAAAGCGCTGCCGAATGTGTGGCAAAGCAAAGGAAATCGATAAATCTGGTTTAAGCTGCTCCAGTAAAGTGGTTTTTCCCGTTTGCCGCGCGCCTAATAGCAAAATACTTTTGCCACGCTGCAAAGTGCTCCTAATGTTCCCTTCAATTTTGCGCGATAAGTAATTCATAGACTCCAAAATACCACATTTTGGAGTGTTTGTCATCCAAAATATGATATTTTGGAGCATTCACACTCCAAAATCCCGTATTTTGGAGCGTAGAGAATGAGCACGCCCGTTCTACCACGAAAACATGTCTACGGGTTTTCCTTTAAAATCAATGAGTTATATTTTAAAGTACTCATTCCTGCAATCTCTTGATGAGCTTGGCGTAATTATTACAATTCTCTTTATTCTCATAATTAGCTGGATGCCAAAGATGTAGTACAGCTGTAGCAAAATGACCATCTTTGCGCTTTAAACCTTTCTTTAGCATTCGAATTACTAAGTCTGAATCTTCATAACCCCAACCGCGATAATCTTCATCGAAGCCTTGTACAGCAAAAAAATCCTTGCGCCAAATGCCTAAATTGCAAGATTTAGCCCCACGCCAAACATCACACCGGAGCTTACGTAGCCATGGAAATGGCAAATAAAACAATGCCCAAAATTTGCTTATTTGGCCACATAGGCGCGCCAAAGCCCAGCGCCACTTTCCCCAGCTATAAATCGGCAAGTTCTGCTCGAGCACTTTAGCTGTGAACTTTTGGCTTAAAAGCACACGATTTCCTACGACAAAATAATTTTTCTCAGCAAGTTGTCTATGCCGACGAATAAAAGAAATCTGCGGAACCGTGTCGCCATCCAGAAAAACCAAATAGTCCCCTCGAGCTTTCCGCGCAGCTTTGTTTCTGATAGTTCCAGCTCGAAAACCCTCGTGTTCATGCCAAACGTGGCTTAACGAATATGGCAAAGTTTTACGCAAATCCTTCAAAAGCATTTCTGTCTTTTTATCAGAACCATCATCCGCCACTACAACCTCTAAACTATCGCCAACATCTTGGTTAGCCAACGCTTGCAAAACCAATGCCAAAGCATCCGGACGATTATAAGTCGAAACAATAACCGAAAAGTATATTTGCGTAGCCTCTAGGTTTTTCACTTCTTTATTTCTCCAAGCAACATCTTTAAAAACTCAATCAAATCTGCTGCCAAAGGTTGTTTTATTGCAAATTCTAGTTTATTTCCCTTCTTCAGCCTATAAATATGCGGGTTTTTTTGTACCAAATTAAGTATTTTTTTAACATCCACATTTGGCTCTAAAGCAAATTCCACGAAACCTTTACTAAAATCCGCCGCTATTTTGCTAACACCCAGCGGCTCTGCAGTAAGCCTAATTTCTGCTATGGCAAAAAAATTCTTGGCTTCTTGAGGTAACAGACCAAAACGATCAATAAGCTCAACTTGTAAATTATCTAATTCCGAAATACTTTTAGCATTGGCAATGCGTTTATAAAAAGTCAAACGAGTATTGATATCGAAAATGTACTGATCTGGAAAAAATGCCGGTATTTTCAAGTCTATTTCCGTAACAAATCTAGCAACCGCCTCATCAACATTAACTTCTTGACCATTTTTCAGCGCAGTAACTGCTCGTTCTAAGTATTCCAAATAAAGATCAAAACCAATCGTTGCCATCTGGCCGCTTTGCTCTTCTCCTAAAAGTTCCCCAGCTCCGCGAATTTCCAAATCATGTGTGGCTAAAACAAAACCAACACCTAAATCTTCTCGTGACGCTAACGCATCTAGACGCTTTTTTGCATCTTCTGTAATAAATTTTCTCGATGGAATTAATAAATAAGCATAGGCCTGATGGTGCGATCTACCTACGCGTCCGCGCAGTTGATGCAACTGAGCCAAACCAAAATGATCAGCACGATTGACAACAATGGTGTTTGCAGTTGGAATATCAATGCCAGATTCAATAATTGTTGTACAAACCAGAACATTACTGCGTCTGTGATAAAAATCCGTCATCACATGTTCCAAATCGCGCTCACCCATTTGCCCATGTGCAACAACTATTCGGGCTTCTGGAACCAATTCGGCTAAATCGCGCGCCATTTTGCTTATAGTAGCTATATCATTATGTAAAAAATAGACTTGCCCGCCGCGTAAAATTTCGCGCAAAACAGCTTCGCGTATCACATAATTATTACGTTCTTGAATAAAAGTTTTAATAGCGAGTCTTCCTGGCGGTGGAGTAGCTATAATTGAGAAATCTCGCGTTCCAGAAAGCGCCATGTTAAGCGTGCGCGGAATTGGAGTGGCCGTTAATGTCAAAACATCAACATTCGGACGTAAAGATTTTATACGCTCTTTTTGCTTAACACCAAAACGATGTTCTTCGTCAATTACAAGCAAACCCAAATCTTTAAACAGCACATCTTTTTGCAGAAGCTTATGTGTACCGATGACAATATCAATTGCTCCAGACATAAGCCCATCTAAAACGTGTTTTTGCTCTGCAGCGTTACAAAAACGCGAAAGCATACCGATTTTCACTGGCCAAGATGCGAAGCGATCGCAAAAATTGTGATAATGCTGCTCGGCAAGCAAAGTTGTGGGCGTTAAGATCGCTACTTGTTTATTGTTTTCTACTGCTAGAAAAGCCGCTCGCATAGCAACTTCTGTTTTACCAAAACCAACATCACCGCAAATAAGTCGATCCATTAAGCGCGGCCTTGCCATATCGGCAATGGTTGCATCGATAGCTTTTTGCTGATCTTCCGTAACTTGAAATGGAAAATTAGCGGCAAATTTTTCATAATCAGCTTCGGGAAGATTAAACTTGTGCCCAATAGTATTTGCCCTTTTGGCATAAATATTTAAAAGCTCGGCAGCAATATCACGTATTTTATTTAAAACCGCACGCTTAGCTTTTTCCCATTGCGCTGTACCTAGTTTACTCAATGGAGCATGTTCCGTATCACTACCGCCATATCTGCCAATTAAATGCAAAGAAGTAACTGGAACATAAAGCTTAGTCTGATCTGCATATTCAATAACTAAAAATTCATTTTCTTCTTCACCCGCTTTAAGCTTTGTAAGCCCCAAATATCGACCAACACCGTGATCAACATGAACTACAGGAGCACCAACACTTAGTTCAGTTAAATTGCGTATTGCATTGTCTATAGCTTGCTCGGAGCGCTTACTGGATCGCCTCGGCGTGATGGCTTGCATACCAAAAAGCTGAGCTTCTGTAATAATAGCTATATAAAAGGAATCTTCCACAGGCAAATAACCGCCTTGATCGATTGGAGCTACACAAATCCCAATTTGCGCATCACTAGAACAAAACTCTTGCCAACCACTAAAAACTGGCGGACAAACTTCTATTTTAGCTAAAACACTCCGCAAACTTTCTTGGCGACCTAGGGATTCAGCACAAAATAAAACTCTAACATCACCATCTTTCCTGGATTTTTGGTTCTCGAAAAATTCTTTTAATTTAAACAATGGCTGACTAGCTTTGTGGTCAACTGTTAAATTGGGCAAAGAACTCGCCTTTTCATCAGTAAAAGTAATCTCCGGAAACTGCTTTAACATAGAATGCAGAGCATCTAGACTCAGAAATATTTCTTTAGGCGGAAGCAAAGGATGGCTTGTATCATGACTCAACTGCTCATAGCGTTGTTTTACCTCTTGCCAAAAAGATCGAGAAGCAGCATCGATAGAATCATAATTAATAATCAAACTATCCTTGGGTAAAAAATCGCTTAGTTTCCCTAATTCATTGAAAAAAAGGCGCAAGTAATATTCAATTCCTGGAGCGCTTAAACCATTCGTTACGTTTTGATAAATCGGACAATCACTTGGGTTGCCGGGAAAAATATTGCGCCAATTTTGCCGAAAAAGGCTGATGGATTCTGGTGCCAAGGAATATTCCTTGGCTGGTAAAAGCTGAATACTTGCGACCTTATCATCAGAAAGCTGGCTATCTGGATCAAAAGTACGAATACTATCGACCTCATCATCAAAAAAATCTATGCGATATGGATTTGTAGAACCCATAGGGAAAATATCTATCAAAGATCCTCGCACAGCAAATTCGCCATGCTCCATAACTTGCGAGACCGCGCTATAACCATATTTACTCAAGCGCTCACGCAAAAATTCTAGGTTAATCTTTTCCCCTTGCTTCAAAAAGAAACTATAGCTTTCTATATAGCTGCGCGGTACCACATATTGCATCAACGTGCTAACCGCTATAATAAGCACAGCGTTTTTTAGATGTGGTAATCGATAAAGCGTAGCCAACCGCTCGGAAACTATATCTTCATGCGGAGAAAAATTATCATAAGGCAAAGTTTCCCAATCTGGAAAGGTCAATACTTCAACTTCTTTGGGTAAAAAAAACTGCAACTCACGTTGTATCTTTCCGGAAGTAAAAATATCTTTGGTAACAACAATAGATAATCCCTTCCGTTTCTTACTTAGGTTAGCAATAGCAAAACTTTTCCCCAAAGCATCAAAATTACTGCAATGATATTTTTCTCCTGCTTTTGTAGGAATCTTTGTGTATAATGTTTCAGTTGACGTGCTCATAGGAAGTGCATATTACGCTAAATTTTATCTATAACCAATTTTGAGCACCTGGCCACAAAACATTTTTATGGAGTACAAATATGTTTAAATTTGCCGCACAGCCTTTAGGTGCTTGGAGAATCATGGGTTCGTCTCTAAGCCTATACAAACAAACTTTTTCTCGTACTTGGTATTTATTTATTCTGTTTTTAATACGTCCAATTAATTATTTCATAGGTTGCTTGTTTGGCTATAATTTTAACTTCTGTTCTTTCCAAACAAAACCGCTTACCATAGAAACATTTACTTCCAGGCAATTCGCTGCCTATTTTGCCGCTTCTTTGGTGGTTTCCCTGATTTTACTATACACAAAATGCATAACTTTAGTACGCATCAACGACTTAGTTAGCAAACCCAGAACCAGTTTGGCTACGTCAGCAAAAACCACGATAAGCAAATACTTCCCAGTCCTCGGCAATCAAATCGTAGTTTATTTCATTATTTCTGTGTTAGTTATGCCACTCTTGCTTCCTGGCATTTTCGTAGGGATATTAATGCTTTTCAGCCTTCCCCTAATTTTATTCAGCAAAAACAAACCCATGGAAGCTATTAAGAATAGCTGTGGATTAGTTTGGGGAAATTGGCTACATACTTGCTGGTCGGTTATTTTCCCTTTGCTAGCATTTCTCCTCATTGGCACCTATTCTCCATGTCTTCTAGGATATGGGGTGCATGGAAAAATATTAGCCGCAATATTAGCCCTAATCAGCTGTTTTTTCTTGATTCCTTGGTTTTGGGCAACGATTTTAGTTCTTTTCAATGATCTAAAATTAAGAGCCAAATTAAAATAAAACCGTAGGGGCAGGCCTCGTGTCTGCCCTTATTTCGCGAACAAAACGCGCAGAGCTTCGTCTAAGCTTTTAACCGCTACAATCTCCATTCCTAAGTCGCAACTTTGTTTGGCTAGATTCGCTTTAGGTATAATTGCTTTTTTAAACCCATGTTTTGCTGCCGCTCGCAAGCGCTCTTGGCCACTTTGTACAGGACGAATTTCACCTGCTAAACCTACTTCACCAAAAACAATCAAATCCATAGGCAGCGGATGAGATTTAAGGCTAGAAACGATAGCAAACAAGAGCGCTAAATCTACAGCAGTTTCTACAACTTTAATACCACCAACAACGTTCGCGAAAACATCGTAGTTATAAGTTGCAACTCCTCCATGGCGATGCAACACTGCCAAAAGCATAGCCAGGCGATTTTGTTCCAAACCAACAGTCACGCGACGCGGATTAGCTAAATAACTTTGATCAACTAAAGCTTGCACCTCGACTAAAAGTGGTCTGCTACCTTCCCAAGTCACCAAAACCGAACTTCCGGCAACTGGTTCTTCGTAACGCGAAAGAAATAACGCCGACGGGTTGCTAACTTCACGTAAACCCTGGTCTGTCATGGCGAAAACGCCTAATTCATTAACGGCGCCAAAGCGATTTTTCACTGCGCGCACTATGCGATAGCGACCGTCACGTTCACCTTCAAAATAAAGCACAGAATCCACCATATGTTCCAAAACACGTGGGCCGGCAAGTGTACCCTCTTTAGTAACGTGACCAACTAAAAATAATGCTGTACCGGTTTGCTTAGCATAACGCACTAACTGCGCGGCACTCTCACGTACTTGGCTGACTCCGCCAGGAGCCGATTGCAAACATTCGGTGTAAATAGTTTGAATAGAATCAATAACTAAAATGCGTGGTTTATCTTTAGCGGCAATATTAATTATGCGCTCCACGCAAGTTTCAGAAAGAAGTTTTAAGTTGCCTCCCGTAACTTGCAACCTATTTGCGCGCAAAGCTATTTGCTGCAAAGATTCTTCACCAGTAACGTAAAGCGCATTGTGATCCAAACTCAAATTCGCCAAAGTCTGCAAAAGTAAAGTTGACTTTCCAATACCTGGATCACCACCAACTAACACTGCTGCCCCTTTGACCAACCCGCCACCCAAAACACGATCTAGCTCAGCAAGTTTAGTAGAAATACGTGCTTCTTCCTGCAAGGCAATGCCATCTAGCGTTAAAACCGTACCGCTTTGCTCGGTAGAAACAGAACCCGCATAGTTAGCGAAACGCAGATTGTTAGTGGCAGAAGAAGAAACCATGTTCTGCACTTCTTCCACTAAACTATTCCAAGCGCCACAATCAGTGCATTGTCCAATCCATTTCGGAAACTGGGAACCACACTTTTGGCAACTGTAAATTACTTTTGTTTTTGATGACATAAACGATCTAACCTAATTATGAATTATAAATTATGAATGATGAATTATCATGATCCATTTCTTGAATTAAAGTAGTCCCCTGCTTAATAATCGTTTTGTAACCTAAAAAATGCCAAATTAGTACGCATTCTTTGGCTGCTATGTACGCTAAACTTCACCTGGAAAAAGTCTAATTACTTCTAAAGTTTATCATTCATAATTTATAATTCATAATTTTTCAAAAAACCTTTGTACACGACAAACTTTCATAAAACAGCCCCGTAAGCTAGGCTGGACGCTCCTTTACCTAGTTCGTAAAAGTGCAAGCCGATCTTTAAACATATTTTAAAAAAACTACTGGT
>JBAYJT010000032.1:0-18614 GCA_041664965.1 Gammaproteobacteria bacterium
GAACCATTCCAAAAACAAGATACCGTATTAGAAACTTTGTTTAACATAAACCACCCATAACATTAAAAAACTATGTTTACATTGTACCATTTTTTGCATAGTTGTGCAATTTTATACAAATAAATCATTTAATTATCAACTAGTTAAGCCATGCGAAGATGGCCTTTCTTGGCTTGTTTCTACCGCTTTTCCTTCTGAAGCCGTTACCTCACTCTTCTTAGCCGCAAGCATCTCTTGTCCATTTTTACCCCAAGATTGCATTACACCACCTGTAGCCTCTGCTTTACTTAAGCTTTGCTCAAATCGAGCATTTCGCTCAGCTCCCAGCTCGGCCGCTCTCTTACCTTGCTCTAACAAATTTTGTAATTCTTTTGGTATAGCTGGCTCTGGCTTAGTTGTTGTGGTTTGAGAGGCGGATGGCGCTACCGTGTTATGTGCTGCTACTGCAGTTGGCGCGGCGGCTTTTGTTTCTGACTGATTTGAGATAACTTTAAGAAAGTCTTGTAAGTTTTGTAGTAGTATTTCTCCTGGATTAAGAGGTTTATGTGTCTTGGTTAATTTTTCTTCAAGTGCTTTCCCGTGTTTCAATTCCAAACCACTTATCACTAAGCCCAGATTCTTCTGAGCGCTTACATCACCAGGCTTAGCAGCCAAATTCTTGACGGCGTTCAAAATAGCGGCTTGCTCTTTGAGAGCATATTTATAATCTTCCTTATTGGCTGCCTTTGGACTTTTAACCGCATCACGCAAGCTCTTTTCTATTTCATCTATACTAAGTTTGATAGGATCCAGTGCTTGTGCCTTTTCCGCGGGGGGTGATTTTGCAGGTGGGGTTGTTGCTTGGGTAACTGCTGCCGCAGATGTCGCAGCTACAGCAGGCTCGGTTAGCTTTAGGAACTGATCTAAAGCTCTCAATAAAGGCCTTTCGAGAGCAATTAAACTTTTTAGATATCCTCGATCTGCAGTATTAGCTTTCTCATCCTTAAGCGATTTCTCATCAGCTTCTAACGCATTTTTCAGAGCATCCCTTTCTTGAAGCAATTTAGCTCTTGCATCAGGATCGGCAAAGTCTTTTGCGTTTGATATCTTTTGTGTTAAATCCGGTATCCTTGCTAATCCTATCTGTCTCTGCGCAGCTTCTCCAGCACGAAACCAATCTTTCTGTCTTAAGAAAGTATTCATGTATCCTGTTATATCGCTATCTAATTGGTTAATATTTTGTAGCACATTAGCTGTACTTAAACCACGGAGGCGACTGTCAAAATTACTCTGAGATTTTAAATGTGGTAAATATTGCTCAACTCTTTGATCAAGCACGGCCTCAGTCGTACTAATTACCTCTGCCTTTACTTTTGCTCCATTTTCAATAGGAGAAAGACGGTATGTTGTATCGTAAGCAAGTAAGCCATTTGGATTTTGTATATCTATATCTCGAGCTGCTTTAGTATTTGAGTCAACGATCCTTCCATCAGCATCTATTGGATTACCGTTGTTATCCATCTTAAATCCATAACTAGCAATCCTATTAACAACGTTAGTAACCCTCACATCTAAAGATCCATCTGAATTCGGAATAAAATAAACTTTCGTTTCATACCCTGGTACTTTAGAACCAACTTGCGTAACGCCAAGCTCCATCCTTCTCTTCTGTAATTCATCAGCTTCCCGCGCTCTTGCAGCCCACAAAAGACCGTTTTGGTCTGTATTTATAAAATTATGTAAATAATTTTGTATAGATTCATTCTTGGATAAAGACTTAAGCGCACTGTCGATGTTTTCTGAAGCTTTTGGATCTGAAGGCTGAAGAGGGTCATGAATTGTTTTAACTACATTGCCATTGCTGTCACACAAATAGACACCATGGGATCGTATATAATCCTCAAGCCCCTTGTTACTGTTAGAACTAGGACGAGTTGTAGGATCTACTACCTCCTGAATAGGAACAGCTGAACTTAATACAATAGGATTTGTCCTGCCACCTGTTAGAGTAAAACTTTTAACATTTTTAGGTATAACATTTGGAACTTTTGCCAACGGCAAAGTTGGTTTTTCCGCTGGAGATAAGCTTGAAGAAGAACTAGCTAGAGATTTCGGAGCTGACACACTCTCACTGCCAGAAGAAGAGGTTGGCAGAGCAGTCGGGATTGGTGTCGCAGTCGGCCCTGTTGCCCCGCTTTGTGGTGCCGACGCACCTTTTGTAGCGCTAGTAGAAGGGTTTGAAGCTTGCCCCACCATTTCCCAATCATCTACTCCTAAAGAGGCGCGTGCTCCCATCGGCGAGACCTGTAGATTTTCTTGTGCATTAGCATTATATGTAGGTACCCCCTTAGTCTCAGGATTAGCTGGGGGTTCCAATCGTGTCGGTGGCGCGGTAGGAGTACGAATCCACTTTTGCTGACTTTCATTCAATTGTTGCCCCAGACTCGTCGGTGGCTCTTGCCCAGCCTGACGCATCTTCTCCGCCCGCTCTTCACCAAGCGCTCTTATTTTCTGAAGAGATGCTTCTAAATTCTCTTTTGGTCGCTGAACCATAAATCCACCCCTCAATAATAATTTTCCTTAAAGATACGGCTATATTATACCAAAACCCAACTTCAAAATGCAACTGATTGATTTAAAAAGAATTATTATAGACATATTTTTCATTATCCCGGTAAAATAGGAGCTCTTGGTGTTTCAGCTTGCGATGAGGCAGCTTTAGGAGCTTTTGGTCTACATTCTGCAGCCCAAGCGAGCGGTCTTGAAGACGCCACTTTAGGAGCTTCTGACAGTGTTCCACCCATGTCTTGCTTTGCCTTAGTTGGCATAGCGTCTGCTACCTTCGAAGCTTGTGGTGCTGCTGTTGAAAGTTTAAGAAATCCTTTTAACTGGCCTAGAAGCTCTGACTTGGTATCAGAAAATGCTGCATGCTCCAAACCACTTATTGCTACTCCTAACATTCCTTTTGCCTCGCTATTTTGAGGATTCTCCTTTAAAGTACTGACAGCTTTCAAGATAGAGCTTTGTTGCTTAAGAGCTTCTTTTCGGTCTGCAGGGGATCTGGCTTCATCAACTAAGTTTGCCAAGTTTTTTTCTATTCTAGCTGCAAGTCTTTCAGTACTCTTCGCGTCAAAAGACGCTAAAAAACTATTCATTTGTCTCAATACATTTTCGTGAGCGGGAATTATACGCTTTAAATAACTAGCAGTGTCCCACTCGGCATCAGTAAATTCACCTAACTTAGATTTTTTGCCAGCAACAGCTGCTTTAAAATTACCTTCTTCTTTTCGATTTAATTCGCTTAATTTACCCTTTTTATCTGCAAGATCTTTTTCAAAACTATCTCTTAGCGACATCACAATTGTTTCTTCTAGAGAATCTTTTGGAACTTTTAAAAACCTAGATTGAATAGTCTCTAACCACGCCTGGTCTGACTCAATTCGCCCCTGATTGACATTCTGGTCAACACCACGTGATTTTTTTAGGACTTGCTGCGCTTGTTCGATACTGTTTTGCACACCTTTAGGAGAGCTGGCTTGCTTAATTTCATCACCCGGTCCCGCTTTTACCTGATCTACAGAAGTTTGTATAGTGTCTGCTACCTTCGAAACTTGTGGTGATGCTTGAGGCTTGGAAACCTCAAGAAATCCTTTTAATTCCGCTAGAAGTTTTTTTTTGGCCTCAGGAAAAGATACTGCTCGTGCCTCCTCAGCCCCCAAACCACTTACTGCTGCGATTAATATTCCTCTTGCACTCTGATCCTGAGGTTTTTTCTGTAAATCTCTAACAGACTGCAAGATGGATTTTTGTTGGTTAATAGCATTTTTCTCATCTTTAGAAGATCCGCCTTGTTTAGCTTGATCAACCAAGTTTGTTAAGTTTTTTTCTATTCTAATTGCAAGTATTTCAGCGCTTTTCAACTCGAAAGGTGCTACAAAACTATTCATTTGTTTCAATACACCTTCGTAAGCTGCAATTGTACGCTTTAAATAACTAGCAGTGTCCCGCTCGGCATCAGTAAATTCAACTAACTTAGATTTTTTGCCAGCAACAGCTGCTTTAAAATTACCTTCTTCTTTTCGATTTAATTCACTTAATTCACGCTTTTTAGCTGCAATATCGTCTTCCAAACTATCTCTTAACGACATTGCAGTTTTTTCTTCTCGAGAATCCTTTGGAACTTTTAAACTAGATTGAATAATTTCTAGAAAATTCTTATCTGATGTAGTTCGACTCTGCTTGATACCACGTGATCCTTCTAGGGCTTGCAGCGCTTGTTTGATACTGCTTTGCACAGATGATACTTGGTCCAATGTTGAAGGAATCTCCTCTGATTTTAGTCTCTGTGGTCTCTGGTACATAAAAAATCCCCTTTCCTAAAAAACCTGAAACTCAATCTTAAAACGCAATACGTTGATTTATAAGTAAATATTATAGACATGTTTTTTAGAATTGTATAGGTTTTTCTTGCTTTCCCCCTAAAATTAACTTAAAAACACTTCATGCCCTCAAGCAATACTCAGCCAAAAGAAAATCCTAGCTACTCCTATCAAAAAGGCGACGATCTTTATTTGCAAGTCCACATCAACCCTGGCGCTAAAAAGAGCGCTATTGTTGGGCCTTATGGAGATAGATTGAAAATAAAAATCGCAGCGCCGCCACTAGATAACAAAGCTAATTTAGAATTGGTAAAATTCTTGGCGAAACACTTTGATGTTCCCACTAAACAAGTGGAAATTTTACAAGGAAAATCTGGGAGAGATAAGCTGGTGAGGATTGAGGGGAAGAAAAGAAAATTATGAATTATGAATTATAAATTATAAATTATGAATGATGAATTATGAATTTAAGGTGTGGATCCCGCGATCAAGTCGCGGGATGACAAAACAGGCAAGTCGTGGGATAACGACACAAAATGTTATTCACTCTCTTTTCTACGGCGCAAAAAGGCGGGAATATCAATCAAGTCTATGCTGCCATCAAAGGGTGAAGCGGGTTGAGGAGGAAATGTACTGGAAATTTCTTCTTCCTCTTCAATTTCTATTGTAGCCTGCTGGATTGGATTGACAGGGGCAGCAGGAGGAGCGCTTTGCGCGGCTTCTTGATTTCT
Source organism: Gammaproteobacteria bacterium (assembly GCA_041664965.1). GTDB lineage: Bacteria > Pseudomonadota > Gammaproteobacteria > UBA9339 > UBA9339 > JBAYJT01. The sequence continues at coordinate 5,090 of JBAYJT010000032.1, forward strand.
CAAAATCGTTGGTTTTTCTAGTATTCTAAAATCAAAGCTGGCTTCAATTTTTTGCGTTTCTGCAGTCGGTTTAGCTCTGCTTGCAGCTGGCGGAACCAAGCGGTTTAAACCGCCATTTTTAGTTAGGCCAGTAACGACAATAGTTACACGCAAATTATCGTGCATTTCTGGATCTATTACCGTTCCAACCACAACTGTCGCATTTTCCGATGTGAAGGATTTGATAACATCACCGATTTCTTCAAATTCGCCAATAGTCATGCTGGTTCCAGCGGTGATATTCACCAAAACGCCACCAGCATTAGCTAAATCAATATCATCCAATAATGGACTAGAAATAGCAGCTTCTGCCGCTTCTCTGGCACGATATTCACCAGAACTTTCTGCCGTTCCCATCATAGCCATACCCATTTCAGCCATAACGGTTCTAACGTCAGCAAAATCGACGTTAATTAAACCCGGACGTGTGATAAGCTCGGCAATTCCTTGCACAGCGCCTAATAAAACATTGTTCACTTCACGGAATGCGTTCAAAAGACTAGTGTTTTTGCCTAAAACAGCTAAGAGTTTATTATTCGGAACAACGATTAAAGAATCGACGCTTTTAGCTAAATTACCAATCCCCTCTTCCGCTATGGCAATACGTTTTTTACCTTCAAAAGAAAAAGGCTTGGTGACGACTGCGACAGTAAGAACGCCCAATTCGCGCGCTACTTCCGCCACAATGGGAGCCGCTCCCGTACCAGTCCCACCGCCCATTCCAGCTGTGATAAAAACCATGTCTGTATTGGTTAAAAGCTCGCGAATTTTATTGCGATTTTCTTCTGCAGCCAGGCGACCAATCTCAGGATCGGCACCAGCTCCAAGGCCTTTAGTTAATTCTTCGCCAAGTTGTAATAAAATTGGCGTACTTAAGCGCTTGAGCGCCTGAATGTCGGTGTTAGCGCATATAAAATCTACACCTGGAATATTTTGCGCAATCATGTGCTCGACAGCATTGCCACCGCCGCCACCGACGCCAATTACTTTGATAACTGCATTTGTTATTGGACCTTCAGATAATTCAAACATTGTCTTCTCCACTTAAAAACTGCCTTGAAACCAGCCGCGCATGCGCTCCCACATACTCTTCATACCTTCACCAAAACCCATTTCTGGCCGGCCTTCTTGCTGATGTTGTAGCCCAAGCATCAATAAGCCCACGCCAGTTGCAAAGATTGGATTATTTAAAACTTCCGAGTTTCCACCTACATCATGTGGCGCACCTAAACGCACTGGTACTTGAAAAATTTGTTCCGCTAAGTTCATCACACCAAACATCTTGGAAGCCCCGCCAGTTAAAACTATGCCAGAGGCTAGCGAATTTAAGAAACCATATTGCTTCAATTCTTGTTTTACTAAAAAGAAAAGCTCTTCATAGCGAGCTTCGATAACCTCAGCTAAAGTCTTTTTGGTAATTTCACGTGCCTGTTGGTTAGCGATAGCGGGCACTGGAATTAGATCATCAGTACTAACAAGCGGCGACCAAGCACAGCCGTGTTCAATTTTGATTTTTTCAGAATATTTAGTTGGAATACGGAAAGCGATAGCAACGTCGTTGGTGACTTGATCGCCTGCAATCGGAATCACAGCTGAATGGCGAATAGCGCCATTGGTAAATACTGCAACGTCTGTCGTACCACCACCTATATCAACCAAACAAACACCTAATTCTTTTTCATCATCTGAAAGCACCGCATGGCTTGATGCCAAGGGTTGTAAAATAATATTCGCTGCTCTTAAATTACATTTTTCAATACACTTCACAATATTTTGCGTAGCGCTAACACTTCCGGTAACAATGTGCACCTTAGCTTCCAGACGCACACCGGACATCCCTACGGGTTCTTTAATTCCCATTTGGCTGTCAATAATAAATTCTTGCGGCAATATGTGTAGAATTTTTTGATCGGTTGGAATGGCTACAGCTTTGGCGGCATCGATAACGCGATCGACGTCATGCTGAGTCACTTCTCTATTACGAATAGGAACAATACCTTGAGAATTCAGGCTACGAATATGACTTCCGGCAATACCAGTATAGACTGAGTTTACTTGACAACCTGCCATTAACTCAGCTTCTTGGATGGCACGCAAAATGGCTTGCACAGTGGCGTCAATATTGACAACCATACCTTGTTTTAAGCCACGTGAAGGCTGCGAGCCTACGCCAATAATTTCAATCTGATCACCGTTTTGCGCATCGCAAATTAAAGCAACGACTTTGTTGGTTCCAACATCGAGTGCTGCAAGTAAATTATTCGATATTTTTTTGCTCATTTGATTTTAAAAATATAACTCGTTGATTTATAACAATTTCATATAGACATGTTTTTTATACAATTACGAATTATAAATGATGAATTATAAATGTTAGTGGAATTATTTTATTTCTCTATTTCACCAATCTCATAACTCTTAATTCATAATTTATAATTTATAATTCATAATTGATGATTCATCCCCAAGCTTAGCATATTACTTTCGGCTGCAACAAGAGGATTATGCTAACTTAAACCCAAATCTTTACTGCCTCTCCCACCAAAAATCCGAGCAAAGCCGTAAAAGCACCTATTCCAAACACCAAAAATGCCGGTTTCCACCAAGCATGCACTGACCATAAACTCTTCACAGACCCGATGGCAAAAAACACCGCTCCTGTGGCTATTGCTGATATAAGCACCGAATGACGCCAAGAAAAAATAAAAGGGATAAGCGGAATAGATCCACAAATTGCAAAAGATAAAAAAGTACAAACGGCAGCGCGCCAGGCACAGCGCACTGATTGCGGTAATCCATACTCTTCTCTGAGCATGGTGTTTACCCAAAGTTTTTTATTTTTTGTAACATGCTGTACTATTTTTTTTAAGATATCCCCGCGAAATCCCTTATTACGAAAGATTTGCTTGATCTCATGCTTTTCGCCGTGAGGAACGTAGCGTACATGTTTTTTTTCTATAGATTCGTAATATTTATGCTCATCGCGTTCGGTTTTAGTAGCAAGAAAATTGGCTGCCGCCATAGAGAAGCCGTCGGCGATTATATTTGTCAGACCTAAAAGTAAAATAACTGTATGACCAGAGTTGGCGCCAATCGCACCAGCAACTAAGGCAAAAGTAGTAACCGCGCCATCTAGCCCACCATAAACCCAGTCACGCAAATAGCTATGCTCGGGAGCAGAAGAAAAACGTTTTTGAATGCCGTCAGGCGTGTGATCATGTTTGTGCATTTGCACATTCTAATAGAATAATGGGGTCAGGTCTAACATATCACATTTTGTTAGATTGTTGGGTCCACCACCCCTTTGGCGTGGCTTGACCCAACCTATACCTCAGGCTAGATGTTATATTTATTTAGAACTACCAAAACCATGCGGAGCATTTCCTGGTTGTTGACCTTGAGTAGAGGAGGAACCACCGCCGCTATTAGAGCTAAACATGGCAGAAGAAGAGCTAGACATACTGCTAGAGCTTGAAGTTGGGATAGTGCTAACAGATGCAGTATTTTCGGGCTTTTTAAAGTCCTCGAGTAACCTTAGCGTCAATTCACAAACGAGGTTATGAAATGGCTTCTTCGAGGTTTGATTTAGCAAAACTTGGTATTTAGAAATAGCCGTTTGTATGTGAGGCTCAATTTCTTGTGCGTATGGTCGTTCCAATTTGGACAATTCTTCCGCATTTCGCTTCGACTCACCTGCAATATCAATATTCTCAATATCCTTATACTTCATTTTTTCTATATCGCAGAAAGGTCCCGAAATAAATGCTTTTACCTTCCCTAAATCTAATAATAATTTTTCCAACCCTTGTTTAGCCTCTACAAAGTTTGGATCAATTTTTATTGCCTGTCTGTAGTCATCAATAGCTACGTCAAATTCTTTGCAGTTTCTCACGATTATTGCACTCTCGTAATAAAAAAGTGCTGCTTTTATTGGATTTGCTGGATTTTGCATAATTACACCTTTAAATAAATAGAAAATTTAAATTTCAATATAACGTTATGCTCTACAAAAAGTTGATTAAATACAAAAACCAACTAATTTGTAGTAAATTTATAACTGTATCATCAAAAAGCAAATGCAATATATCTTAATTAAGAAAAAACTAAGAAAAGGTTGTTCGGTCCACCACGCCTTTGGCGTGGCTTGACCCAACCTACCCTTCTAACTCAACCACTCTTCTTCCGCTTGTTTAATCTCATCTTCCAAAATCGCGCTTCGCTTACTGCATTTTTCGAATTCTGCGCGATTTTCTTTTTGATAAATTTGTGGATCTAAGAGCTTTGCAGCTAGTGCATCACGCTCGTTATACAATTTTTCTAGTTTTTTCTCTAACTGACGTAGATGTTTATGTGATACTTGAGGCTTAGAAATCTCCTCTTTCTGAACAACTTCTACTGTTTTTTTGGCATCTAAAAGCCATCTTTGATAATCATCCAAATCGCCACGAAATTGAGTCACCTCGCCGTTATTTACCAAATAAAACTCATCGACCGTGGCTTTCAATAAATGGCGATCGTGAGCCACCAATACCAATGCGCCAGTATACTCCTGCAAAGCGTAGGATAAGGCTTCACGAGTCTCTAAATCGAGATGATTAGTCGGCTCATCTAGAAGAAGTAAATTAGGTTTTTGCCAAATTAAAAGCGCTAAAACCAAGCGCGCTTTTTCTCCACCAGAAAAATTGGTAATAGGACGAAAAATTGTATCGTTCGAAAAATCAAATCCGCCCAAAAACGTCCGTACTTGCTGCTCTGTCGCTTTCGGATCGATTCTGGTAATGTGATGAAACGGTGTATCTTGCATGCTAAGTTGATCAATTTGATGCTGCGCAAAATAACCAATTTGAATATCTTTATTACTAAAAAGATTCCCTCTTTGCGGCCTCAAAATTCCCGCCAAAGACTTCATAAATGTTGATTTGCCTGCGCCATTTATGCCCAAAACCCCAATACGATCTTCAGGATTTAAACTAAAATTACAAGAGCGAATCACAGTCTTGTCACCATAACCCAAACTCACCTCTTCCATAGTAATCAAAGGCGGGGAACAAGATTTCGGTTCAGCAAATTTAAAAGTAAAAGGCGTATCTAAATGCGTCAGAGTAACTTTTTCCATTTTTTCTAAAAGTTTCATACGACTTTGCGCTTGCCGCGCCTTACTGGCTTTAGCACGGAAACGGTCAATATATTTTTGCATATGCGCAATTTTAGCTTGCTGCTTTTCGTAAAGACTTTTTTCTTGTGCTAACTTCTCTGCTCTTTGCTCTTCGAAACTAGAATAGTTGCCAGTGTAAGTTTCTATTTTACAGTTTTCGATGTGAACTATGCGGTTCACAACATTGTCCAAAAACTCGCGATCGTGAGAAATCAAAAGCAACGTTCCATCGTAGTTTTGTAGCCATTTTTCCAGCCAAACCATCGCATCCATATCGAGATAATTAGTCGGCTCATCTAAAAGCAAAAGCTCCGCGCGGCTTAGCAAAACCTGTGCCAAATTAAGCCGCATGCGCCAACCGCCGGAAAAAGCATTTACCTCTTTCTGATAATCGCTAACTTTAAAACCTAAGCCATTTAAGATCTTACAAGCTTTGGCTTCTAGCGCATAACCATCTAGCCCATATAATTTATTATGCAATTCAGTAATCAAAATATGATTATTTGTCGCTTCTGCTTTTTGCAACTCTTGCGTTAAAGATGTGATTTCTTTGTCGCCCTGCATGACATATTGCACGGCAGAAATTTCGCCATGCGGAACTTCTTGGGCCAAATAAGCAATGCTAATATTTTTTTGTACAAAAACTTCACCGCCATCAGGATGCAATTTTTGTAAAAAAATTCCAAATAAACTAGATTTACCACAACCGTTAACGCCCACAATGCCGATTTTTTGTTTAGCAAAAACCGTCAAGGATGCTTGATCGACAAGCAGCTTCGTACCGCGTTGTAATGTGAGAGTATTGAGTGTAATCATGCGTTCTTTTTAGCGCGTTTTTGAAAAAAAATAAAGAAACATACCAATAAAAAAGTAACATGGAAAAATAACGAAATACATACCCCATTATTAAAACCTGCCAAATCCATATATAAACTTCCCTTCTCCACCTTCTTTTACCACAGAAGGTATTGGTGTTGTTGTTGATGAAGACGGCTGTTCAGCGAAAAAAATGTTTTTTTTTGCTGTAAAAAACACTGATCTTGCTAGTATCTTTGCTCGCAACATAGGATCGTTCCTACAAAACTTCGCAATTCTTTTTTTAAACTTAGCTACATAATTATCTACCTCACCGCGAAACGAAACATTGTCCTGCTGATTGATACACGCCTGCGAATAACTATTACCACAAAAGAAAAAACTAATGTAATCATCGATCTTTTTAGGTGGTATTTCTTTCGACAGAACCAGCCGAGCAATAGGTGATAGAACTTTATCCGCAATATCCTGTGCTGATAGTTTATTTTTTTGCTGCAAAGAATAGAGGCTAATCATGGAATGAAGCAATTGCCATATATCTTCCCGAGTTTTGTTGTCTTCTTGCAATTTATCAACAAAGTAGTGTGAAATCTTACAATCTTCAGATTCTGTAACGTATGGACTGGTAGATTCCATTGCTAACAATTCAGAAAGTATATAAGCTTTTCCCTGAGAATATTCCTCTAAAAAATTATCTCTATCTTGTGGAGTTATTATGTTAGCTTGCTCTAAAAAATCTAAAAAATTTTGAACAGAAATAAAGGCTGGAATTGGCATAACACACACCCTCAAACATCTCAACAATACTAAAAACCTAAATTTAAATTATCCATAGCTTTATTTTACAAGGTATCTAATAAAAATAAACAGGCAGCCACAAAGTGGCAAAATAAGATAGCCCAGCCTAAGAGAGCTAGCGAGCGCAGGGCTGGGTGAATGGAAAATAGGATTTTGAACGCTGAAAGCACGAAATAAAAGTTATGATGGTAAAAAATTTTCCTTCATGTTTGCTTAAGAATAGTTTGTTATAATAACTATATCAGTAACTTAAGAGAGGTAAATCAGTATGTTTGATCCAACAGCAATGCAATCAAAACCACCACAAAATACTGCACGTTTTTTTCCAGAAGTACCAGCAAAGGAAGCACCAGCGCCTGAATTACTTGCCACTGCTAAAGCAATTGTAGAAACGTTTACCTCTCTCATGACGGAACTGCACATTGCTCAAAGACCCAGTCCTTATGCTGTACAAGCAGGAATAAATTATATAGCAGAAACATTGCTACCCCATAATGAAGATTGGGATACACATCTCTTAGCAGCGGGAATATATAGTGAGTTGATGCAAATATTGGAACTAAATAGCACTCAAAGCGATACGTTGGAAAAAGCGTATAAACAAATATGCACGAGGAACATAAAAGAGCCTAACAACTTATTTTTTACAGTTATCCAATGCTTATTGCATGACTACACTTGTCCAAAAAATATTTTTTCTATACTGCAACAACCAAATCGAATACAGTTCCTCACTTTAAGCTCTTTTGTAGAACATCGAGCAGAAGATTCTTGTAATGATAGAGCAATACAAACATTATCGAACATGCTAGTGCACCCAGAATGTAAATTGAGAATGCTCTATTTACAAAATACCCTCAGAATCGGTACCTCAATAGTAAACTTAAGCATGGCCCTACAAAATCATAAATGCAATTTATCTACAATTTATTTTGGAGATAATGCTCTAAACAACGACTCACTAAAAAGTTTAGCGCGAGCCCTACAAAATCCAAATTGTAAGTTGACCTCTGTCTACTTTAGTACGCATGATTATACAAACTCACAAATACTCGATACTAAAGAGCAACAAAATCTACAACAACTATACGGAAATAATTTTACTCCAGAAGGATTGTGGACACTTGCAAAGGCCGTATTGAGTCAAGGATGTAGAACAAAAATATACATGGGATCTAAATCTAAACAAGATGAATTTGATGGTTATTTGAGAGAAATAGAACTTAAGGAGTCCACCTATCAATTCAGAAGCTTGAGCAAATTCTAGGTTTACAAGGGCAAATGGGGGCTGGTAATTTTTCAAAATCTCCCCAAAAACCTTTGTACACGACAAACTTTGGTACATACAAAAACTTGAGGAAAAGTACAGCACTTGTCATCCCGCGACTTGATCGCGGGATCCAGGAATGCAGTGTTTAAGCTGGATACTGTGGTCAAGCCACGGGATGAAGAGACATAAAATATCCAATTTCTCATGGTGCATTCGCATTTACTAAAGTTTGTCGTGTACAAAGCCCAAAAAACATGTCTATGTGTTTCCCTTAAAAATCAAAGTGTTATATTTTGAAATTGGGTTTTCGACTATTTCAATCACGAAGACTAACTGGAATTTAAGGGAAAATCATGGTGCCGAGGAGAGGACTTGAACCTCCACAGAGTTGCCTCCACAAGTACCTGAAACTTGCGTGTCTACCAATTTCACCACCTCGGCGAAATTTATTTTTCTAGGTTAGAGCAGTCGTAGTGACGATATGATTGTGCATATCTAGCTTGATCTGTAGGAGATACTTGCTGGCTGGATGTAATACTACGTGAATCACTATTTCTAGAAAAGGTCATATGGCTCTTGAGACTTGCGCAAATTTGCTCGCGGGCCGTTGGTGTCTCGTTAGGATTTGCCAGTTTAGAAGAAAAATAGTTGCAGCCAGTAACCATAAATGCCAAAACCACAACTAAACCCAATCGAACATGTTTTTTTATGATATTCATTAGGATGTCCCTCTTCGTCGTTTCCCCATTTTCAGGGAGTGATGTGCAATTTCATTATTACCCCAGCCCGACGCTCGTCACGCTACGCGTGCCCCGCTTGGACTGGGCTATTCTATTTCGCCCTTACAGGGCTCTTGATTGTTCATCAATTAATTAGATTTTTCTGCGACCTTTTTGGTTTTCGGTTTGTTTTGTCGACGTTCTAAAACCTTTTCTCTTAGTTCTGCTTGGCCAACTAGCTCAACTAAAGCCATAGGAGCCTTATCACCTGTACGAAAACCGCATTTTAGAATGCGCAAATACCCACCTGGACGCTCTTTAAAACGCTTTCCTAAATCGTTAAATAGCTTACTAACTGCATCAGCATCGCGTAAGCGATTAAAGGCCAAACGACGACCAGCTAAGTTGTCTTCTTTCGCCAAAGTAATCAATGGCTCAGCAAAACGACGCAATTCTTTGGCTTTCGGCACAGTAGTCGTAATAATTTCTTTTTTGAAGAGCGACGCCATCATGTTTTTAAACATGGCTGTGCGATTGCTACTATTGCGGTTTAACTGACGCCCGCTTGTACGATGACGCATAACGATTCCCCTTATTCTATTTCTTGTTTTACTTCTTCGGCTTCAGAACCAGCTTCTGTAACACCTTCTACTTTTGCCGCTCTTTTAGCGCGCCTTGCTTCTTGTTTCTTCTTGAGTTTTTCTTTCAATTTCTTCTTCGACTCCACCATAGCTAAGTTTTGGTCGCCTTCAATACTTTCTATAGCTTCCTCAATATCTGGTAAAGGTGGCAAATCATCGGGTGGCCAATTATCTACAACCATACCTAAAGACAAACTACGCGTAGCTAAAACCGTCTTGATTTCATTTAAAGATTTCTTTCCTAAATTTGGCGTTTGCAATAGATCATTTTCGGAACATTGCACCAACTCGCCTATATAGAAAATATCTTCACCTTTCAAACAATTTGTTGAACGCACTGTTAGTTCCAAATCATCGATTGGGCGCTTCAACAATGGATTCATCTTAGCTTCTTTAGGCTCTGGCTTATAGAGTTCTTCAGCCTGCAATTCAATAAATGCCGCCAGTTGATGTTGCAAAATCGTTGCACAAACGCGAATAGCCTCTTCCGGATCTAAAGTACCGTTAGTTTCCAAATGAATAATCAACTTATCCAAATCCGTACGTTGCTCCACACGAGCATTTTCTACTGAATATGAAACCTTGGTAACTGGACTAAAAGAAGCATCTAAAAGTAGCTCACCAATGGCTTTAGTATCGTCTTTGGCCACGCGAACGTTCGCTGGTTGATAGCCTCTTCCCAATGCTACTTTGATCTGCATTTCTAAAGAACCGCCATCACCCAAGTTAGCAATAACTAAATTAGGATTGACGATTTCAACGTCATGCTCTAAGGCAATATCGCCGGCCAAAACTGGTCCTGGCGTGTTTTTTTTCAGTTCTAAAGTGACTTCTTGACGATCGTGTAGTCTAAATGCCACATTTTTCAAATTCAGCAAAATATCGACTACATCTTCTCGAACACCTGGCAAACTCGCATATTCATGCAAAGCATTGGTAATAGTCACCGATACTACTGCTGCTCCCTGCATAGAGGAAAGCAAAATGCGGCGCAGAGCGTTACCTAAGGTATGACCAAAGCCACGCTCAAAAGGCTCGAGAATGATCTCCGCAACCGTCGGGCTAATCCGTTTTACCTGAATAACGCGCGGTGTTAAAAAATTTTGATAGTACTGTGGGTTCATCTTCTTTTAGCCTCTTTAAAATTTGTCTTACTTGGAATAAAGCTCAACAACATGGTGAATCTTAAATTCAGGTGGCAATTCAGACATTTCTGGATAACGTTTAAAAACACCTTTCATTTTGCTTTTATCCACAGATAGCCAATCTGGCGTTGTTCCGCGGCTGGAAGCGGATTCCAGGGCGCTTACAATACGTGGCTGTTTCTGACTTACTTCGCGTACTTCAATTTCATCATTGAGTGAAACTAAATAGGAAGGAATATTAACTGTTTTGCCGTTCACTTGTATGGATTTATGCGAAACGAGCTGACGCGCTTCTGATCTGGTAGAGGCAAAGCCCAAACGATAAACCACATTGTCTAAACGCGATTCTAAAAGTTGCAATAAGTTGTCACCTGTAGAACCACGCTTACGATCGGCTTCTTTGTAATAATTGTGAAATTGGCGCTCTAAAACACCATAATAGCGCTTTACTAACTGCTTCATACGCAGCTGTACACCATAGTCAGTTAAACGACCATGACGCTTGCCATGCACTCCCGGAGGAGTATCTAGCTTACACTTTGAATCTAAAGCTCTCGCGCCGCTTTTTAACTGCAGATCGGTTTTTTCCCGTCTGGATAATCTACACTTTGCGCCAATATATCTAGCCATTACTTTTTTCCTCTCTTGTTAAACACGTCGTTTCTTACGCGGGCGACAGCCGTTGTGTGGAATTGGAGTTACATCAGCTATAAAGCTTATGTAAAACCCTTGCGCATGCAAGGAGCGAATCGCTGACTCGCGACCAGGACCAGGGCCCTTAACCCACACTTCTAAGTTTCTCATGCCAACTTCGCGCATGGCATTGCTCACTTTTTCTACTGCAACCTGAGCCGCAAATGGCGTGCTCTTACGCGAACCACGAAAACCGCTAGAACCAGAAGTAGCCCAAGCTATAACGTTCCCTTCTCTGTCAGAGACGGAAATAATCGTGTTATTGAAAGAAGCGTGAATATGAATCACACCTTCCGAAACAGTGCGTTTATTTTTTTTACGCACATATTTGGCCGGGGCCTCTGCTGCCTCCGCCGCCGGAACTGTAGCAACTTCTTCTGCAGCCGCTTTCACTGCTTTCGGCTCTTTCTTTTCTTTCGTTTCTGCTGTCATAATAATCTCACTTTTTACTTACTTTACTTTCCAAGACCACTGCCTAACGGCTTTCTCTTACCCTTTCTGGTACGCGCATTTGTATGCGTGCGCTGACCACGGACAGGCAGCCCTCGACGATGTCTGACACCACGATAAGTACCTAAATCGACAAGACGCTTAATACTCATCGCAACTTCGCGACGTAGATCGCCTTCAATTATGTATTTAGCTACTTCGGTACGCAATAAATCGAGTTCTTTTTCCGTCAGATCTTTAACTTTTTTGGACGGACTAACGTTCGATGCTGCACAAATCTTCTTGGCGCGCGGAACGCCAATACCGTAAATAGCAGTTAAAGCAATAACTGTATGCTTTTGAACCGGAACGTTAATACCTGCAATACGCGCTGCTACTGCCATTATTTTACCTCTTAATAAAAAACATGTCTACAAAATTTCTTTTAAAATCAAACGCTTAATTTATAATTCATCATTCACAATTCATAATTTATAATTAAAACTACCCCTGCCGTTGTTTATGACGCGCATCTTTACAAATAACATGCACTACGCGTTTTCTTTTCACGACCTTACAGTGTTTGCACATTCTCTTAACTGACGCTCTTACTTTCATAACAAACCTCAAAAATTATCTGGTTAATAAACCGCCACCGCCATGCATACGCGATTTTTTGAGCAGTGAGTCGTATTGATGTGATAGCAAATGCGACTGAATTTGCGCCATAAAATCCATCAAAACTACCACCACAATTAAAAGCGACGTACCACCAAAATAAAACGGCATGTGCCAACCAAACATTAAAACATCTGGCAACAATGAAACAGCGGTTATATAAATCGCTCCAAAAAATGTTAATCTCGTCATTACCAAATCTATATACGACGCCGTGTTTTCACCAGGACGAAGTCCCGGAATAAAAGCGCCTGATTTTTTCAAATTTTCTGCTGTTTCTTTTGGATTAAACACCAATGCCGTATAGAAAAAGCAGAAAAACACAATCGCAGAGGCATAAGTAATCAAATACAAAGGCTGCCCCATTGTCAAAGCCATACCTATTTGGCTGAGCCAACCCATACCAGGACTATGTCCAAACCACTGCGCCAAAGTTGCTGGGAACAAAATTATGCTCGAAGCAAAAATCGGCGGAATAACTCCAGCCATATTAATTTTTAGTGGCAAATGGCTATTTTGTGCCGCATAAATCTTATTGCCAACTTGGCGCCTAGCGTAGTTGACGGTAATGCGTCGCTGTCCTCTCTCGATAAATACTACAGCTCCCGTCACGACTATAACCAAAGCAATCAACAAGAACAAAGAAATAACTTGCATTTGCCCTTGGCGTACTTGACCTAAAACCTGCGCTACTGCATCTGGAAAGCGCGAAACTATACCAGAAAAAATTATAATAGAAATACCGTTCCCTATTCCACGCTCTGTCATCTGTTCACCAAGCCACATCAAAAACATCGTTCCAGTAGCTAAAGTGATAGTTGCTACGAAATAAAAATAAAAACCGGGCATCAAAACTATGCCAGAACTAGTGAGCCATTTAGCAATACCTATAGCTTGAAAAACCGCTAAAAATAATGTGCCATAACGTGTATACTGGTTAATTTTACGTCGCCCTGATTCACCTTCTTTTTTCAACTGCTCTAACTTAGGCGAAATTGCTGAAAAGAGCTGAATAATAATCGACGACGAAATATAGGGCATTATTCCTAAAGCAAAAATGGTGAGGCGTGACAGTGCACCACCAGAAAACATGTTAAAGAGCCCTAAAATTCCACCTTTCTGATTATTAAATAAATCAGCTA
>JBAYJT010000033.1:0-17887 GCA_041664965.1 Gammaproteobacteria bacterium
AATAATGTAACTTTTCAGCACGCTAGCGTTTTAGATTTACCTTTCGAGGACAATACTTTCGATGTTGTATTTTCGCAAGCTTTGTTAAGTCATTTGCAAGATCCGGTTACTGCTGTTCTGGAACAAAAACGTGTCACGAAAATAGGTGGTATGGTTGTGGCTAGAACTATGTATAGCAGTGGTATAGCATACTATCCAAAAAATTTATTGTTAGAAGAAGCCTCTAGATTTAATTTTAAGCCCATAAAAGACAACGGCGGTGATCCAGATTTAGGCATTAAGCTTGGTAAAATATTTCGTAAAGCTGGGTTTGGTGATATTAAACACACTATGTTTTGCGATACTTCTTTTAAAAGTTTAGCTAAAGATGTTTTCGCTCCTGAGGTTATGAACCGCGAATACAACAAAAAGCTCTTAGCTGCTGGTAAAATTACTTTAAAAAAATTGCAACAATATCAACAAGCATGGCTAGATTTTGCCAATGATCCAGATGCTTTTTCGTATTGTCCCGCGGGTGAAATTATTGCGGTTAAACAGAAATTATAGACACGCAAAGTTTTTGAAACTCATGCTGGTATACATATGTAGCCGCGTTTATATTTTCGCATTTTGCAGCATTAAGTTAATTTTGATACCATTAAGAGCCTAGCTATTGCAACTTGGTGCCGCTGTGCGCTGTGGGCTTTAATATCGGCAATGGTTTCCAAGTGATAAAAGGTTTAATCCGAGTTTTGTATCTGCCAAGATCATCGAAATACAGCACGTCGAATACAGAATCCTCTTCGCGGAAAATTTGATTAGCTCTATGTAGAGATTGATGTTTGGGGATAATTCCAAGATTATCTTGCGCAAGTAGGCGTTTACGTATGCCTTCAGGATTATCTATAGTGATTGGTTTTCCAGCATCATAGAGTCCCAAAAACATACATACTGTTTCTTTTAGGCGACCAATGGAAGCACCAGAAAGCGTAATTTGAAATTTTTCTTTTAGGTAATAGGAAGGGCGCGATACGTAAAGATCAATGTGAGTAGTATTTCCGCCGCGTTTAATTTCCCAAGGATGGCCGCCTGTAGATTTTTTGGGATGGGTCCCATCGATCCACTCTGCAAACTCTTTTGTAGAACTAGGATCTATTTCTAGCAAACCATTGTCTCTGCCATCTGCATAACGTTTATACAGTTCGCGTCCAGATAAGTTTTTGTCTATATCGTCGCTCTTTGTTTGTCCTGCAATATATGCGATTTTGCAATAATTAAAAAAATCATTAGCTGTCATTGTTTCTTTTGTAGTATTTTTATCGTCACGAAAATAACCGTTTTCGACTAGCTGGATAAATTTTTTAGTTTTTGACCTACCTAATTCTCGATCAATACGGAAAATGTCAGGCAAGGAAGATCGAACCAAGGAGTTTGGTACTAAACCAAGTCGACAGTTGAGAGGATAATTTTCATATACGTGTTTATTAGCCTTGATCCAATCTTTTTTTGTAAATTTAAGCCAGTTATGCGCTGCTAAAATTAATTTATTCCAAGTAGCTTCGGGATTGTTATCGCGATAACCAAAAGACGATCTTCCCATTGATTCAGCTGTTTGCACACTTTTTTTAGGAACTACTTCGAGTGCATCCAGATCACCGTCCAATAAGCTTATGTAATAAATTTCATTGTATTTTAGTATATGCACATAGTGCCACTTGCCTTTTTTATCAGGAAAAATTATTTTCCAAATACGATCGTTGTAATCTATTTTATAATCAAATAGGGCTAGCTCATCTATTAACGCATAAACATTATCTTCAAATTTCATAGAGACCTCAGTTAGTCTTAGAATTATCCGCTTCGCAAAGGGAATTTTATCTTTGGAAGAGAAGATTGTTAAGCAGTTTGTCACTAACATGTGATATGACCGATAAAAAAACACGTGAGTTGATCGAAACTTAAGAAAGGCATCTTCTTTACTACTTTGTTTTAACATTAACTGTTGGGAAATTGATTATTTTCACTGTTGGTGTTACACCATGGGTGAAATTATAATATAGCCAATAATGAGGTAAGTAATGATAAACACCAATATTTTGATTTTTTAGAAGATTAGTTAGCCTGTAATGATTGATTGAGGTGCTATCGAATATGAACAAACTACAAGAACGTATTAAAAAAGTCTTTACCAAACCATCCATAGTCAGCGCTTTTGCTACTATCAGGCCAGATGGCAAGCCTTGGGTGCGCTATGTTTGCGCTGTTATGGGTGATGATTTTAAAATTGATTCTAAAAAAGAGCGTGAGGCTATGTGGTATGAGCACTTGGGAGTATTTTTTAAAGGCAAAGACGATCCCAATTATGTGGTTATGGTTATAGATCCTTCGCGCATTGAAGTTTACGGCCCAGGTTTAGCTGGTCCGGAAGTTTGGAGTCCTGCCAGGCACGCAAAGACTTTGAAACTCATGCCGGCATGAGAATAGAGGATAATTTTAGATGAATATAAAAAATAAGATTAAGTCTATTGGAATAAGAATTAGTTTAGAAAATATCGTTTTACTTTCTTTCATTGCTTTTTTACTCGCCATAAGTTTATTCCCCATTAATTACGGCTTTTGGCGAGATGAACTATACTATATCGCACTCAGCAAACATCTTGCTTGGGGCTATGTTGATGTTCCTCCGTTAATGCCATTTTGTATTGCAATAATGCGCTTTCTGTTTGGTGAGTCAGTAATTGCAATGCATCTATTGCCAGCAATCTTCGGTGTGGTAATTCTTATAATAACCCGCGAAATAGTTAAAAAATTTGGCGGTAAATTATATGCGCAAATACTAGCTTTGCTTTGTATGGTTATGTCTGGAACGTTCATTTTCATGACTTCAAACATAATCTATGATTCCTTTGATCACTTATTCTGGGCATTATGTTTATATTCTTTGGTATTGCTATTGACCAGCGAAAATAAAAAATATTGGCTATATTTTGGGGTTTTCGTTGGTTTAGGGTTGATGTCAAAGTTCGGCATGTGTTGGTTAATATTTGGCGTTGTTATGGCAATGCTTTTTACCAAAGAACGCCATTATTTTCACACTCAGCAATTTTGGCTTGGTGCTATCATCGCGTTAGTGCTTGTAAGTCCATATCTTATTTGGATTATACAAACCCATTTTTTAACATTTGAATATTTCGCTAATTATGCAAAATCTACGGCTTTACTTACGTTATCGAGTTTCTTTTTAGATCAAATAAAGTTTATGAATCCTCTTTCTTTTCCAATTTGGGCTTTAGGTCTTTATTATTTTTTATTTGATCAAGAAGGGAAAAGGTTTAGATTATTTGGTTTAGCATATATTTTTATTTCTGCTATTATCATTATTCAGCAAGCAAAGTATTATACAATCCTTCCGCTTTTCCCTGTCCTATTTGCAGGTGGTGCAGTTTTTATCGAAAGATTTACTCAAAAATCTAAAGGCGCAGATTTGGGAGTAATTTTTTATGCTGTTTTGCTGACAATAGCAGGCATTATAATAATGCCCATCATAAGGCCTTGTTTCCCTGTTGACGTTACAATAAAGTATTCAAACTATATGGGATTATTTAAGTCCGGTAGCAAAATGAACACTGAAAAATATAGTTTGGGAGTTTTGCCACAAAAATATGCCGACAGTTTTGGTTGGCAAGAAATGACTGCTCAGGTGGCAAAAATATATTATGATCTTCCAGAAAAGGAGCGAAAAAACACTGTAATAGTTACGCGTAATTATGGTGAAGCTAGTGGAATTTATTTCTATAGTACGAAATATAAGTTGCCCATGCCAATTTCCCAGCATCTTCAGTATTATCTTTGGGGATATCGAAATATGACGGATAACGGAACAGCGATTTTAGTCGGCTGGTCTAATCCTGAGCCAGCCTGTAAAAAAGTCATACAAGTTGGACAAACTTACAATAAATATGCAGTGCCATTTGAGAATCAACCAATATTTCTATGTTGGGGTTTTAAAGAACCAGTAGCCCAAATTTGGCAGAAAGGAAAAGCTATGCATATGTAGCAATGCCACTGCTATTTAAAATTATACCGAACGTGTAAGCCCAAAATATGACTTCTTGGGATTAAATTGTATTCCGTATTGCGCGGAGATTTAGTATCAAAGCTGCTATAAAAAGAATAAATATAGTCGGCGCCGACACCAAAATTGGCAATAGTATAGTCTATGCCTAATCCCAAACGTCCTCCGACTTTATTGGCAGAGTTTTGAAATCCAACGACACTCGGTATAGTATCTTGTGTTATAGATATTTTTCCATCGACCATACCCATTCGAGCATAAAGCAGAAGGTTATTATTTATTTTGAAGCCTGGAGTTATATCTAGGGCAACGTAGTCTTGTATTGTTGTTTGGTTGTGGAAAATTTGGTCTTGATACAAAACGCCGACCCTGGTGATGTCTGCAATGATCTTACCTATGTTGGCCGTTAATTCGCTACCAATGTAGAAATTTCTAGGTAAATCATAGCCGTATCCTAGCGCGATATTTCCCAAAAAGTGTCCGTTTTTTAATTTTTTCGTAAAAGTTGTGTTAGTCGAAGGGCTGTATACTTGAAAAGTATTATTAGACATAGCTTCAAGTATTGCAGCGTTTACATAAAATCCATTAGCGAAAGCGACTTTAGTTGCTAGTAAACTTGAGAATAGAGCAAATAGAATAATAGTTTGTTTTTTCATGCATTTCTCCTTGATTTGTAATGTCTAATTTTTACCTTTTAAAACTTTAATAGTCAATTTATTTACTCTTTATATTCGTTCATTAATATGTTTTAATGCATTTCAAATAAAGCCACAGGTAAAAAACATGTCTACATGATTTTGTTTAAAATCAAAGAGTTATAAAATGAAAATAAGAAATCGCAAATATCGGCAATGGTTATTGGCACCGTTTGTCCTAAAAAAGCATTATCTTTTATGAAAAATTAGATATAATTCCTAAGGATGAAAACTAAAATGAAAAATTTTCGCAATGTTGCCTTGATTGGTAGGAAGGATGTTGTTGGCGTCCCTGAAACGCTAATGGCAGTGTGCGATTTTTTGACGCAACATGGTGTGAATTTTGTAGTGGACGACGAAACCTCTCATTTCTTTAACTCCAGAAAAGTTGAGGTGATAACTCGGGAAGATCTTCCTAAATGTTCGGATTTGATTATTGTAGTTGGAGGAGATGGTAGTATTTTAAATATCGCGCCTTTTGCGGCGAAGCACAACTTACCGGTGTTTGGTATAAACCGCGGCCAGCTTGGCTTTCTTACTGATATTCATCCCGATGCTATTTATAAAATTGCAGCTATTTTAGATGGACACTATCAGGAAGAGCAGCGCTTTTTATTAAATCTACGAGTCAAAGATGAAAATAACCGCCTAGTTGTCAGCGATACTGCGCTTAACGATGTGGTTATTTCTGCGCATCAACCGACTAAGTTGGTGGAATTTGTTCTAAATATCGACAAGGAATATGTTTGCGATTATCGCGCTGATGGCTTAATTGTTTCGACGCCAACTGGCTCGACAGCATATGCTCTGTCTGCCGGTGGACCGATTTTGCATCCTAATCTCGATGCTATTACGCTTCTTCCTATGTTTTCGCATAATTTAAGCAGTCGGCCTATTGTTATCGAAGGAAAAAATAAAATTTCTGTAGTAATTTCCAAGGATAATCGCACCAATCTTTGCGTAAATTGTGATGGTCGTCAATCAGTCGATATTCCTCTTGGCAGCGTCGTTGAAATTACTCAAGAAAAGTTCAAACTGCTTTTGATACACCCCGAAGAATACAACTACTTCGCGACACTCCGCAGCAAATTGCATTGGGAACAGTAGGGGCAGACACAAGACCCGCCCGTACGTAAAAGTGTAGAGACGCGATTAATCGCGTCTCTACTTTATATTCACTGCATGCGTAACCCACAATTTCTATAATTTTATCGCCATAATAGATGAGAGGGATTTTTGTTCTTTGCCAAGGCGGTATACGCCATTCTTGCAGTAATTTCTTTAAAGAATGAGTGCCATTTCGCTTGGGAATTTTTATAGATTCAGCGCCTGTTCGCCAACGCACAGAGATTTTGTTTTTAAGCGCTTTTGCGGTTTTTTCTGAGCAATTTTCACAATGCAAAATTCCAATAGAATCAGGTAATACAAGCGGCTTATTTAAGTTTTTCCATAAGATGGGTTTGAAAGAGATTTTTTTCGAAGATTTAAGGATATAAATATCATCGCCATAGCGGCGCATTTCGGCTTCTCCCCAAGCAACAAGAGGAGTTTTATCGTAACGGCTTTCTAAAATATTTTTTTGGATATCCTGCATTTTGGCGCTACTTGGCATGCTAAAGCCAAGAGAATGAATGGCATAGCGCAAAACATTGCGCTGCCTTGCTTCACTCAAGAGTTTTAGCTTTTTTTGTGATAGCAGATTTTTTTTGCTGCCTTGAATTTTTTCATAGTCTAAAACTGCTAATTCTTCGAGAATATTACTAGCTTCCGCAGCGTGTATTGTAACGCGAGTGAGAGTTTTTTCAGCGCTAGGCCAATATTTTTTTAGAGCAGGTATAATCTTCTGCCTAAGATAATTACGCGCAAATTTAGTATCAGCGTTGCTTTGGTCTTCAATCCAATTTAAAGAGTGTTTTTTGGCATATGTTTCTAAATCTTGTCTAGAACAGTCTAAAAGTGGTCTAATTAATGTTCCATCTCCTAGCTTCGAAACAGCTGGCATAGCCGCCAAACCTTTCACTCCAGCTCCGCGTAAAAGCTGCAAAAGTAGCGTTTCGGCTTGATCGGTAGAGTGGTGAGCGCTAAGTAAAACGTCGCCTTTTTTAAGTGAAGAGGCGAAAGCTTGATAACGTAATGTCCGTGCCACTTCTTCGATACTTTGTCCTTTTTGCAGTTTTTTCTTAACGGCTATTTTTTTTATAATAATTTTTACGCCTAATTTTTGGCAAATTTTGCGGCAATGTAAACTCCACTTTTTAGAATCTGGATATATTTCATGATCAATGTGAATAGCAACGATCTCGCTTTTTGGAAAAGCAGTTCTGTTTTGGACCACATTGTGCAGCAGAACATGCGAATCTATACCGCCGCTGTAGGCGATGAAGATGCGTTTGGCATTTTGTAGAAGTTTATTATGCGAGGGATTAAAAAACATGTAGTACCTAAGAATGATGAATTATAAATTATGAATGATGAATTAATAAGAAAATAGATTTAATTTTACAACCCATTGAATTTAAAGGAAAATCTATAGACATGTTTTTTTGCAATTATTAACCAGAACCCTAAAAAATTCATAATTTATAATTTATGATTTATAATTCATAATTCATAATTCATAATTTTCCTAATTAAACCCAAATAGCTACAACTGCCATCAAGGCCATGCCAGATAGCAGGGATATCATGCCGCAACGGCAAAATATATTATCGGGTTCGGCAATAATATGAACGGCTCCAATATACAAGAATGTTCCAGCGGCTAAGGCATTGAAAATTGCTGAAGCTAATAGGGCAGCGTTGTTTTGTAATACATTGCATGCATACATCGCAATAAATATGCCAATTGGCGTCATACATGCAAATAATATTATCACTTTCAAAACTTGTTTAGAATCTACTGCATAGCGATATAGTTTTATAGCGAGAGCAAAGCTTTCCGAGCCTTTGTGGGCAAGAACAGCGAAGAAAATTACTGCAGCATCGGCTAAATGTGTATTGATACCAATTGCCGAGCCTTCCAAAATGGAATGTACGCTGAGAAGTAGCGCCAAAAGATAAGGTGTTGTAGCGCGGTGTTCTACGGAATGTTCTTTTTGTATAAACAAATTGCCATGCTCTAAAACAAAAAGTAGAAAAAACGTTAGCATGACAACCAACAATGCAACTGGATAAGCCATATTTGGCAAGGCATTATGAAAACCTTCTAGCGCATCAGGCAGCATATGCAAAAAAGAAGCACTCAAAAAAACGCCGCCAGCAAAAGCATCGGCTATAGAAATTAAGTGTTGACGAGTATTCGCCAGGCGTATTGGCAGCAATCCTGCTGTTAGCGCTAGTGCAAAAATAAGCACGGCTGCTAATACTTTAGCCATTGTTAGTGAAATAGGAAGGGATATGGCAACCATAATAAAGTCCTTGTTTTGTGATTATAATCCATTATTTTCGCACAGTTGGTGTGTTTTGGCTACTTCTGACAAGGTGATATCCAACTTGACCGGCTTGCTTGCTTTTCAAAACCTCCCAATTGCTCGAAATGGGTAGAGATTTAAGTTCTTTTTCTGCTTCAATGTAAATTAAGGCACCGTCTTTTAAATAATTATCTTCGATGAGTTTTTTGCAGCAAAGCTCGATTAATTTTTGGTGATAAGGTGGATCGAGAAAGATAATATCAAATGGTTCCAACTCATTATTTCTTAAAGGGAAAGATGAGTTTATGCACAGAGCACCAGTTGTATTTAATATGCGCATATTTTCTTCTAAGCTTGCAATGACAGAGGGAGATTTGTCTACCATAACCACTTCCTTAGCTCCACGCGATAGCGCCTCAAATCCCAAAACTCCGCTGCCCGCAAAAGCATCCAAGCAGCGTGCGCCTTGAATGTATGGAGCGAGCCAATTAAATAAAGTTTCGCGCACGCGGTCGGGAGTAGGGCGAAGGTCTGGTAGAGCAGGGAAGTTTATAATTCGACTTCGCCATTTGCCACCAATAATGCGTACCTGTTCGGTTTTTCTTTGCATATGCTTTACAATAACGAGCGTTAAGAAAAAATGCAATAGGAGTTACTTATGCAAATCGTTCTTGCTACTAATAATCAGGACAAAATCCGCGAGTTCTCGGCTTTAATGAGTGAAAAAGATGTTGCAATTATTCCGCAGTCAAAATTTTCAGTTCCAGAAGCCAAGGAAACTGGCAAAACTTTTGTAGAAAACGCTATTTTGAAAGCACGGCATGCGGCGAAATATACCAATTTGCCAAGTTTGGCGGATGATTCTGGTTTAGTTGTCGGTGCGTTAAATGGCGCGCCGGGGATAAAATCAGCGCGTTATTCTGGTCCTAAAGCCACCTATGCCAAAAATATTGCCAAACTTCTTAAAAATTTAGAAGGCATTCCTGAAGACAAAAGAATAGCGCGATTTTATTGTCTTTTAGTATTTTTGCGTCATGAAAAAGATCCATCTCCTATTATTTGCCAAGGTGTTTGGGAAGGGCGGATTTTATTGGAGCCGCAAGGAGAAAACGGTTTTGGTTATGATTCTATTTTTTATGTGCCAACTCATGGAGTTTCGGCCGCGGAACTTTTGCCTTCGGTAAAGAATGCTATTAGCCATCGGGGCCAGGCGATTAGGAAAATTATGAATTATAAATTATGAATTATGAATGAAAGAAGATGTGCTATATCCACAGTTATTCCGCGCCAACGCAGCGTTTAGCCAATTTAGTAATGGCTGTAAATCTTCTTCAAATTTCCACGGCGAGTTAATGATAGCCAAACCACAGCGGGTTAGCTTAGAATTTTCTTGCAGCGTATCAACGGAAAACTCGCTTACTAAGATATTTTTAAAATTCAAATTTTCCAGTTCGCTATAAAATTCCTGTATTTTGAGTAGGTCTTTTATTGGATACCAAATGGCATAAACTCCAGTTGGAAATTTTTGTTTAGCCGTTTTTAAAGCTGCGATTATATTTTCGAATTCATTGATATCTTCAAAAGCGGGATCGATCAAAATCAAGCCACGTCCTTCTTTGGGAGGTAAAAAAGCTTTGAGACTTTGATAGCCGTTGCTGTGATGCACGGCTATTTGTTTCTTTTGGGCGAATTCAATACGCAATAATTCTACGTCGTCCTTGTTTAATTCAACTAAGACTAGTCTATCTTGTTGGCGCATTAAAGTTTGAAGAATAAGCGGTGAGCCAGGATAATATTTGAGTTGAGCGTCTTTGTTATAAGAATGGACAATGCGAAGATAGTTCTTAAGGGCCTTTTCGGCGTTTTTGCTTGTAGGAATTTTAAGTTCTGATTCTGTTTTGTTATATAAAACACTAATGCCGCTTATATATTCGCTGGTTTTGCTCGCTAATTCCGACGTTAAATCGTAACGTCCAATGCCGGCGTGCGTATCTAGATAGCAAATTGCTTTATCTTTTTTGCTTAAAGCTTCTGAGAGCATAACTAAGATGCAGTGTTTAAAAACATCTGCAAAATTGCCAGCGTGGTAGATGTGGTGATATTGCATAGCATCACACCAGGTTTAATTCCACTTTTTTGTTTAAGGCGTTGGCTAATCTGGTCAATGTTTTTAGAGTTATACTAGTGTTAGTTGCATTTAATAATCTATCTAGAGAGGCACGACTGGTATGCATTTTTTTAGCTATGGCTGATTTTGTACAGTTCTGTTTTTCAAGCTCTTTATGAATTTGATATGATAGAACTCTCTTGATGGCAACAGCTTTTGTTTCAGTTAAGAGATTTTCTTCTTTTAAAAAATCTTCAAAATTACTACCAATATTTTTTTTACTCATGTTCGAACTCTTTTTTTCTGTGCAACGCTAGTCGTATTTCATTCTGTGGAATTTTCTGATTCTTTTTAACAAATCCATGTACTAAAATCATATTATCTTCATGTGTGAAAAATATTATCCTAGCGATGCGATTGTTTTGTAAACTCGACCTTATTTCCCATAAACCATTACCTAAGTTTTTAACCAGTGGCATGCCTAAGGGCCAACCGAATTGAACTGTTTGTATGTCTTCTCCTAACGATCTCTTGTCTTCTTTACTTAAGCTTTGAATCCATTCTCTGACTGGTTCATTTCCAGTATTAGAACGAAAAAACACAGCTTCCAATTTAGGCTGATGAATCACTTTCATTATGCTAACCTCCATACTGTACCAAAAAAGATACGATAGATCAATTAATATATTGCACTGCAATGTACAACGAAAAATATTTTTGGCAATACCGTGTTTTTTAAAAAACATGTCTATATGTTTTCTTTTAAAATCAATGAGTTACATTTTAAAATGTTGGTTTGCCTATTTCTGGTTCACAATTCATCATTCATCATTCATAATTCACCATTCTTTTTGAGAGTTTCTTAGCGGAAAACAGTATGCATCAACATAAATTTGTACAAAACCCACAGAGCCTAGTTTTACGGCACAACTTCAAATTTTACACGCCGATTGCGATGCTGTTTGTGACTTGTTTGCTATCGGCTAACATAGTTGTGCAGAAGGTTGTTCCGATTGGAAATTTGTTTACATTGACTCCGGGGGATTTTATTTTCCCATTGGTTTACATTATGGACGGTATATTGACGGAGGTTTATGGCTATGCGGCCAGTCGGCGCGTGATTTGGATGGCACTTTTTTGTAATATATTTTTATTTTTTGTGATTTACTTTGCGATTTTACTTCCGCCAGTCCCGTTTTGGCATGATCAACAAAGTTTTGTGACAGTTTTGGGCCGCACGCAGCAAATTATTTTAGCGTCTTTTATTGCTTTTCTTTTTGGCGAATTCATTAATGCTTATGTTTTAGCTAAGCTCAAAGTTATGTGGTCTGGGAAGGTTCTTTGGGTCCGGGTTTTAGCGGCTTTAATAATTGGACAGGGCTTAGATACCTTGGTTTTTAGTGTTCTTGCTTTTTATGGAGCTTTGTCATGGCACGAGCTTTTCTCTCTAATGCTTGCTGTATTTTTGTTTAAGATTTTTTATCAGGTTGTACTATTGCCATTGATTTACTTAATAGTCCGCTTTCTTAAAAAACATGAGGGAGTGGATATTTACGACCGCAAGACTAATTTTAATCCATTTAAGCTAGGCTGGAGCTAGAAAATGCTTAGCGAAGCGGAAATTATTAATTTTTTAAAACAGCAATTCGCTTCTTCTAACGAGGGAATTTTAGGGATTGGTGATGACGCTGCTGTGTTACCGCTAAGTAGTGAACAAGCTTTAGTAATCAGTAAGGATGTCTTAGCCGAAAACGTTCACTTTCGTTTAAATTATTTTTCTCCCGAAGCTTTGGCGCATAAGGCACTGCATAGCAATTTTAGTGATTTAGCTGCCATGGGCGTGAAGCCGCATTTTGTGATGTTGGGTATATCTATTCCGCCGCATTTAGACGCTATTTGGACTAAAAATTTTCTTGCGGCATTTGCGGAAGTTTGTAAAGAAAATAATGTAATTTTGATAGGCGGCGACACAACTGCCGCGGCAAGCGAGCTGTTTCTTAGTATTACTGTTTTTGGTTTTTCTCCTCCAAAATTTATTAAATATCGTTCTGGCGCCAAAGTTGGCGATTTAATTTGTGTAACTGGTAATTTAGGCAGTTCTTATCTAGGTTTGTTAGCTTTAGAAAAAGATGTGGCTGGCTTGGAAGATTACAAAAACAAACAACTTTTTCCACAAGCTAGAATTTCTGAAGGTCTTTTTTTAGGACAATATAATTCCTCTTCTTCAACTCTGCATTCATCATTCATAATTCATAATTCATCATTATTTCCCATACATTCCATGATGGATCTTTCGGATGGGCTTTTTATTGATTTACAACGACTGTGTGAGGCTTCTAAGGTGGGTGCGGTTTTGCAGATTGATAAAATTCCCATAGTTTCAGATTTTGAAAAAGCTGCTCAACTTTTGGGTGTTGATCCAATTCAAGCTAAACTAGGCGGTGGTGAAGATTATGAATTACTCTTTACCGTTGATCCCGAAATTTTCTCTGATTTACGAGCTAAATTTCAACAACAATTTCAGTTCGATATTTATCCTGTTGGCCAGATAGTTGCGGGTTCTGGCGTGCGCTTAGAGCAAAATGGAGAGTCAATGAATATTGCTGTGCAGGTTTTTGAGCAGTTTTTTCTTTCAATTTCAGCCGTTCTGCTGGATAATATCGGCCGATTTCTTTTGGGCATACGCCCGCTAACGTTCCAAATAAAAAAATCTGAGGTATTTTAATGGCTACTACTATCATTTCTGACATCATAGGGCGCGAAATTTTAGATTCGCGCGGTAATCCAACTGTTGAAGCGGAAGTTATACTCTCTAATGGCGTAAGAGGCTTGGCATGCGTGCCATCCGGTGCTTCTACTGGTTCACGCGAAGCTTTAGAGCTACGCGACGAAGATCCAAAGCGCTATTTGGGTAAAGGTGTTTTGAAAGCTGTTGCTAATGTAAACGGACCACTACGCGATGCGCTATTAGGAGCTGATCCAACACAGCAAACTGAACTAGACAACATCATGATTAAATTAGATGGCACAGAAAATAAAAGCAAATTTGGTGCCAATGCTATTTTAGCTGTTTCTATGGCTATTGCCAGGGCAGCTGCTAACGATGCTGGCTTGCCGCTTTATCGCTATTTGGGTGGTGAAGGTCCATTTGTTCTACCTGTTCCAATGATGAATGTTATCAACGGTGGAGCACATGCTGACAATAATCTCGATATTCAAGAATTTATGATTTTACCAGTTGGCGCGCCAACGTTTGCCGAAGCTATCCGCTACGGTGCTGAAGTTTTTCATACCTTGAAAAAAGTTTTGAAAAAACGTGGTTTAAGCGTTTCCGTAGGCGATGAAGGTGGTTTTGCTCCAAACGTCAAATCCAATGAAGAAGCTTTGCAGTTTATTATCGAAGCTATTGAAACCGCTGGTTATAAAGTAGGTAAAGATATTTGTTTAGGTTTAGATGCTGCAGCTTCGGAATTCTACGAAGATGGTTTGTATAATCTAAAATCCGAGGGCAAAAAGCTTACTCCAGCCGAATTAGTTGAATATTGGGCCAAATGGGTTGAGAAATATCCAGCTTTAATCACTATTGAAGACGGTTTTGCCGAAGGTGATTGGGAAGGTTGGAAATTAATGACGGAAAAACTTGGCGATAAGATCCAAATCGTTGGCGATGACTTGTTTGTAACCAATACCAAGATTTTCAAGAAAGGTATTGAAAATCATATAGCTAATGCTATTTTGATTAAACTTAACCAAATTGGAACTATAACTGAGACTTTACAGGCAATAGATATGGCTAAGAAAGCCAATTACGCTTCAGTCATTTCGCATCGTTCTGGTGAAACAGAAGATACGACTATTGCAGATTTGGTTGTTGCGACGGGAGTTGGTCAAATCAAGACTGGTTCTCTCTGCCGTACCGATCGCGTAGCGAAATACAATCAGATTATTCGTATCGAAGCTGCGATGCAGAATAATGCGAAGTATGCTGGAAGAAAATCTTTTCCTAGAATGAAATAATGCATGAAAAAAACCGTTCTAAAAATTTTAACGTTTTTTTTAGTAGGGGTTTTGGTATTGTTTCAATATCGGCTTTGGTTCGCCAAGGATGGCGTAGCCGGAGCTTGGCGTTTGCGCCATCTTATTTCTGAGCAAAACAAATCTAATCAAGATTGGCAATCTAAAAACAACCATTTACGGGCTGAAATTCAAAATCTTAAACAAGGTGGCGAAGCCATTGAAGCGCACGCTCGTGATGATATTGGCATGATTAAACAAGGTGAAGTTTTTTATCGTACGGTTGTGATGGAAAAGCCCGGTATTGCTAAAAAACCTTGATTGAAGTAAGATCCAGACTAGGAGGATCTGGTAATACCTCTAATATCAAAACTCTTGCACTAAAATTCAATTCATTCTATGTCACAAACTATTATTCCTACACGTCTTGTCGGCCCACTCAAAATTGTTTTTGCTAAGAAAATATTCGAAATTAATGTCCCTTTAGCCACTTATGAAACCCCGCTTTGGCGCTCGGTTGGACGCGTAGCGCGCTTGTCTTGCTTATTAGATGGAATTCAAACCACTGTTTTACGCGATGTTATGACGCGTTCTATTTTGCTGGAAGCGGATAGTGCTCAAACTTTGTTTGATATTCTGAAGGATTTGCAGCGAAAAAGCGAAAACCTGAAGGAATTGGTCGAGAAAAGTAGTAAATTTGCTAAATTTCATAGCTATCATGCTGAGGTGATTGGTAATTTGCTTTATTTGCGCCTAGCTATAACAACCGGCGATGCGGCAGGGCACAATATGGTCACCAAAGCCGCAGAGCAAGTGCTGGATTGGCTTTTAAAAGAATATCCCCAGTTAAAATACGTGTCGCTTTCGGGCAATTATTGTGTCGACAAAAAAGTTTCGGCAGTAAATGGCATTTTGGGACGAGGCAAATCAGTAGTTGCTGAACTAACTATTACCGAAGAGCTTTGCATAAAACATCTCAGGGTTAGCCCCAAAGATATTTATAATTTGCATATTAAAAAGAATCTCTTAGGTTCGATTTTAGCTGGGAGTTTACGCAGTGCTAACGCGCATTTTGCTAATATGCTTTTGGCTTTCTATTTAGCAACAGGGCAGGATGCAGCTAATATAGTTGAGGGTTCTCAAGGGATTACACATGTAGAATTACGAGGAAATGATCTATATTTTTCCGTCAGTTTGCCAAATATTATTGTCGGTACGGTCGGTAATGGTAAGGATTTGCCTTTCGTACAGGAAAATTTGAAAACTTTAGGCTGTTTAGAGAAGCGCCCTATAGGCGAAAACTCCAAGCGTTTGGCGGCCATAGCTGCAGCTACTGTCTTATGCGGCGAGCTTTCTTTGCTCGCTGCTTTTTGTAATCGCGGTGAGCTAATGCGCAGTCATGAGGTCTTAGAGAGAAAATGATGAACTATAAATTATAAATTATGAATGATGAATTATGAAGGATGAATTGTGGATTTAGAGGAGTTTTTAATAAAAACATGTCTACGCGATTTTCTTTTAAATCAATGAGTTATAAAATTAAATCCATTTCCTCTTTAATTCATCATTAATTCATCATTCATAATTTAGAATTCATAATTTTTTGACTCACATTGGGTAGCACAATTAGTAACAGCTCCAAACTAGAAAAAAAACTCCTGCATTACACCGGCAAAGCCATACATGATTTTAAAATGATTGAAAATGGTGATCGGGTATTAGTCGCACTTTCTGGTGGCAAAGATTCCTTTGTTATGCTCCAAATCTTGCGTTTTTTGCAAATGAGAGCCTGCGCGCGTTTTCAACTTTCAGTTCTTATGGTTGAGCAGGGTTTTCCTGGTTGGGACGGAGAAAAAGCTATCAAATGGCTAGAAGAAAAGGGCATTTCGCACGCTGTTATCCATGAAAATATTTATAAAATTGTACGCGATAAAGTTGGCGCCGAATCTAAGTTTTCTTATTGCCCACTTTGTTCAAGACTCAGACGTGGCGTGATTTATCGCTATGCTCGTGAAAATAATTTTAACAAAGTAGCCTTGGGACATCACCGTGATGATTTAATTGTAAGTCTCATGATGTTTATGCTTTACAATGGCGCTCTTCGTTCCATGCCGCCTAAATTCTTGACTGATGACAAAAAACTTATTGTGATAAGGCCGCTAGCTTATTGCCAAGAGCGCGATATTATTGGCTATGCCAATGAATGCGAATTTCCGCTTGTTTCTTCTTCTCCATGCCAATTTAAAGAAAATCTTATGCGTAAGCGCGTAGCCAAATTAATAGCTGATTTAGCTTTAGATAATCCCAAAGTTCCAAGTAATATTCTACGGGCTATCCAAAATGTTTCTCCCAGCCAGCTGATGGATCGTAAGATTTGGGATTTCTTGGGTCTCAAAATCTTGTAGTCTACAGGCATGCCTGTATTAACTACAAAAAACATGTCTATACGTTTTCTTTTAAAATCAATGACTTGAGAATTTAAGTTGGGTTCTGAAGGTTTGTTTCATATTCTCTTAATAATTGCTTGCTATACTACTCCACATATGTAGATCATTCAAAATAGTGGAGAATAAAATGCAAGCATCACCGGCAATGCAGCAAGCACAATTGATAGAAGATGTAAAAAAATGGCTAAAGGAATTTTTTATGCAAGAGGATGGAGTTCATTTAGCGCTGTTTGCTGCTTGTTTGTCACCCACTTTTCCGCAAAATCTAGAAGAACCTATACAACCTATTAACAATTCGCGAACCCTTGCGGCAATGATGAGCTACATACGTGAATTAAGAGAGACTTTACAGTTGTTCTGGGAAGATAAGGAAACAGGTTGCTATAAAATAGCTTTTGCAACTAATAGCAATCCTAACATAGCAAAGTACGGTCGTGCGTTAGGTGAAGTAATGAAAATTTTGGACCCAAATGTTGCGCAACTACCAGTGAATGAGGGTGAAATCCCGGAAATTCTGGAAATTTCAGTGCCGAAAGCTATATACGACGCTCCTATTCCAACGTCGTCAACACCTTCTGTGCACCCAGGATCTTCGTCATCGTCAACTTCTACCCCAGCATTACCACCTGGTAGGACAACGCCGCCGAGATCTTCTGGGTCTCCATCTTCCTCGTCATCTTCAAGTACTTATCCTTCATCGGTTGTTCCACCACCACCGATGCTGTTTTGGGGGAGCGTGGAAACAAAATATCCAGCAACGCAAGCAGGGGCTGAGGCTTGGCTAAGTGACTGGTTTGAGCGAGATGATTTTTTGGTGCTATTTGCTCCTAGTGTGATACTCAGTTTGCCAACACCTGATACAGAAGAAAACAAGCAGAGACTGCTGGTTCTGCTTAAAATGGCTCATTATAAGGAGCGAATTAATAGATGCAAAAATGTTTTAATTTCGTATGTGCAGACTTTAAAGGTTGATGGTAATGATGCAATATGCTTCGATGAGAAAATAATGGAAACGCCCATGGCGAATGGTTATCTTGAAGTGTTCATTCGGGCATTATGGCAGTTGCGGACACCTACTGCGTCTCCGGTTTCTTCGTCGTCATCGTCAAGTACTTATCCTTCATCGTTTGTTCCACCACCGCCGCCGAAGCTGTTTGTGA
>JBAYJT010000034.1:0-16708 GCA_041664965.1 Gammaproteobacteria bacterium
AATTCTATATTCTATTCACCCAGCCCTGCGCTCGCTAGCTCGCTTAGGCTGGGCTATCTTATTTTGCCACTTCGTGGCTGTTTAGTTGTTTTTATTAGATACCTGGGGAGTTACAAACGACCAATTATGTATTTAATACAACCTTAATGATTTATTTTACAAATTGTGCTATTATAGCGCTATTAATTTTAGACAATGATTTAAAACAATTTGGGAGTATTTTATGCAACAACAACTCTCTGTAGCTAGCGCACAAGTTCGTGAGAATATTCGGCTGGATTTTGAAATATTATTTACATTTCTAGACGCAGTCCTAGCAGATTTTAGTACAGCCAAGGCTAGTGGATGCACGAAAATTGATGTAACAAAAAATTCACGTAATTTCTTCCCCTCGCTACTGTTGTGCGTAGAAATGATGCAGGAGTTCTTAGAACATACGAACATGTTCCCTGAAGAATTAACAGAAGCAGTAAAAGAATTTAGTACTGAAATTAATAAATGGAAAAACCCAAATACCCATTCGCTAGAAGACGCAATAAACAAGATAATATCTTTTGAAACATCGCTTGAAAAGTGGAGTATGCCGAAACTTTATGAAGATACAACAACAACTAGTACATCTACTGCTGGTGGATCTTCCTCAGAATCTTCTATGATCGACCTTGAGTCACTTATGCCAAAACTTCATGAACATCTTGCAATATTGCTCATATTCATGGTTATGACCCGAAATGATTTTGCTAAGACTCTAGCTGGTGGAAAGAAAAATCTTAATTTTAAAACAGATCCACCTCCTTACCTTTCTCTGCTATTAAGATGTGTAGATAGGATTTTGGAATTCTTAGACTATACAGAGCTTAAAGACATTCTCCCTAAAAAATTAACGGAAGAAGTGCTAGCAATTAAGGCAGAAATTAGTAAATGGCAAGCCGCAAGTACCTATCCACTAGAAACTGCAGCAAACCACTTAAGGTCTGCTGGAGACAAGCTTACAGCATGCAAGATTTTATGCCATGAACACCTTGCTCCTTATCTGTATGATACTGCGAAGACCGCGAAAATTGCGCCTGCGAGTTCTTCGGGTATTACCACACCAAGCACTTTATTTAGCCAACCACAAACGACGACGGGTACACCTACAACTCCTGCTAATGAAGCAGCTACACAAGAAAGCCCGCGGCCTAGTTCGTAAAATTATAAATTTTTGGCTATACCATCCAAATCACGCAAAATTTCGAGTAGCTCTGGCATTTTATCGAGCGGCCAGGAATTGGGACCATCGCTCAAGGCTTTATCTGGGTTGGGATGAGTTTCCATAAAAATACCAGCTATACCAACAGCTACAGCGGCGCGGGCCAGAACGGGAATAAATTCGCGCTGTCCACCGGTGGCGTTACCAAGTCCCCCAGGAAGCTGCACGGCATGTGTTACATCACAAATCACAGGGCAATTAGTGTCGCGCATAATAGCTAAAGATCGCATATCAACAACTAGATTATTATAGCCAAAAGAAAAACCTCTCTCACAAACCATGATTTGCTCATTGCCCACGGCGCGCGCTTTGGCAACAACATTTTTCATTTCCCAGGGCGATAAAAATTGGCCTTTCTTAATATTTACCGGCTTATTTTGCTTAGCTACGCGCTGAATAAAATTGGTTTGGCGACACAAAAAGGCTGGTGTTTGCAAGGCATCGACTACGGAAGAAACTTCTTCTAAAGGCGTATCTTCGTGTACATCAACCAAAATAGGAACACCCATTTTGGTCTTTACTAATTCTAAAATCTTGAGGCTTTTTTCTAAGCCTAAACCACGAAAACTCTCATGCGAAGAACGATTAGCCTTATCAAAAGAACTTTTATAAATAAAATTCATGCCCAAATGTGTGGTGATTTCTTTAAGTTTCCCTGCTGTATCCATGGCAAGCTGCTCTGATTCGAGCACACAAGGGCCTGCTATCAGAAATAGCGGCTTATCCATACCAATTTCAAAATTAGAAAGACGCATAACGACCTCATTTTAATCAATTTAATCAATTATGAATTGTGAATTATGAATGATGAACTTTTTGGAATTCAATCTACTAGAACTTGCTATGAACAAACATAGAAACTTGCAAAACCCAACTTCAATTTATAACATATTGATTTATAAGGAATTGTTATAGACATGTTTTTCTATAATTCATAATTTATAATTCACAATTCATAATTTTCTCAAACCCAAAGTTTCAAAATCGCACTTTCGCTAGAATGCGACTTAAGCCATCTTACACCAAATACAGAGTTTAACGCATTGGGAAAACTCATCCACGGTTCCACACAAACAAACGGCTGATCGCTCGGGCTATAAACCTGTACATAAGAAAACATATTTTTATCTACTTTACCGGTCACTTCCATATTAAGTTTCAAAGCATCTGGATATTGCAGCGTAATAACCTTATGATCACCCAAAATCACTAGTTGCTCATGTACACGTGAATCTGTAACTGCAATCGGCAGTGGAAAAAGTGGGTCTTCACCAACAATATCCGTCAAACGCTCGTTATAACGTAAATGGCGCACAGGGCGATAATTTAAAAGGATTCTTTCTTTACCCTGACCTACCGAAGGCGTTAAAAAATAAGGATGAAAACCAGCGTAATACGGCATAGCATTAGAACCAGTGTTGGTGTAAGTTTGCTCACAAATTAGCGAATTTCGTGCAATTTTGTAAGTAAGTTCAATATCAAAATTAAACGGATAGACTTCACGCGTGGCAGAATTGTCGGTGAAACCTAAAGTAATCTGATCCTTGTTTTTCATGTCCCTCACTTGCCACGGCATTCTTGAGGAAAAGCCATGAATTGGCAGATTATAAATGCGCCCATCATAAAGATAATCGCCTTCCTTGCCTTGTCTCTCAATGCGAGCGCAAATAGGAAATATAAACGGCCAACCGCCTGGCAAATCTAAGCTTTTCGGATCCCAAAAATATTCATGCTGAAACAAAAGTTCGCGCTCTTTGCCAGCTTGAGTCATTATTAAGGACGAACCAACTCCGCCCTTCGCCGGCACAAAGCTCATGCGCGTTCCACCATCTGAACTCGCGATAGTGTAAACATCTAAACCATTTTGTTTGCTGCGTTCTGCCATAAACAACCTAAAGAATAATTATGAATTATGAATGATGAATTATAAATTATGTAGGAAAGATATGAAACTGAATTTAAAAATATAACCAATTGATTTATAAAGAAAACCTATAGACATGTTTTTGAAAAGAGACTAGATTTATAATTCAAAATTCATAATTGTTTCACCCCACCCCACTTCCAGTGTACCAAGATAAACATTTTAGCGCAATACAGTAAAAAACACGGTATTGCCAGTTATTTTTTTGCTGACAAAATAATAATCTGAAAGTTTATTTACAAAAACGTAGCCTTCACGCTACAATACAAAGGCTTTAAAATTATGCTAAAAACTTTAAAGTTTTATCGCACCGAAAGTGGAAAAATACCTTTTACAAGATGGTTCGACAAATTAGATATTCAAACAAGGATTCGAATAAGACAGCGTCTGGATAGACTTACACTGGGTCAAATGGGTGATCACAAGATACTTCACCAAGGATTAATCGAACTACGACTACATTTTGGAGCTGGTTATCGAATATATTTTACAGAACGCAGAAACAATATTGTTTTACTGCTATTAGGCGGAAATAAAAGCTCACAAAAAAGGGATATCGAAAACGCATATAACCACATGCAAGATTATAGAAATATAGAGGAATAATCCAATGCCCCTGAAAACATCTACTAAAAAAACAAAAAACATAACCAGAACAGCTGATTATCATGAGTGGCTAATTAATTCTTTACGCAGTAATCCCAAAGAGGCCGAGATGTATTTGCAGGCCGCTTTCGAAGAATATCAAACGGATAACAACACAGAAGCATTATTACTGGCCATGCGAAATGTAGCTGAAGCCCGCGGCGGAATTAGCAAACTCTCCAAACAAACCAAACTAAATCGCGAAAGCCTGTACAAAACTTTATCGGCTCGTGGCAATCCAAAGTTACAAACTTTTGGAGTATTGTTAAATGCGCTTGGATTTCGTCTATCAATACAAGCATGCTAAAGCGAAATAGTCGAAGAAAACTGGTAAAATCATGATCTCCACACCTTGGCAAACTCTTGACCAGAAATTTACACTAGTCTTAACCCCAAACAACAGGCTGACACTCCATTTAGGCTCTCTAAGTACTGGAAATCCATCAATTCTACCTTTTTCCATTTGGCTTACTAATTTAAGCAAAGAACTGCCTGGTATTACTTATTTACCCCCCGAACCAGAACTATTCATATGGCAAGATATTATTGAAAAATCTAGTTTTAATGACGCCTTGATCAACATTTCTTTTCTAGCCGAAAAAAGCCAAGAAGCTTGGGATTTTCTCGTTAAAAATCAAATCACTATAGAAGAAGTTAAAGCACTTGCCAACAATGAAAATCAATACGCTTTCATCGCTTGGGCGGAAGAATTTACACGGCGTAAACTAGAAAAGAATTTCGTAGAAACCGCGTCTCTGGCTACTGTCATCACAGAAGCTTTAGAAAAAAAAGAAGTTAATATAATACAAAAAAACATCTTTTTAGTTGGATTTGATTACCTACCGCCGCTTTGGAGATCACTTTGTGAAATTTTACAAAAACACGATTATCAAATTACAGAAATCGATCCACAATCCAATGCAGATATTGCTTCCCCACGTGTCTTAAGTTTCTCCGATTCCAAAGAAGAAATCCTCACTATGGCGCGCTGGGCTAAAGCTACGATCGAAAAAAATCCCGAAATTAACATTGGCTGCATTGTCCCGAAGCTTTCTTTCTATCAAGACGAAATAAAGGCTATTTTAGGCGAAGTTTTTCCAGATCCCTCTTCTTATAACATATCACTTGGAAAGCCGCTTGGGACTTATCCACTAATCACGGCAATACTTAAAATTCTTTCTCTTGGTAACAAAGAATATCTAGAACTAGAGGAAATTTTATTACAGACGCGATTACTAGAGACGCGATTAATCGCGTCTCTACTGGAAGATATCTTACGTAAATCTAAAAAACGGAAATTCACGTGGAAAGAACTTTTTTCACTTTCGTCCCAAAACCCCTCTACCTCTAAAAATCCGGATGGTTTACCACAAGAAAACCCAGAAAAACATGTCTACGCGAATTCTTTATTTTTCAATGAGTTGCAAAATCAAATGCAATTCTTGTTATCTAACCGCCATAAAAAACTCCCGCCCAGCGCTTGGATACAAATTTTCCGTGATTTAATCGCGTCTTCCCCCCTCAACAGCGAAGAGTTTCAAGTTGTAAAACGATGGAATCAGCTTCTAGATAGCTTTGCCGAATATGATTCGATTATGCCGCTTTTATCTTATGGGGAAGCCGTTTCTTCTATTAAATATCTCGCTATGAAAACTCAGTTTCAGCCCGAGCAACCAAAAGATGCGAAACTACAGATTTTAGGCGCGCTGGAGGCTGCTGGCATTAACTTTGATAAGATTTGGCTTTTAGGAATGGATGAAGAAAGCTGGCCGGCTGGCGCTCACCCTAATCAATTTTTAGCTTTACACTTACAAAAAAAACAAATTTTCGGACACGCCAGTTTGGAGCAAGAATGGCAATTTGCTGAAAAATTAACGGGACGTTTCTTGCGAAGCAGCTCAGAAATTATCGTAAGCTACACTAATGTAGACGAGGAACGTGAACTCCAAGTCAGCCACTTTTTTCGGGACTCTACAAAAATTACTTCAGAAGAACTAACCTTAAGCCCATTCCAATCGCGTCGTGAAGCAATTTATGCTAAACGTAATACCATTGAGGCTTTGTCAACAAATGCTCCCCCTGTAGCTCCAGACGAAAAAATTTCTGGCGGCGAGAGAATCTTAAGCAATCAAGCCGCCTGCCCTTTCCGCGCTTTCGCCGAACACCGCTTGCATGCTAAAGAATTGGAAGAACCAGAATTTGGCATAAGTAAACTCACACGTGGTCAGCTCATTCATAAAATTTTAGAAAGCATTTGGCGTGAACTAAACACACAAAAAAAATTAATTCAGCTTAGCGATCCAGAGCTGAAAAATTTAGTGGGAACACGTACAGAAAGAGCCCTGGAAGCTTATTCTCACAAAGAAGAATATTCAGAAAACATGGCTTTCCTAGAAAATGAGTTTATCTGTCTAACGCGATTAATCACTTTTTGGTTAGGACACGAAAAACTGCGTCCAGACTTTAATATTCATAGTCTAGAAACCAAAACTACGCTTAAGCTAGATGAACTTACGTTAAATTTACGCATCGATCGCATCGACCGCTTAAGCGATGGCAGCCTTGTTATCATCGATTATAAAACTGGCAAAAATATCCCAGGAAGCGAAGCTTATTGGCGTGACTGGCAAGACGAGCGCCCTACTTCTGCTCAACTCCCGCTTTATTCCTTAGCCATCAACGAAGCCGCCACGGGACTTCTTATCGGCAAAATAAATTTAAACAATATGGGTTTTGTCGGCGTAACACAACATGCAAGCGAGATTAAAGCAGTTTATGATTTAGAAAAATTATACAAAAAAGATGGTTTTGAACATTTAACCTGGCTGCAAGTTAAGAAAAAATGGCAAGAAACTTTAACCAATCTCGCCAAAGACTTCCTTTCTGGCAAAGCTGAAGTAAATCCCAAAGACGGCGCAAAAACATGCCAGATGTGCCATTTGGCGATGCTGTGTCGTGTAGAATAACAGAACCCAGAACCGAGCTATCAATTGTTCAATTCTTTTAATAGTTCACCATCTTAACTATTACTCGTTTCCTATAACGCTCTACAGCTTTAATCAAACGCTCACTTGGCAATGGCGGCTGCTAAAGAACCTGCATAAGTGTTTCTCTATCTTGCTTAGCCACCCTAAGTATTTCATTTTTATTTACTAACGCCATAAACTCGTCTCAATGAAAATTGTTCTCTCTAGTTGAGATTATAAATTTCGTATTTTGCTAAAATATCTTTAATAAGAGGATCAACAACTCTATAGGTATCACATGCATTCCTTTCAATATAATCCGCTGCCTCCAAAATCTGCAGAGCCTGAACAATGGAAGGTCCTGACATGTTAACTTTCTTTTGAGCTATTTGACCAGTTACTTCACTGACCGAACCTATAGCAAGTAAAGTTAAAACTTTTAACTGCCCAGAACTCAACTTATTAAGATGATATTCAGTATCTTTCAAGCGCTGCTTCAAATAAACATCCCAAGCTGCAGCAACGTCATCAGCGTTGGGAGTCTTGCCAGCTTCTTCACAAATTCTCCAGAGGTAAAAACAAAGGTTGTAAATGCGTTTAGGGTGTCTTTCACTCAATTCAATTATTTTCTTAAAAGCATCGTCAGCTAAATCCTTTTTAAAAATCTTTCTAGACACATAATTTAAATAATGCCGATAATCTTCTTCCTCTATTCTATCCAAAATAATCCGATCACAAAGCTCATATAAAGGCTTTAGCCGATCATCAAACATCTGGGTCAAAAGACGACGATTACTACCTGAAAATATAAAAACTAACCGCTTGGATTGCTGTGCAAATTGGCGTATAGCTGCTTCGATTTGCCGACTATCCTCCAAAGAATCTATTTCTTGTATTTCATCAATAAAAATAATAGCCTGCTTCTTTTTCGACTCCAAAATGTCATCTAAAAGATTTAAGGATGTTAAAATATTTTCAGGATAATCTTCCGAAGAATCTGGAATAATTTCAACTCCTGCTATACCCTTAAAACCCAACGTCCAGCGCTTTTTACCCTTTTTAAGAAAAGATTGAACAGTTGTCAGAACTTTTTCTGGTTTTCCAACTATTTGCTTTAACAAAGTTTGGACTGCAACCAAGATTTTCTTTTCAACAGCACTAGCAGACAAAGCTAAATAACAATTTACTTCTACAGAAGGAATGTGTAATTTGGCTATTGTGTTAATCGCCAAACTAGTTTTACCGTACCGCCTAGGCGCCAAAAGCAGCGTATGATGACCGACCTGGATATTTTTCATCAGCCATTCCATTTCTTTTTGTCTACCTATAAAAGCATTACCAGCTGCAATTCCTTGTGGAAAATAGTTTTCTATTACATCTACCATTTAATCACCCTCTTTTTAAAATATTACAAAAAGTATTATATTAGGTAGACGCCTATTAGTCAACTACCTATTAGGTATCTACCTAATAGGCACTCACCTAATTGTAAACATAATTTAAAACAACGGCTCGCTATCGCCAGAACTGGCTGGAGCTTTAGGAATCGAAGTAGGAGCAGCTGGAATTGGCGCTGCTTTTGGCGGCATGGCTGCTTTTGGCTTCGCATTAAGAACTTTCCGCTCTATTTCTTCAACAGTAGCCATACCAGGAAACTTAGGTTTGGCTGGGGTTGGCTTGGGAGCTACAGGTTTAGAAGATGGAACTGGTGGAGCCGAAGAATTTGGCTCTGCAGTTTTAGGAACTTCTGAAGAATCATCACTAGCAGGACCACTATTAAAAACATCCGTACTGCCCTGATCGCTATCGTTATAAGGCGATGGTTCACTAACTGGAGCGCTAGCTTTGGGCGTTGTATCGCGCATGAATTTTTCTACAATAGCATTACGCTGATTGGGATAAGCTTTTAGCCCTGTATGCGGATCGATAAGCATCTTAACAATACCGTCTGGCTCGGGCATGGAGTGCTCAGGCTTATCTTTCAAAGCTTCTCCCATAAATTCAGTCCAAACCGGTAATGCCACATCCCCACCATGTTCATTAAGTGATTGCGGCCTGTCATAACCAATCCATACACCAGTTACAATATCACCATTAAAACCACAAAACCAAGCATCACGCTCTTCATTGGTAGTTCCCGTTTTACCAGCCACGTCATCGCGATTTAAAATTCTTGCACTAGTAGCAGTACCGCTCAATATCACATTTTTCAAAGCATCTGTCATAAGATAAGCATTTTGTGGGCTAATGGTTCTTTCGGCTGTTTCTGGCGCAGTTTTTACTTTAGTAGAGAAGACAACCTGACCATCTTGGTCTTTCACAGTTTTAATAAAATATGGCGTAATTTTATAACCCCCATTAGCAAAAGTTGCGTAACCTGCAGTTAATTGCATTGGACTAATACTCGTCGCACCTAGAGCTAGGGAAAGTCCAGGGGAAAGTTCATTAGGGGTAAAGCCGAAGCGCAGCACATATTCGCGAGCGTAAGATAAGCCAATAGACTGCAGAAGACGAATGGAAACTAAGTTACGCGATTTGACCAAGCCTTCACGTAAACGCGTGGGCCCTGAAAAGCGTTGATTGTCATTTTGCGGACGCCACAAATTACCTGGCACATCACTTACTACAATAGGCGCGTCATTTACAACACTAGCTAAAGTAAAGCCTTTTTCTAAAGCTGCTGAATAAATAAATGGCTTAAACGCCGACCCAGCTGGGTTGTCCGCCTGAACCGCACGATTAAAACTGCTTTTATTATAAGAAAACCCGCCCACTAGAGATAAAACAGCACCATCCCAAGGATTTAAAGCTACCAAAGCTCCTTCTACTTGTGGAACTTGAGAAAGCTCCCATACTCCATCAGCATTTTTTTGTAGTCGAATCACATCGCCTAACTGTAAATTTATAACACTCGATGCATAACGCACTTTATCGCGCGACATTGTAACTACACTACCATTTCCTAAAAGAGCCGTTATAGTAGAATCATTTCGCGCTATAACAGCAGCCGGTAAAAGACCATTTATAATTTGTAAACTTTGTAATTTTTTGCGCCAATCACGCATATTTTCTTTGCTAGGCGTACCTAAATTCGTCTCCTCACCTCGATATCCATGGCGCTTTTCATAAGCTAAAATGCCGTTTCGCAAAGATCGGTTAGCGCTTTCTTGCAAACGTGAATCTATGGTGGTGTAAACGCTGTAACCTAAATCGCAAACATCTTCGCCAAACTGCTGCACCATATTTTGCCTTGCCATTTCTGCTACATAAGGCGCTTGTACTTCGGCAACACTTTCGTGATAGCTCGCCGTATTTGGCGCAGCAATAGCAGCGCGGTAAGTGGCATAGTTAATGTGTCCACTGTCATACATACGTTCTAAAACATGATTACGCCTGTCCAGTGCACTTTCAACATTAGCAATAGGATTAGCCCGCGAAGGAGCCTGCGGCAAACCAGCTAACATAGCCATCTCAGCCACAGTTAAGTTTTGCAGATTTTTGCCATAATAAACTTGCGAAGCAGCTGCCATACCATAGGAGCGTTGACCTAAATAAATTTCATTCAAATAGAGTTCTAAAATTTCTTTCTTACTAAATTCCTGGTCAATTTTTAACGCCAACATGATTTCGTTTAGCTTACGCGTATAGGTTTTATCATTAGTCAAAAAGAAATTGCGCGCCACCTGCATAGTAATGGTGCTCGCTCCCTGGCTTTTTCTTCCGGTAGCAAAGACGGTTTTAGCAGCTCGAACCAAGCCAATAAAATCAACACCAGGGTGATCATAAAAACGCTGATCCTCTGTGTCTAAAACCGCGTTGATTAAATCTTTAGGAACTTTGTCGATGGTAATTGGAATACGTCGTTTTTCGCCAAATTCACCCAATAATTTGCCATCGCTAGTATAAACTCGGAGCGGTACTTGGAGGTGCACATCTTTGAGTTGGGCTACATCTGGCAAGCGCCAAGACAAGTAAAAATAAACGCAGCCAAACAAAATCATAGCACTTAAAAGCAAACTAGAAAGCGCCAGCGATCCACTGCGAACAAATCTATGCAAAAAAGATATTTCTTCTTCTGCAACTACTTTGTCTTTTATCTTTTCTTTTTTCTTCTGCGCCATAATTTAAAAAATCACAAAACCCACTCATTCATAATTCATAATTTATAATTCATAATTCATAATTCATAATTTTCTTAAAAACATGTCTACACGTTTTTATTATAAATCAATAAGTTATAAAAACAAAATGGTTTTTTGAATTTTAGACCTCGACCTTTAAAAAATAAAACACAATCTTACAACATTGCGCCAAAATGTACACGATCTATAAGATTAACTTAAGGAAAAATGATTTTGCAAAAATACAGAAAAAACTTTCACTTATCCGAAAAAATTTTGCTATAATCGGATCACAGAGTTGAATTTCGACTCGCTCGGATGCGCAGTTGTGTAAGTAAGGGTTTACAAGTTGAGAGCGAGGTTGTAACTATGGTTGAATTCCTAAAGCGTTTGTTTAACATAAAAAAACCTGTTGTGCCTCAAGATCCGTACTATTCTGATTTTACATTCCCTACAACACCACCACCCGCAGAAGAGGATTTGCATGATTTTTTTGGAATTCCGCCTCGACAAGCCCACACGCCTATAATTGTAGGAACGCCAGTAACGCCAAGTGCGGCTTATACTTCAGCTCAAGCTGAATTAGACAATCTTGACATTGATCAACCGCTACCAATTCTGCCACCAACTCCAATTACGATTCCGGAAGAAACTACTTCTATTCCACAAGAAACAAAAACTCCTATTCCTGAATCGCCAAGACAATCACCTGCTCCAAAGATCTCAGAATTAACAAAAGATAACACTGCACCTGAAACACCAAGGTCAAAGTTCAATGGAGACAAAAAAGAAATCCTAATCTTACTAAACGGTGAACTCAAAAAAGCAACTCCAAAAGGTAAAAGTGAATTCATTAAGGAGTGTTTTTTCGATGCCCTTAGACAAGACCCCTCAGGAACACAAGCTTTCATGTTTTTCAAAGACTATGATTTAATGAAATATGTAGAATTGAATACTCAAGATGTGCAAAGTATCCTCTCACATATATACCTCCACCTTTCCAATAAGTACGATGCTCCCTTAAATCAAGCCAATTTGGAGAATCTTTTGCTT
The DNA here is from genome assembly GCA_041664965.1 of Gammaproteobacteria bacterium. Taxonomy (GTDB): domain Bacteria; phylum Pseudomonadota; class Gammaproteobacteria; order UBA9339; family UBA9339; genus JBAYJT01. Next base: position 11,962 of record JBAYJT010000034.1, read on the forward strand.
CGTATGTTCGATGGCAAAGATCACAAACCTTGGTACGCATTTGGAGCAAGAACCGGTATCGATATAACCGCACAACTCACACAAGCTATACAGCAAGATAGCCAACGAAATCCAAATGTCATAGATGGGCTATACAATCTTGGTAATTCAGTTATAAACAAAATGCTTGATAAAAGACTCCCCTTAATGGGATTATCGTTGCAAGAACAATCGACAAACCCTTCACCGCAGGAACCCCTTCAGATCCCACAATCAACTGTGCAAATACAAGGGGCTTTGCAGCAGCAACCAGCCACACCAACGAATTCTGTTAACAAAACAGCAAATTCAAGTGGAATGTTTCATAAACACAATCAACCACCAACTACTCCAGTAGCTCAACGTAGATTTAGTATTTTCCCTGTAGAAACTTCTTCTCCACCACCCTCCCCACCTTCATCCCCTCGCAGAAACAGCATAGTTTTCACACCTCCTCCTGCATATTCTGCGACAACCGTTTCTATTGCACCACCTGCTGTTGAGGCCACATAACAATGATCCTCTGCCTCGACGTTGGAAACACTAATGTTTTCGGTGGAGTCTGGAAAGGTGATAAGATTACTTTACGCTTTCGTTATGCCAGCAAAAATACTCATACTTCCGATCAAACCGGTCTTTTCCTGCGCCAAGTTTTAAGGGAAAACGGCTTAGATCCCACACAAATCAAGCAGATTTCTATCTGTTCAGTAGTTCCAAATCTAGATTATTCGCTGCGGGCAGCTTGTCGTAAATATTTTTCTATCGACCCATTTTTCTTACAAGCTGGAGTCAAAACTGGCCTAAAAATTCAAACACATAATCCACAAGAAGTTGGTGCTGACCTCATTGCCACTGCAATTGCCGCGGTAAATTTCTACCCGAAAAAAAATCTAATTATTATCGACATGGGCACGGCAACTACACTTTGCGCCATCACAGCTGATAAACGCTATTTAGGCGGATCCATCATGCCAGGCATTAGAATTGCCATGGAATCTTTGCAAAGTGGAACCGCCAAACTTCCAACTGTAGAAATTCTAGAACCTAAAGCTGCTATTGGACGCAACACCGTAGACAGCATTCAGTCCGGTCTATATTTTTCACATCTTGGCGCTATTCGCGAACTTTGTGCCAATTTCACTAAAGAAGCCTTCCACAACGAAAAACCAGTCATAGTTGCAACCGGTGGTTTCTCATATCTCTTCCAAGAGGCAAAAGTCTACGATATCATCTTACCTGATTTAGTGTTGGATGGTTTGCGCTTGGCACTTCAACTCAATTATGAATTATAAATTATGAATGATGAATTTAAGGAAGATTTCATTAAAAAACATGTCTACATGAAATTCATATAAATCAAAGCGTTAGAAAATAAAATAAGAATCTTAGGTTTTTATGTTTTCCCAAGATAAATTTTTGTAAAATAGATTCCAAAAAAAACTCATAATTCATAATTCATCATTCATAATTTTTCGGGCATAAACATGTTTCGTAGGATTATTTCAAAAACCTTACCCATAATTTTGGCATTATGCCTCCCCCTTAGCGCCAACGCCAAATCCCTGCCGCCATCTGAGCACGAACTAAGCAAGCAATTCTTACGCGAAATACGCGCCAATTTTACTTTGATAGATGATCCAATCATCAATGATTACATACAAACACTTGGGCAGCGTTTAATAAACCACAGCAAAAACCCTAACCAAAGGTTTCATTTTTTTGTTGTGGAATCACCAGATATAAACGCTTTTGCTGGCCCAGACGGATATGTGGGAGTAAATTCTGGACTTATCTTAGCCACCAATACAGAACACGAACTTGCTTCTGTCCTAGCACACGAATCTTCTCACGTCATTCAAAAGCATATTCTACGCGGCATGCAACAAGCTGAATCTATGGCTCTACCACAACTAGCCGCTATTGCCGCTGCTATTGCTTTAAGTTCTGTTGCATCTAAATCTGGATCATCGGGAAATTTAGGAACTGGAGCTATGTTGGCCGCTATGGCCGGCACTAGCCAATACGAAACTAATCTTACTAGAAGTTACGAAAAAGAAGCCGATAGTGTTGGTATGCAAACTCTTTACAAAAGCGGCTTCGATCCTAATGCCATGGCGAGTTTTTTCGAACGTTTAGCGCAGCTGTCCCTAGGCGCTGGAAGTAATATTCCACCTATTTTATTAGATCACCCAGCAACTCCCGACCGCATCGCCGATGCCAAAGGCCGTGCCGCTCAATATCCTAAAAAAAATTATACAGAAAGCCTCAACTATTATTTAGCCAAGGCTCGTCTCCAAGCTTTGACGAGTGAAAATACCTATCAAAATGCTAAAAATTTCCAAAGAGCTTTTACTAGCCAAAATCCCAAGCGTGCAACTGCGGCTAAGTATGGCTATGCGCTTACTCTTATGCGGAATTTTAAATACAAAGAAGCCGAAAACATTTTGCAAAACTTAAGTGCAACAAACCCAACGGAGATCATCTATCCTCTAACATTGGCCGAACTCAAAATGGCAACCAATGACACCCAAGCAGAGTTTGCCATCAGCCAAAAACTTTTACATCAACATCCCGATTCTTACCCAGTCATAATCCAATATGCATCAGCTCTTTTAGATTCCAAACAATATGCATCAGCTGAAAATTTCTTAAAAGCGCAAACAGAGAACCTAGATGATGACATTTTAATCTACGGGATGCTATCTATGGCCCAAGCCAAAAACGGCCATCTATCTGACGCCTATCGCTCACGAGCTAAGATCTATATGCTTCTAGGCTATGATAGCGAAGCTAGAGTACAATTGGAGCAAGCTAGGAAATTTTAACAATTTGGTGCGAGAGGTTTTTATGCGTAAAAAAATAATATTTTCTATGATCTTTGCAGCATTCGCTTTGCTAACAGAGGCAGCCAATGCCGAAAACATCTGCAAGCTATATCCACATTGGGATTGCAGCAAAAGTGATCAAGTGGCAACTCTCAATAAATTTGAAGATTTTATCGCGAAGCATCCGCAAAAAGGTCTTGCGGCCTTTGATTGGGATGGAACTTTGTATGACGAACACATTCCTCTTCCAGGAAAGCCAGAAGAAACTCGCTCCTGCCAATCAGTTTGGCATTATTGGGCTGCCAATCACTTAAGTAAATATCCCTATCTCTTCCCATCTTTCAAAACTGGCCAAGGTAATCTAAACGAACAGGCTAATAACATCAAAAGACAAGACGATTACATAGAAGGCCAAGTCTTCCAACCAGCCTCCTCCACCGATAATACATGGAAACTTTTCCCAATGGGTTATGACAAAGTGGCGCAGATTGCATCTTTTGAAGCGGGTATGAGCCTAGACCAAATGCGCTTTGGTATAACACAATACATCAAAGATTATTCGCCAACGCGCTACGGCTTCACCAAAATGCTCGATTTAGTACAGCGCTTTTCCGACACTGGCTTTACTGTTTGGATTGTAACCGGCAGCAATCCATATTATCTGGGAAATTTAATTACCGCTCCAGGCGGCGTCAATGCTTCACTAAATTATCACATCATGACCGCTTGTGTTCCTAGTCAAAAAAACTTCCCAAATTTCTCTAAAAACTGCTTTATCTCTGGCAACGGCGCTAAAGTTTGGCAAGATAAAAATGGAACCTACAAATTTTCTGCTGTTTACGATGACCGTTTTTTAAAAGAAGAAATCAATGAAAATCAGCGCTCCTCTGTCGGCAACTACGGCAAAGAATTGGTCCTCCGCCAACTCATCAAACGCTTCCATAAGCCCTTAGTCTTCTATGCAGGAAATAGTGATGGCGATTACTTTGCCATGAAAATGCTTCTAGAACAAAACACTGATCCTATGGGTATTTTCGTTCAACCAGACTTAAGCCATAGCACTAAGTTTAAAGATCTATTGCTTTCGAAAGTTTGCAAAGATAGATGTATAAACATGGAACAGCCGGAGTAATAATTATGACAATCAAAGTAGTAGCCTTTAATGGCAGCCCCAGAAAAGACGGTAATACATCGCTTTTGTTACACCTAGTTCTTGCTGAATTAGAAAATCATGGCATTCAAACCGAAGAAATACACGTTGGAGCTAAACAAATCCAGGGATGCATTAGCTGCGGACAGTGTTTTGCTAATAAAAATAAGCACTGTGCGCTCAAAAACGACCCGGTGAATGAATGGCTCGATAAAATGATTGTCGCTGATGGCATTATTTTAGGCTCCCCAGTTTATTGTGCCGATTTAAGCGGTCAAATAAAAACTTTTATGGATCGCACGTCTTTAGTTGCTTGCGCAAATGACTGGATGTTCAAAAGAAAAGTGGGAGCAAGCGTAGTTGCAGTAAGGCGTGCGGGTTCCGTACATACTTTCCATTCTTTAAATGCTTATTTTGATATTGCCCAGATGATAACTGTAGGCTCTAGCTATTGGAATATGGGGTTTGGCATGGAAAAAGGCGAAGTTTTAAAAGATGCCGAGGGCGTACAAACCATGCGTAATTTAGGCCTTAATATGGCCTGGCTTTTAAAATCTTTAGAACTTGCCAAAAAATCTATTCCCGAACCAAATACAAAGGTCGTAGTACGAACCAATATGATACGAGAGGATTTGTCAATACCGTAAAAAACACGTATATGGACTCGGCCTCTTAGTCAAGGGTTACTAACAATAAATCTGACAACAACTTTAAGGTTACGTTCGTATATACGGCATCTTGTTGAGTTTTTCAC
>JBAYJT010000035.1:0-16451 GCA_041664965.1 Gammaproteobacteria bacterium
ACAAGTGAGTGGCATGACACGCCCCACTGTAAATCGCTGCATTAGCCTGATCGTAATTGGCGTCCGTGTGTCCAATAGCCGCAATAACACTATTCAAGCGTAAATAAGAGATAAATTCTACAGCACCTTCTTTTTCTGGAGCAATTGTAGTCATACGAATCAAATGACCGCTTAATTCTTGCCAGTGTTTAAAAAGATTAATATCAATTGGCAAAATGTGTTCTTTTTGATGAGCTCCTATTTTGGCTTGACTCAAAAATGGGCCTTCTAAATTAATTCCTAAGAGATGAGCGGCATCTGTTGGTTGATTTTGGTAATAATTCCGAACAACTTGTAAGGTTTTTTCTATATCCGGTATGCTGCTGGAGATAGTTGTTGCTAAGTAAGACGTGACGCCGTCTTGTAGCATATCTTTGCTCAATACTGCTAAGTGTGCAGGATCTGCATCCATTACGTCGACTCCTACCGAGCCATGAATATGAATGTCTATGAGACCTGGAATTAAATGCCAATTCCAAGGCAGCCGCACAACTGGGCACGTTAATGATTTTGGATATGCATCCTGCGCGCTGTAAAGGCCCTGAATTTTTTTATTAACGAGTAAGGCACTACCTTGAGGCAACTCCCCTGCTTCGGCATGAATATTTAATCCGGAAAGTAAAAATGTGTTGTCTGGCATAGGATGATTCCAATAATGATGAATTATGAATGATGAACTATAAATTTAATTTTATAATTCATTGATTTTAAAAGAAATTTTATAGACATGTTTTTAATCGAAAAATTCATCATTCATAATTTATAATTTTTCTTAAGTTGTTTCCGTAACTTTATGTAAATTTTCTGGTTGATCGGGATTATAACCGCGGGAAACAGCAAGTCTAGCCACCATTAAATAAAAAGCTTGAATTGCCACAATCGGGTCTAAAATTGGGTCTATGCTGTATGGCAAAATAACAAGTTTATCTGCAAAAACAGTTAATTTATTTTTAGCGATTATATCTTCGGGAGCAAGCATAATCACGCGTCCGCCAAGTTTTTTGATTTTTTTAGCAAGATCCAAAGTTCCTTGTAAGCTTGCATCGTTTTGAATAAAAAATAAAAATGGGTGATTTTTACGTATCAGTGCGAACGGTCCGTGTAAAAATTCTGCGCTACTAAAAGCTTCTGCTTGGATTTTAGCTGTTTCTTTGAATTTTAAAGCAGCCTCCTGAGCAATGGGAAAGCCGAACCCACGAGCTATTACCAAAGTTCTATCAACATTTTGGAACTCTTCAATAATGCTATTCAGACTACCATTTTCTGGAACTATTTCTAAAGTGGATGGCAATTTTTCGAGAGCTAATTGCAATTTTTCAGATTTTGTATATTTGGCTACGAAATGTGCTACAGCAGCCAAAGAGGCGATATAGCTTTTAGTTGCTGCCACAGCTCTTTCTGTTCCAGCACAGATTGGTAACACATATTCCGCAGCTTTTGCTAAAGGCGAGTCTATTTCATTTACTATAGCTAGAGTAGTAGCTTCTGCAGAACGCGCGCTAGACATGACTTGACAAATATCAGGACTTTTTCCCGATTGTGAAATCCCCAGAACTAAAGCCTTAGCAAGTTTCAAGCGGGTTTGATAAATAGTAACAACAGAAGGAGCGGCTGAGGCAGTAACAATCTCTGCTTCTGTCTCCAAAATATATTTCGCATAAGTGCACGCATGATCTGAGCTTCCGCGTCCAATTGTAAGAGCAAATTCGGGGGATTTTTTTTGCAATTTAGCCGATAATTTTTCTAAAATTGGCTCATTGGTTTGCAGTTGTTTTTTGATAGCAGCTGCAGCCCCTCGAGTTTCTTCTTCCATTATCGTACTGGTCATTAACTTATAGCTCCTATTTTATTTAAAGTGCCATCTTGTATCATTTTACGTTTCAATGCCAAAATAGCACCGTGAGTATCATCTTTTTCGCGTTCAGCAATGCGCATGAGCAAAGATTCTCCCAACCATGGTTGAACAAAAGGTGCTACGCTGCCAAATAAGGAACAAGGAAGCGCTTTTTGTCCTTCACTACGCCTTACCAAAGCATCTCCAATAAGATCAACATTTCTTGCTGCTTCTTGAATCAAAACTACAGCCAAAGGATCTTTGTCTTCCAAATGACGAAGTACTATAGGTGCTATCTCAGCAAAACTTGTGGAGTTAGCGGAGGTAGCCCAGGCTATTAATTTGTTTAAATCTTTATTGAATTTTTCGAAAACAGTATGAAAAAGTTTAGAGTCTTGTTGAATTTGACCATCTAGCCATTTCAAAGTCATATCTACTGCGCGAAGCCCTAGCCACGCTCCACCGCCTTGATCGTCATGAGGGAAACCCCAACCGCTAACTTGTAGTGTCTTATCCCCTTGAACTTGAAAGCCAACAACACCAGTGCCAATTATAATAATTGCCCCATCTTTGCCAGAATGAGCTCCTAAGCAAGCTGCATAAGAGTCTGGTATTACAACTAAAGTGGCAAAAGGATGAGATGCGTTGCAAAAATCTTCCAGTTGTGAGGCAACTTCGCATCCAGCTACGCCTATGCCCACATGGAATTTGTACTTTTCATCGCCCAACCGAATATTGCTTTGAGCTAGAGCTTGATGAATAGTCGCTAATATTGCTCGCCAAGATGCTTCAGAACCATAGCGAATACTTGCTGCCGCGCCACGCGCTTGTCCTAAGGAATTGCCAGATTCGTCTTCGATAATGACTTTGGATTTCGTAGCTCCACCATCAACCCCGATAAAAATATTTTGTTCTTTCATAATTCCCTACCCCAAGTAATTAATGCTTAAATCTCTCTTGATAAAAATTTTGAATTTCTTCTAGAGTTTTGTCTTTAGTTTCTGGCAGCATAAAGATAGCAACCAATAAGTAAATAACAGTAAATCCAGCAAAGAGCAAATACGTTCCACTCATGCCCAAAGCACTAGTAATATACAAAAATGTACTAGATAGAATAAAAGCAGCCATGGAGTTGGCAAATAAGGCTAATGCTAAAGCTTTGCCGCGCACTTTAGTTGGCATTAATTCTGACATCGCTAACCAAACAACTATACCTGGTCCAATGGCAAAAAAGAAAATATAAGTTACTAGGCAAAGTAAGGATAGTTCAGCTTGTAGTAGTTCTGCTAAGGCTAGATGCGGCAAAAGTGAAAGACCAAGATAAGATAAAACAATGCCAGCTGTTCCGGTTATTAAAAGGACACGTCTGCCAAAGCGATCGATTAAAAAGAAAGATAAAATTGTACCTAAGAAATTTACTAAACCAATGCCGATGGTTCCAAACATAGCAGAAGATTCTGACTGCAGTCCTGCAGAATGAATTACCATTGGAGCATATTGCAGCAAGACATTAATTCCAGTGAGCTGATTGCAAATAGCGATCAATAAAGACACGGAGAGTGGCAACCAAAGTCCTTTTACAAATAAATCTTTCCAACGACCTTTTGTTGTGAGCAAGCTTTCTTGAATTTGTAATAACTCTTTTTCAGATTCTTCTACCGGTCGAGTTTTTAAAAGCACTGTTTTTGCTTCTTCTGGACGATTTTTTGACAAGAGCCAACGAGGTGTTTCTGGTAAAAAAAGCATGCTAAAAAATAAAAATAGCGTAGGTAAAAGTATAACAGCAAACATGGCATGCCAATTACCAGATTCAGTGAAGATTAAGTCAATGCAGTAAGCGAGCAAAATCCCAAAAGTTAAAAGCAACTGAAAAACAGTTACGCTACGTCCGCGAATATGGGCAGGGGCCACTTCAGTAAGGTAAAGAGGAACGGCAACGGCAACAATGCCAACAGCTATTCCGAGTAAAACTCTGGATAAGAATAGAATAGTAAAAGTTTCAGCCATCAAAATGCTAATCACTCCTAATATGAAGATTAGGCAGGCTGTTATTATCATAGTGCGACGACCAAAGCGATCTGCTAAAGGACCAGTTATCAAGGTTCCCACCAAACCTCCACCTAAAACTCCTCCAACGATAAGTCCCATCTGTCCAGGTCCCATTGGAATAGCTTTTTGGATAAAAACTAAGGCTCCGGAAATAACTCCAATGTCATATCCGTAAAGTATTCCGCCAAGGCCAGCGCAAAAAATCATAAAAAAAATGAGTTTTTTACTGCTCGAATTTGTCGTTTCCAAGTTTATCTCTTCTTGCATACTTGACCTCCAGTGTTTTTTTAACACAGTCTACAACAAAACTTCCCAACCTTTGGATAGGGCTATGCGGCGCAGCTTAATGTCTGGGCTAACGGCCACTTTGTGTCCAACAGCTCCTAATAAGATTGCATCATTACGAGAATTACCATATGCGGTACAGTCTTCTAGAGAAACGCCATGAGAGGCAGCAACAGCTTGAGCTATGGTTAACTTTTCTTGCCGAAAAGGATGGGCAAGTGGTGGTTCAGATGTAAAATGTCCATTTTCAGTGTGACACTTGGTAGCATATACTTCATCCATTCCTAAGTGTTCAGCAAAAATTTTAGCGATGAAGTCATGTGATCCAGTTAACAGAATTGTGCGTTCTTTGGCACGATGATGTGCCTCAATACGAGCTTTTACGCAGGGTCGAATACGAGGCAAAAGCTCTTCGTGAGTAACTTTTTTTGCTAGAGCACTTATTTTAGAAACGGAAAGACCTGTTAAGTAAGCCTTATCTTTCAAAAATACGTACTGCTTGTACTTATATGCCCATCGTAGCAAAAATATAAAAGTATGAAAATATTGCTTTATACCTAAAACATTGTGGAAAATAAGATAAGACAGAAAGGATCTTTCCGTGCTTGGTGAACCGATAATAGTTCCGTCTAAATCAAAAAAAGCTAACCTACGTGTCATAAAAAACCACTTTGAGAATAAAATTATTTCCTTAAGCCTACAAGAGGATTTGCCAATATGATTGCTTCAAAAATCACAGGAAGACCGCGTAGTAAACAAAGTATCACCGTAGAATAAATCAAAAAATCGTTGAAAATCAAAATACCAGTCATTTTGCTGGTGAAAAACGCGGACCAGAGCTGCGTTGCTGGAAATAAAAACAATAACCACGCAAAAGTAATAAGCTTAAAACCGCCATAAGTAAAGCGCATAGTGCGACTTGCCACCAAAAACTGGCCCCATTTTGTTTGCATGATACTAAACGGAGAGCGGCCAGAATCGCTATATTTTTTGCGTAAGTTATCCACTAAAACGCCCCTGACCACGAAAATTATTGGCACCCAAACCGAGACGAATCCGCTACCAAGCAATGTAATCCAAAGCGTAATTTCTATGATGCGATCGGCTGCAATGTCGAAAATAGCGCCAAAAAGTGAATCTTCCTTACGAAAACGAGCAATAATCCCATCTAAACCATCAAGCGCCATAATGATTATAAGTAAAAACACATTGAGTAATTGCCACATTGGCGGCGCATACTCAACTAGTGCTGTTATTATAAACACTAAAAATAAGCGTAAAAATGTAACCAAATTAGCCATATTGTTTCGTAAAGAACGCTATGTTTTCTATAAGGTTTCAACAGTATAAATAATGTCCTTGAGGAAAGCAAAGAGAATACAAGACGGCGGATTATTTACCAAATTAAGTTAGCTATTTAAAAACATGTCTATGTGATTTCTTTTAAATTCAATGGGTTATGTTTGTTACAGTAATTCGACATTTCCTGGTAATGAATTTATTTTTCTTGGTTCAGGATTTTTTAAGCTTAGAGGTTTTATAATGCAAGCCTTCCGTTCCGTAAATTGTTTTGTTATTAGTTGAGGTATTTATGACAGGATCAGAGTTTGACTTGTTACAATCAGCCATAAATTTTATAGACAATTTCTCCAGCAACTTTGCCAATATAGACGTGGGTAGTATAGATGACGGAATTACTCTTATTATCAAAGTATTTTCTATCATAATGCTACACCTAGAAACTGCAGGGGCACTAGAAAAAGTACAAGATTGGAAGAAGAAGTTACTAGCAATGCATTCAGATATTAAGGACCTTAATTCATTTTATCCCATAATCCCACAAACCAAAATAGATGCTTGGAAAAACGCTCTGCACCATTCTCTAACCGGCATTAAAGCGGTACTGGTTGCAGTAAAAGCTATTGAGTTTGAGCATAAGCAATCACAGTTAAGAAACAACCCAACAACTCCCACACTCTTTTTTAACAAGTTAGCTATATGTTCTTCGTCTAGAGCTTCTTCATCTTCGCCAGGTGAATCCAGTAGGAATATAGAATTAAAGCCACTCTCCCCCATTATGCAAACACAACAAGCGTCAAGTTCTACACATCAAGTATCGAAAATAGAAAAAGATGAAATTAATGTTTACCGCGTGCGCACCTTTTAGCAATTTAGGCATAACAATCCTGCAACGCAGAAAGAATATGACGAGCGTTCAATATATTAACCTGGCGCTGTTCTAATGTCATTAGCTCAAGATCTAAAATTGGTGCTCGATTTTATCAGGGAGGACTTCAAAAATAAGAGAAAGCTATTAACTTTTAGCGAATTGATGAGGGGGATGGAACTTGTGCTTGTCGTCTACCCTGCCGTCTTAGAACTTTTGCCTATCTTCGATATTGATTATCCCCGGCATTTTGGTTTTGATATTAAGAATATCTATTTTGGTATTAATTTTATTTGCGAATTCAGATTTCAAAATCCTCCTAGTGAAATAACTCCCCCCTCTTTGATCGAAACAAATAATTTTAAACAAGGAGTAAAACCTTTAATCGATAGTATGGACAAGCTTATTTCCGTTTGCCTTTCAGAGTTGTTTAAGGAAAAAGTTTTGACTACGCAAGAGTATGAAGAGCACCTAAAAGATAGGGAAAGAAATGAGCAAGAAACACAAAAAGAAAGCTCTCGCCCCTATAGTACGTGGAAGTTTTGAGAGTTAGTTGAACCGCCGACCAAGTGATTAATCACGCTATAGCGTGACTCTACCGCTGAGAATTAGGTTCGTGAGATTTAAATAAACTGAAAGCTGGCTCCCCAGGACGGGATTGAACCGCCGACCAAGTGATTAACAGTCACCTGCTCTACCGCTGAGCTACTGGGGAGTAATGTCTTTTCTTTCCTAATACCGCAAGTGATTAATCCCGCCTTGGCGGGACTCTACCTCTGAGCTAATAGGAAGTGACTTTAAAAAACAGAAGCGTATAGTACTAAGAGCATAATTACTGGTCAAGCAAATTCATTGTTATGCCATATTACACATATATCCTACATAGTACTTCTATTCAACGCTATTATTGTGGTTTTAGCCAAGATCCGCATAGGCGTTTACGAGAGCATAATGATCCAAATTATACACTCAGCAAAACTACTAAAAGATTTCCTGGGCCATGGAAACTTGTTTGGACTGAAAAACATCTGACTGCCAGTGAAGCAATGAAGCAGGAAAAACAAATCAAAAAACGAGGCATTGGAAGATTTTTACAAGATTCAAATAAAATGCCTCAGCGGTAGAGTCACGCTGTAGCGTGATTAATCACTTGGTCGGCGGTTCAATCCCGATTCTCCGGAGCCAGTTTTATCACCCCGGAGGCCATTTCATTGGCCTTCCGCCCATTAAATGCATATGCAGATGGTAAACTACTTGCCCACCACCGGCATTGCAATTTATCAAGGTACGATAGCCTGGTTCAGCAATGCCTAAATCGCTAGCTATTTTTTTTGCTACTAAAAACATATGCCCAACTAAATTCGCGTCTTCTTCAGTTAAGTCATTTAATGTGGCAATGTGTCTACGAGGAATAATAAGCTTATGTAGTGGCGCTTTTGGATAGATATCATCAAAAACCACAACCTGATCATCTTCAAAAATAATCTTAGCCGGCAGGAAGCCATTAACTATTTGACAAAAAATGCAATCCATAATCAAACCTCTATTTTAAAATATAACCTATTGATTTTAAAAGAAAACGCGTAGACATGTTTTTTACTCAAAGGTCTTTTTTTCCTTTCAAATTTTTAAACTCTTGTATCCATTCCGCCACCTTTTGTTGTAGTAAATGCTTGTCTGGCAAATAGAGAGTGTATTCTGAAGCATAGATGTTAGCATTTTTGGGCAAAGTAAGCTCCACCAACATATTATTTTTCTTTTTACACAAAAGAATACCTATAGTAGGCTTTTCGTAATCTTGTTTGACAAATCGGTCGTAGTAATTCACGTACATTTGCATTTGCCCCAAATCCTGATGTGTTAGTTTATCGATTTTTAAGTCGAGCAACACATAACAGTGCAATAATCTGTTGTAAAATACCAAATCAACGTAAAAATGTTGTTCATCAAAAGTAAACCGTTTTTGACGGGCCTCAAACAAAAAACCTTTACCTAGTTCCAATAAGAAATTATTGAGTTTAGATATTATTGCCCGTTCCATATCTGACTCAGAGTATGCTGAGTGTTCTTCTAAGCCTAAAAACTCCAGGGACAAAGGATTTTTCAATAAGTCTTCAGGCTTTTCAATAACATGGCCTTCATTCGCTAACTTAATAACTTCGTTTTTATTGCGGCTTAATGCTAATCGCTCGTAGAGGCTGGAGTGGTATTGTCGTTTTAAATCTTGCAAGCTCCATTTGCATGAAAAAGATTCCAGCTCGTAAAAACTACGTTCAGCAGGGTTTTCAATGCGCATAAGAATTAGGTAGTGTGACCAACTCAAAACAAATTTAGGAAAAGATGTTGAGTAAGAACTAACAGATTTAACAGAATGTATCTGCAAAATTGCTTGCTTCTTAGTATTCTCTAATTTCGTCAAGGGTGTTGACGAAATTGTACGTGAATAGGTTTTATAAAAAAAACGCATTCTATCAAGATTTTCTACCGAAAACCCTTTACCAAAACTTCCCGTTAGTCGATTTGATAAATCTTTTAACACAGCCTTTCCGTATTCAGCTCGTAATTTACCTCTCTGCTCATCTTCCACTATCATCTTACCTATTTCAAAGTAAGTGTGAACCATAGTGAGATTTATTGTTGTAGCTACCTTTTGACGAGCATGTTCTATCAATTCAGCGATCTTTTTGTAAAGTCGATCTTCTTGTAATTTATTCATATCATTGCCCTATGTTTATTACCTCCTTGTGCCATTAATTCTATAATTAATCAAAAACCCTAGCAATTTTAACAGATTGCGGCTAAAATTATTAGCTTTATAGGAGCGCCAAAATTTGGAGATCACTAATGACTAACAAGCAAAAGAGGATTTTGGTTGTAGAAGACGATGAAAATGGACAAGTAGCGGCTAAGTTGGCTTTAGAAGAATTGCATTGTATTGTAGATTTGGCCGATTGTGGGCGAGAAGCATTGAAGCTTTTTCGCGATAATCAATACGATTTAGTGTTTATGGATATAGCCATTTTGGATATGGATGGATTTACTATTACGGAACAATTTCGTCAAATCGAAAAGGATAAAAGCAATAAACCAGTTCCTATTTTAGCTCTTAGCGCTTATGACGACACTAGCTTCAAAAAGCGCGCTTTTGCTGTTGGTATCGACAATTATTTATTGAAACCCATCACAGTTCCTAAGTGCCGTAAAATATTAAAGCAGCTTTTTCCTAAGACCGAGAAGAAGTCCGCGTCGGGTCGGTAACTAATCCAACCTGCCCTGCTCCTGCTTTTTTGAGTAGAACCATGGCTTCTACTACTTTGCCATAGCCAACGCTGCCGTCCCCTTTCACAAATACTTGTCTCTCACGACCAGTAGAATTTTTACTGGCAGAAATAGCGGATGCGACCTGCTTTTGCATTGTTTCCGGATCGATTATTTGATGTGGATTAGATGCGATATTTAGATAGTAATTTCCTCTGCTATCTATCGACAAAACAATCGGTTCTGCCTGTTTTTGTGGTAGAGCCGCTGTTGCAACTTTAGGTAAATTAACTTGTACGCCTTGCGTTAAAAGCGGCGCCGTTATCATGAAAATAACTAAAAGTACCAACATCACGTCTATATAGGGCACAACATTGATTTCAGCCATAGCGCTATAGCGTTTACGCTTTCTGTTATTTTGCATAAATTACCTACTGAACTGGACTGGATTGTGTATAAGCTTGGCGATGCAAAATGTTTGAAAATTCTTCTAAAAAAGTATCGTAGTTATTGGCAATGCGCTCGACGAAGCTAGCATAACGGTTGTAAGCAATAACAGCTGGAATAGCGGCGAAAAGGCCCATGGCGGTTGCTATTAAAGCTTCAGAAATGCCCGGAGCTACTGCAGCAATTGTGGCTTGTTGCAATGTACTAAGCGATCTAAAAGACGTCATAATGCCCCAAACTGTGCCAAATAGGCCAACATAAGGACTAGTTGAGCCAACCGTAGCCAAAAACGGCAAGTGTCGCTCTAACTCATCCATTTCGCGCGCTAATGCTACCCGCATAGCACGTTGTACGCCCTGCAAAATCGCGTCTGGATTGTTATGTGTCTGTTTTTTTAGACGGGTGAATTCGTGAAAACCTACGCAAAATATGTGTTCCAAACCATGTAGATTGGAGCTACGTTTGCTTAATTCCAAATAAAGCTTGGCGATATCGCCGCCGGTCCAAAAACGCTCTTCAAAATCGCGCATAGCGGCATGAGTATCGCGAAAAAATATTCCACGCTGAAAAATCATGGTCCACGATACAACAGATGCTGCCAACAAAAGCAGCATTACTAGCTTAACAATTAGGCCAGCATTGGCGATAAAACTCCATAAGGAAGGCTCTACATTCATGAATTTTTCTCCAAATCACATGGGAAATTTTATGTTCGTAACATAGCAGAAAAATATATATTGAGCAAAAAAGAAAAGTTTTTATGGTTAATTTTATTCTAAGGTTAAGATGATACAGTATAGGATACCTAAAACATGCAAAACTTAGTGAGATTTTATGTTACAAACTAGCCCAGTAACTAGCAGCAGTTCATTTTTTCAATCGAGTTCCTCTTCGCCAACTGAACTACCAAAAGTCACCGCTTTAGCCCCTTCCTCGTTTCCATCGTCTCCATATCCTGGTTCACAATCGGAAACACCACCTCTTACACCTCCAGAGACATGGCCTACGGCTATGTTAACAAGTCCCAAAATACCCTTTAATAGATATCTAGAGGAAGTCGTATTTGCAAAATCCTTTGCAAAACTTAGCCCGGATATACAACACGCCCTAACAAAACTTGAGATGAATCTACATGATGGTGTAAATGAAAATGAAGCTAAAATGAATCTGAAACAAAAAGGCAGCCAATATCAGTTGGATCTTATAATACAAGACTCTAATGCGGAGTGTAAATTTTTTGTTAAAGAACCCCCTGCCTCAGTAGCTACATGTACATCTCAAAGCAGCCAATGATCAAGTTCGGTTAAAACATCGCCAAGTCCGGTTTTATTTTCTGCGGAAAAAACATGGGCTGAGCAATTAGGTATTTCGTTTTGGACGAATTTTAAGGCTGCCACGGCTTCCGTTCTTGTTAATTTATCGATTTTAGTAAGTAAGATACATATAGGCAAATTTGCTTCTTTGGCCCAAGAAATAAGCTTTAAATCTTGTGGCTTTAACGGATGGCGACTGTCGGTTAATACAAACAAGCCGACTAAACTTTCTCTCTTCTGTAAGTAAGAATTAGTCATTTCTTGTAATTCTTCGCGTTTTTTAAGCGGTACTTTGGCGTAGCCATAACCAGGTAAATCGATGATTCTAGTTTTCTGATCTAAAACAAAAACATTTATAAACTGCGTAACACCTGGCGTTTTTCCTACGCGCGCGAGATTTTTTTCTCCAGCTAAAGTATTAAGCATGCTAGACTTGCCAACGTTGGATGCACCAATAAAAGCTACCTCTTTGCCAAAATCAGGCGGTAGCGATTTTAAATCTGGAGCACTCAGCAAAAACTTAAGATTATTCTGATAGCGGTTCTTCTTCATCTTGATTATCACTTTGATTAGTACTTATTTGGGTTGCTTTTGGGGTATTATTATTTAATTGCTCTTTGGGTAGTAAGTAAGAGTCCAAAACTTTACGCGCGATGCTACCAGCAATTACGCTATTTTCAGCCACTACGGCTATGGCGATTTTGGGATGATCTACAGGTGCAAAAGCAATAAAGAGCGAATGATTGCGCAAACGTTTAGCAAACCTGGTTTCTTCTGCGCTTTGATTTTCATCTAGATAATGGCGGAAAAGTTGCGCTGTACCAGTTTTGGCTGCCACCGTGTACTTAGCATCTGTACCGAAATGTATCCGCCCCGTTCCCCAAGGATTTACACTTGTAATTACTCCTTGCATAGCTTTAATTACGACGTCCCATGTTTTATTTTTCTTCAAAACGATTTTGCTATTGAGAGTTGGCTTTACTGCACTTACCCTGCCTTGATAATCTTGAGTTTTATAAAGCAAGTGTGGTCGAAACAGTAGCCCACGCATGGCGATGCCTGCTGTTGCATGTGCCAACTGCAAAGGCGTCGTCAACATAAACCCCTGTCCAATACCGGTAATAACTGTATAACCAGGGTACCAGGGACTTCCTGTTTTCGCTAATTTCCACTCTGGAGATGGAACGATCCCTGATAATTCTTCACCCAAATCAATTCCAGTCTTTTGTCCAAAATCAAAACGGTGCAAGATATTGTCTATAGCAGTAATTCCAAGCTTTACAGCTAAATTATAAAAAAAAGTATCGCAAGACACGATGATAGATTGTGCAACATTTACCGTTCCGTGCCCGAGATGTGTCCAATCGTGATATATATGTGTGGAATTCGGCAGTTTAAACCAACCAGGATCATTTATGGTGTAATCAGGAGTTATAACTCCGCTATCCAGGCCCTGTATAGCCAGGAATGGCTTTATGGTTGAGCCAGGAGAAAATTGGCCACGCACAGAGCGATTATACATCGGTTTATCCGGCGAATTTTGGAGATTTTTAAACACTTTTTGCGAAATGCCGGCTACGAATAAGTTTGGGTCATAAGTCGGGCTGCTGACCATAGCCAAAACTTCACCATTTTGCGGATTGATAGCAACTAATCCACCATTTTCTTTGCCAAAAGCATTTTGGGCGGTTTTTTGCAATTTACTGTCAATAGTTAAATAAATATTGGAACCAGCTTGAGGCTGTATGCGCTTTAAAACTCGCACTATACGCGAGGATGCGTCGATTTCAACTTGTTGATAGCCGATAGTTCCGTGCAACATATCTTCGTATGATTTTTCAATGCCAATTTTGCCAATAAAATTACTAGCACTGTAGTTGACTGCGTCTATATTCTTAAGATCCTTAGCATTTATGCGACTCATGTAACCTAAAACGCTCACCAAATCAGGTCCTTCTGGGTAATAGCGAATAGAATGTACATTGACAGAAAATCCTGGGAGACGATAACGATCTAAGTAAAACTGAAAAACTTCATCCTGGGTTAAATTAATTTTAATTGGGATTGGCTTTAGACGTTGGTGCCCTTCCCAATTGTTATCAAAGTCTTCACGTTCTTCGGGTGTTAATGGAAGAATTTTTTGTAAGATAGCTAGTTCTTCGTCTAAATTTTCTACTTCCGCTGGCACAACGTCTAAACTGAAAATAGATTTGTTATCAGCTAAAAGAATACCATTTCGGTCGTATATCAGGCCCCGATTGGGTTCTACCGGCAATAAGATAAGATGATTTTGCTCAGATAAAGTATTGTAAAGTTTATGTTGCCAAACTTGCAAATAAAAAAGCCGCGCCAATAAAATTCCAGTAAGAACTAGAATAAAAATGCCAACAATGAGCAGTCGCCTTTGGAAAAGACGAACTTCATTTTGATGATTTTTGATGATGTTTTTCATTATTAGGACGATATTTGATCGAACACAACGTCATCCCGCGACTTAATCGCGGGATCCAGGGTGCCTTAGTTTAGCTGACCTATGTTTCACAATACAACCATTTGATTTATCAGAATTTATTATAGACATGTTTTTTATTTTCTAATCTCGTGGTTTGGACGAGGTCCAAAATCTCAAATTGATTCTCTAGATTCCGCGATCAAGTCGCGGAATGACGACTCTTATAATTCATCATTCATAATTTATAATTCATAATTATTTCACCCTCCTCAATAAAGCATACCCCAAACCCGCAAAAATCAAAATCGGCAAAAGAGCAGCAAAGAAAGCTGGCATGCGGTAAAGCATAGTAAAAGGCCCTATGAATTGGTTTAATACATAAAAAGAAAAACCAAAAGCCGTCCCTGTAACAATTCGAAGCCCCATAGTTTGATAGCGTAAAAATCCAAAAATAAATGGCACGGAAAGGAAAATCATTACAAGAATAGCCAAAGGTTCTAATGCACGTTGCCAAAAAGTGAATTTATAGCGATCGACATTAAGTCCAAGTTTTTTGCGATCAGATATGTAATTGTAAAGTTGGAATAGCGATTTTTGTTCTGCATCTATGGTCACAACACCAAGAAGACGCGGACTTAAAGTTAAATTCCAAGTTTGTTCGGGAAAATTTTCAACTTCTGTTTTGTCATCTTTAAACCTGGTTTCCTTTACGTTTTTGAAAATCCATTTTTGCTGATCATCGTAAAAACCTTCATCAGCAAAACTCACTGTGCTTAAGCGTTTATCAGAGTTGACCTGATAGCGTAACACTGCTTTCCAATGCCCATCTGGTAAAACTGTATCTATGTGAATAAAATTATCTTGATTGTGCACCCAGACACCTTGCGTAGTAAGTAAAGTTTGGCCGCCGCTTATGGCTGTAGCTTTATTTTCCATAGCATGATGCTGAGCAATTGGGCCTAAAACTTCCCCAACTAAAAGCATGAAAAGCGTTAGGAGCAAAGCGGCTTTTAAAACCGCCTGCGTTACTTGCAAGAGCGACATACCAGAAGCGCGCATTACAACCAATTCGCTATTGGAACTAAGAAGCCCAAGGCCAATTAAACTGCCCAAAAGTCCTGCCATGGGGAAAAGATGATAAATATCTTCCGGCAACATAAGCGGAACATAGCGTAAAACCTGCAGCCAGCCGTAAGATCCTGTTCCTATATCGGGAAATTCGTGCGTAAACTCTATAAATATTTCAACACCAGCTAGCACCAAAATCACAATCAAAATAGTGCCAATAATTGTTTTGCCGATGTAGCGCTCTAATACCATGGTATGATTTTTCTCCAATCAACTTGTTCCCGCCAGCTTAGAAAAATAGCAAAACCAAACATCAAGATATGCACCCACCACATTCCAAAAGCCATAGGCAGAGAGCCTTTTACAAGCCAAGCTCGCCCAAGAAACATTAAGTTAGCGTATATGATATAACAAAAGACGGCCGGGACGATGGAAAAATAGCGCCCATAACGCGGTTTTACCTTGCTCAAAGGCACAGCAAGAAAACTCAAAATAAACGGCGCCAATGCGAGAGATGCTCGCCAATGCAATTCTCCAGCATAGACTGGATTAGCGCGTTCCTTCCATAAAGTTTTAGTTGAAAGCACATTTTCGTCAAATTTAAATCCCGGTGTGCTGCGAGCTAAGCGTACGCCATATTCGGCAAAACTTATGATTTGATAATCGCGCTTTCCTGGCAAGCCGTTGTAGCGATAGCCATCAGTTAAAACTAAAAATTTACTGCCATTAGTATCAGTTTTTTGGTATCCGCTTTTAGCAAACATGACTCCCCATGGTTTCATACCCTGGATATTAGGGCTAGTATCTGTCGGCTTTTGAGCGGCGAAAACGCTTTGTAATTGGCCTTTGTTTTGGGCGACATCTTCTGCATAAAACACCCATTTTCCATCAACTATGGAATTAAATTTTCCGGGTTGCAGCAAAGTCAATGCTTCGGCTTTATTGGCGGCCAAGATACGTGCAGAATATTGCTCCATAGTAGGCGCTATCCAAAAAGAAAGCATGGCAACTAAAGCAGTCATTATTAAAGCAAATGTTAAAACGATACGAAAGAGACGCTCTGGCCCTACTCCACAAGCGAAAAGCACAGTCATTTCGCTGTCGGCATATAATCTTCCGAAAGCCAGCAAAACTCCTAAAAATAAGCTAAGAGGTAAAAGAAAAGATAATAAGACTGGAATTTGCAAAGTTAAAAGCAAAGATACCGCTTGTACCGAAAGCCTTCCTGCTGCTGTGGCGCGCATGTAAGATAAAAGCTGCTCAGATATAAATATGAGCAGCAAAATCAAAGTCGCTGCTAAAAGCGCTGTAAAAATTTCCTTGCTTAGGTAGCGGGAGATTATCATGAAAACATGTCTACGGGATTTCTTTATAAATCAATTAGTTATATTTTTAAGTGTGAGTCAAATCCAAAACAGCCATTATTGCAAAAATAAAGCGTTGTTGACAAGTCTTATTTGAATTGGTTTTAGGTTTAGAAAGAACTCTAAAAAACAAAAAGGCGCTGCTTTAATTTTAAACAGCGCCTTTTATTTATCT
>JBAYJT010000036.1:0-16292 GCA_041664965.1 Gammaproteobacteria bacterium
ATAAAGAAGGATTGGAATGGTAATACTGATAGAGATCGAGTTCTATTATCTAAAAAAGCTGTTCCGTTGGTGCGAAGAGTTCAAGGGCAAGCTTCTGGGGCTGATGTAGCAGCGAGCATTTTTGGTGGTGTTCTTTTTTATCAGAAGCGGCTTGTCATCATCGATAAACTAGCTAATTCATTACCACTTACTGTGGTTTATTCTGGCAAAAAAATTGCCACCTTGGAAGTTTTAAAACAAGTTGATGAACGTGCCAAACAGATGTCAGAAACTTTTAAAGATTTATATGTCACAATGGCAGCTTGTAGTGCGGAAGCTTGTATAGCTGCCGAAGAGCGCGATAGAAAGACTTTAGGAGAATTGATTAATGTTTACCACGGATTGTTAGATGCTTTAGGTGTGAGTAACGCAATTTTATCAGAGCTAGTCTATGCGCTGCGGAGTGATAAAAATGTTTATGGAGCGAAGATTTCTGGCGCTGGAATGGGAGATTGTGTGATAGCTTTGGGAGAATCTTCAATTACTTTTCCGCAAAATAAAGCTCAAGAAGAGATGGGTGTGAGGACTGTTGCAACGAAAGTTGATTCCAAGGGACTCATATTTTCCTGAGAATTTCTTCTTAACTAGGGGAATTTAGAAGACGCGATGAATCGCGTCCCTTGTTTTTTATCCAAAAAAAAATTATCATAACAAGGTTAGCTCTCTTGAGTTGTAACAGTGAAAAGGAGAATTACGGATGAAGAAAAATATTTTTGTTCTTTTGGCTCTCGTTGGCCTTCCTCTTAGCCTTGCCTTAGCAGTTACCCAAACTAATCTTAGCGATTTAACCACGACAGTAGTTGATGCAGGCAGTTCTAAATTAAATGATGCTATGCATAAGTCTAGTATGCCTGAGTGGTTGCAACGCACAGATTTGGGTATTACTTTGCAACAAAAAAATAAACCTGAATTTGAATTAGAAAGCATTCAACCATTTTGGAAGGATCAGCTTCGAACCTTGTTTTGGCAAGGTCGTGTTGCTTACAAAGGAAATGATACAACTTTAAATTTCGGTACTGGTTACCGTTATTTGACTCAAAATCAAAATTGGATGTTTGGCGGTAACGTTTTTGTTGATGAAGCTATGCGTTATGCTCATAGGCGAGTTGGGTTTGGTGCGGAAATTTTTCAAAAATATGGCGTGTTGCGTGGCAATTATTATTTAGCGATTACTGGACAAAAAAACATATCTGTTGATTCTAGTGTTACCACGTATGAAAAAGCTTTGAGTGGCTATGATTATTCATTGGAAACCCCATTGCCATATTTACCCTGGATGAGGCTTATACTTACCGGTTATCATTGGGATGGATATTTAAAAACTAATATTAATGGCGGTGAAGCTTCCCTTAGAATGGATCCTCTATCTAATTTAGAGTTGACATTGGGGTCGGGAAAAGAGACAGGGACGGGTTGGAGAGCTTTTTTAAATGCTTCTTGGTATCTAGATCGTCCGGCCTTTATCGAATATCGCATGTCTGATCAGCTATTCTCACAAACTGCGTTTACTGCAGCTGATCTATCTAAACATCGTTTAGAAAAAGTGCGTAGGCACAATGATGTTGTTGTTGAGCGTGGCACGATATCTGGCAGCGCTGGAACGTTTATCATTAAGAGAGGGACATAATCATGTATAAAAAAAGCTTTATTGTTACAAGTGGGATTGGATTAGTTTTGTTTGCTTCGTTAGCTTTTGCTGATGGGCCTCCGCCAGTCGTTACAGCTACACCTATAGTTTATCAAGTGCACATCAAAAAATTGGGATTCTCTCCTGATGCTAATAAAGACCACTGTGTTTATAATTTTGTATCCTCCAATGCTGATGGTACGGAGTTTGATTTGGCTTCCGTAGACTCTGGTGCTGCTATAGGTACACTGATGGCGAATTCCACTCCTTTGCCAGCAAATACGTATACACATATTTGTGGGGAAGTTAAAAATGGTTTTGAGATTGTAGGAAAAACTTCACTTGGTTGTACTAGTGCATCTAAAAATGGACAAACAGTAAACGTAGAGGATCCATTTAATCCTGGACATTACTACGTTAAAAATGCCAATGTTATTGATCCCAGCACAACTTGTGAGGTTACGGTATTGGATGATCCAGAGATCGTTTATGCTCCTACTGAAGGAGAAAATATGGTAATTCCTGCTGGGGTAACAATGACCTCAACGTTAGTGAGCTTTATTCAGATATTACCAGCTAGCTTCACTATTCAGGCTAATGGAGCTCCGCCTACATTTGCTTTGTCGTTTGACGTTAAAGATACTATGCAAACAATGACAACGCCGGATCCTACTAAGGACACTCTTTTTGTGCAACCACCTAGGCCGTCGGTGAGTGCGCAATAGTAATATTTTAGTAAAAATTAATTTATTGCTTTTTTGTTGGCAGAATATTTAAGTCTCTTAATCGTGTTTCGGCTTGGAGGATTTCTGCGAATTCTTTGTCGTCTGCATGTTCTAAACTACTGTGTAACTCAAATGCTTTTTTGCGCACAATTTCTTTAATCTCAGTTGCGGTAGCATTAGGAAATAATCCAAGTTTGCTTTTAGCCAGAAGTTCGCAGCGTATGGGCTGTTCTAAACACATTCCTTTGTTTTCTAATAATGCTGTCTCCGATGGAGGGTAAAAAAAACGCGAAAATCTTGCCTCTAAAGTTGGGGTAAGCCTATTTACGGCCATATGGGTTGCTAAGCCAGCTACATATTTAGCAATTATCAACAAATATGGAGCAATAGGTTCTAAGTATGGAATAAGCGGTTTGAAGGTTTTGCTCAAATATGGAAGATAGGGTTTTGCTTTTCTGCAGCCAATATCTATTATTTTACCGGCAGCTGCAGCTCCCGCTACGTTGGCCAGGTAACCAGCTAGTTCGCTAAAAATATCTTTCGGGTTCCAGCCGTTTAGAGCTATTTTTAGAAGAATGTAAAAACCAAGTCCGGTTAGTTGCTTAGTTGCTGGAAACCAGTAGTTTATTACCCGCGTTTTATTGAGATGCAGCAGCCCACTTAGTGCTATGGCTGTTTGTATATTATTAGCTATAAGCCTTTGTCCTTGATAATTAGCTGCGCTACATAGAATGGCGCCTGTTCCAAGACATTTCATATCTACTATAGTGGAAAGGCCAGTTGCGAAAAGACTAGTCATAACGCGAATATAACAAGCAGAATGGTATCTAGGCTGAATTTTTTCTAGTTCGAGAATATCCCTAAATGTTTTATAGTGAAATCCTCCAATAGTTCTTATTTCGCTCGCTAAGATAGCTTGTGGCCAACTATAAGTTTTTAAATGCTCTTCTTTTTTCTTGGTTGAGTTTTCTAAGGACAGTAAGGATTTGAAAATATTGTTAAATAAGCTTTTTGCATCATTAAATTTAGCAACATATTGTTTTAAGCGTATTAATGTCATTTCTTTTTTTGTGCGATCCTTATACCAATTGATAAAATATTCGCCTTTTTTATCAGACAAAAGTCTTTGTATATCTAAAGCATAAAACATGCCAATCGTATGTTCCTTCAATTCTGGTACGTGACTTGCAAGAAAAATATTCCAATCCTCTAATACAATAATTTGTATCGTTAGATCACGAGCTGTTTCAAATTGTTTTAAACTGAGATAGGAATGATATGAAGAGCCAGGTCTAGAAGTTGGTGGTGTATGTAATATTTTGATTTCACGCGCTAAACTTAGTTTTTCTAGCAATCTTCTAAACATGATTTTTTATGTGTTTTATAATTTTAAAGCATCTAAAGTTCTTTTTAATTCTTCTGGTAATGGAGCACTAACCGTAAAGTTTTTCTCTGTGCTTGGTAAATAAAAGTTTAATTCCGTAGCGTGTAAAAATAAACGTCTTAGACCTTTTTTCTCCATAAAAGCATTAAAAGCCTTGTCGCCATATTTAGTATCCCCGGCTATTGGATAGTTGACATAGGCTGCGTGGACGCGGATTTGATGTGTGCGTCCAGTTCCAAGATCAACTTCCATTAACGAGGCTTGTGGAAAAATTTGCTTAGGGCTAAATGTAGTATGAGCAACTTTGCCGTTTGGATCAATCATAACCATGCGCTCGCCAGATTGGAGCTGGTTTTTGCGCAAAGCTGCAGAAACTTTTTGAGTTTTACCTCGCCATTTTCCTTTTAGTAAAACGGTGTAAGTTTTTTTAATTTTGTTTTGGCGTAACAATTCATGTAATTCTTTTAAAATGCTGCGTTTTTTGGCCAATATTAAACAACCGGAAGTGTCTCGATCCAATCTATGAACTAGTTCTAAATTTTTTAATTTGGGTCGCGCGTGGCGCATTGTCTCAATAACGCCAAAGCTAATGCCACTACCGCCGTGAGAGGCAAATCCGGCTGGTTTGTTTAGAATAATAAGATTAGCATCTTCATGAAGAATATTTTTTTCTAGGGTTTGTATAGCTTGAGCGCTAGGGCCATGAATACCCGCTATTGTTTCTGCTTTAGGAGCTGAGATTACCAAGGTTGATGGAAGAGAAATTACATCACCAGGTTGTACGCGATATTCTGGCTTTACCTTCTTTTCATTGACGCGTATAGCTTTTTTACGGAGTAGCTTATAAATCAGCTCGCGCGGTACTTTTTTCAGTTCACGTATAAGAAAATTATCGATACGCTGTGATGCGTGGTCTTCAGAAACTATAAGGGGCTTTATTTTAACAGCTGGAGTATTCATCAGGATGTTTTTTGCTCATGGCGCCTGGTAGCAAATGCTATGTACATGGTTGGTATAACGAAAAGAGTAAATATCGTACCTATTGACATACCGCCGACGATAGTTATACCGATTTGCTGGCGACCAGCAGCGCCAGCGCCTGCAGCAAGAGCAAGCGGAAGAGAACCTAAAATCATAGCTGCTGTGGTCATTAAAATTGGACGTAATCGTAGGGTTGCAGCTTCCATTATGGCTTCTTCGACGCTTTTACCAGCTTCTTGCAGCTGATTCGCAAATTCCACCATCAAAATACCGTGTTTACTGATTAAGCCGATTAAAGTTACTAAGCCGATTTGGGAATAAATGTTGAGAGTGCTATTTGTTAACATTAACACTAATAACGCGCCAAAAGTGGAAAGAGGAACGGTGAATATAACAACGAATGGGTCACGGAAGCTTTCAAATTGAGCGGCTAAAATTAAGAAAATGAAAATAATAGCAAAGAACAGGGTAACCGTCATGGTTCCGCTCGTTTGTAAGAATTGGCGCGATTGTCCACCGTAATCAATGCTCATGGTATGGGGAACGGTTGTTTTCATTTGGGCTTTTATATAGTCCAAAGCTTCACCAATGGTGTAGCCAGGCATTAAATCTGCTGTGATGGTTGCTGCGCGCAATTGCTGGAAGTGATTTAAAGTGCGTGGGCGAACGCTAGTGCTGAGTTGTACTACATTAGAAAGCGGAACAATACTGCCGTGGCTAGTATGTAATTGCAGGGTATTTACCAAATCTGTGCTATTACGATACTGTGCATCTAATTGCGGTATAACGTCATATTTGCGGCCGTTGACAGCAAAATTGGTGGTTTCTGGTTCGCCAAAAGCAAGATTAATTGCCGTGGAAATGTCATAGAGAGGAATTCCCAAATCTCCAGCTTTATCACGATCAATATTGACGTCTAATTGTGGTTTATCCAATTTTAAATTGGAGTCAGCATTGATGATTTTGGGATTTGCATGGATTGCTTGCAAAAGCGCTTGAGTAATTGTGTTTAGCTCGTTATAACTACCCAGGGTTTGAATATCGACTTCGACGGGATGGTAGGAGCTGGCCCCTGGTAAATTAAATGGATTAGTGGGGAAGGCTAAAATACCTGGTATGGCCAAAAATTTGCCAATGTTGTCTCCTACGATACGATCAACAGTGCGTTTACGCTTGTCCCATGGTTTTAAAGATAAAAATGCCATAGACGTGTTAACACCTTGATATCCATTAACAATTCCATAATGATCCGCTTCTGGTATAGATTCGAAGATTGGAATCATTTGGTCAGTATATCTTTGCGTGTATTGTATGTTTGCCGATGAAGGAGATGTAACAAAAACCATGATGTAACCAGGATCTTCGCGCGGAGCTAGTTCACTTGGTATTTTTTGATAAACAGCCCAACAAGCTACTACCATCACAGCTAAAATAGAAAACATTAATTTTCTGCGGTGCAAGATGTTATTTAGCCAGCTTTTATAGCCATGCATAAGAAGATCTGAGTAATGATGTGCTTTTTTTGCCATGAAGCCGGACATTGTAGTAGATGTGATTATCTTGGAACACATCATCGGCGATAGGGTCAGCGCTAAGAATCCAGAAATAACCACAGAGGCAGCTAAAGTAAAAGCAAATTCTCTAAAAAGGGCGCCAGTTAGGCCAGACATAAAACCAATTGGTGCATATACTGCAGCCAAAGTAAATGTGATAGAGAGAATAGCGAATTGGATTTCGCGCGCCCCGTCGATAGCCGCTTCAAAGGGTGTTTTGCCCATGGAAATATGACGATAAATATTTTCTAAAACTACAATAGCATCATCCACGACCAAGCCAATAGCAAGGACTAGGGCCAAAAAGGTCATAGTATTTAAGCTGTATTGTAGAGCTAACATAACTCCAAATACACCAATCAAAGACAGAGGGATTGTAACTAATGGGATCATTAAAGATCGGATGGAGCCTAGAAACATGAAGACGATAATTATTACAAAAAATGCAGCTTCCCATATAGCTGATTTGACTTGATTGATTGACTCATCAATGTATTTGGAAACGTCAATCATGATGGAGTATTTCATGTCTTTAGGAAAGGTGATTTCCATTTTCTTTAGAGATTGTTTAACACTATTTGAAACATCAAGCGGGTTAGCGTCTGTTTGTGGAGTAACAGCGACAATTACGCCGAGCTTTCCATCGATATCTACTGTTATATCAGTGATGGCTGAGCCTAATTGAATTCGGCTAATGTCGCGTAACCTGGTTAATTGTCCATTGTTGTCGCGTACGATCAAATTCTCAAAATCACGTTCGGTATTAGCATCAGAAGCTGTGTTAATAGTAAGTTCTTGCCAATTAGTATCAACTTTTCCGGAGGCGGCGCGTACGTTGCCCACCTTTAATGCATTTCCTACATCGTTAGCTGTTACATTACGGGCAGCCATGGCATAAGGATTTAGCCAAATGCGCATACCGTATTTGTTAGCACTCCATACTTGTACTTGTCCCGTTCCTGGCAAAACTTGTAATTGTGGTTGTACAACACGCAACAAATAATCAGTAAGCTCTTCACCAGACATGCTGGCACAGGCAAAAGAAATAAATAGGGTGGGGCTAGCATTAGGGTCAGAGCGATCAATAATTGGATCATATATGCCTTTCGGAAGTTGCCATCTTACGGAAGAAACTTTATTGGTGATATCTGTGCTGGCCAAATTGATATCGGTCCCCATCTTCATATAGATGACTATTTGGCTTTGGCCGTAAGTAGATGCTGAAGTGATGTAGTCGATGCCGTCGATGCCAGATAGAGCATTTTCAATTGGGGTCGTAACAAATCCTTCCATCAAAGCAGCATTAGCGCCAGGATATTTGACTGTTACATTGATAGCATTGACGCTGATTTTAGGATATTCGCGTACGCTTAAGCTACTGCAAGCGCGTAAGCCAATTAAGAGTAAGAGTAGGCTAAGTACACTTGCAAACACTGGTCGGCGAATGAATACATCAGTAAAGTTCATTGTTAACGCCTATTTGGTAGCTGGAGCTTTCGCTGTGACAACGTTTACAGGACATCCGTCGAATATTTTTTGCTGTCCTGCAGTTATCACTGTATCTTCCTGCTTAAGTCCACTTTTTACTTCAATATTATGTTGATCGCTTTCGCCTAATGTAATAGTTTTTTTAACGGCTTTATTATCCAATACAATGTAGGCATAAACATCGCCTGCGTCATAAACAACGGCGGTTTGCGGTATTAGTATAGTTGGTTTTTTATTGGATAGGGACAGCGTTACATCTGCGTATACTCCTGGCAGCAATCTTTTATCTTTATTGGGAACTAAGGCGCGTACTATAACGTTGCGATTAGCGCTGTTAACGATTGAATCTATAGCAGAGACTTTCCCACTGAAATGTTCATTGGGATAAGAATCAACATGCAATAAAACATCATTACCAAGTGCTATTCCTCCCATGTAAACTTGGGGAACGCCAAATTCCACTTCTATTGGGTCAATAGCTTGAAGGCTAACCAAATCTTGACCAGGTTTTACATAATCGCCCAAATTAACTATGTTAACGCCAATTGTTCCGGTGAAAGCAGCTTTTATATTGGTTTGATGCAATCTTCCTTCCGCCTGTTCTAGGGCACCTTTTTTGGCATACAAGTTAGCGCGCGACTTATCCATGTCGGAATCGGAAATGACATGTTCTGCATATATGCGAACACTTCGGTCGTAATCTTGTTTGGCGAGTTTTAATTCAGCGGTGTATTGGTCTACTTGTCCTTGATAAATTTCAGGATTTAACTGAAAGAGTTTTGTACCAGCAATAACAGTATCACCTGGTTTAAAAGTAATTTCGGTAATGCGACCATCTATTTCAGGTCGCACCATAATGCCTTGTGTGGCGCGCATAGCGCCGGAAGTTTTAACTTTTGTCCCTTGTACAACTTGTTCTACTTTAGCTACTTCTACGCTGGGGACGAATTGCATGTTTTTCGCAGCAGATTCTTTGGCTAGAGAATTACTCAAAAAGAACGTTGAACTCAATAAAAAGACTGACAAAATTACAATTTTGCGTGGCATATACTATTCCAAGGATTTTTCTACCAAATGAAGGTGATAGTATATAAAAATAGTTCGCTATAGTATATAGAAAGTTAATTAGAAAAGGGCAGTTAGGTAGGTCAGATTAAGTAAGGGCGCACCTGTTGTGTGTGCACCCTTAAGAATCAAAAACATGTCTATATGTTTTCTTTATAAATCAATATATTATACGTTGCCACAAGGATTACTTTAGGTACTTTTGCTTTGTAAAATTACCTGCACAGGCTGGCCGGGGTGAAAGGCGAAGGCGGATTCTGGAGGCAATTTAGCCTCTACGCGATAAACTAATTTGTCGCGGCTGCTTTCGCTGTAGATTACTGGAGGGGTATATTCAGCTTCTGGAGAGATGAAATCTATTACTGCGGTGGATAATTTATTGCAACTATCGCAAGTAAAGTTGATCTTATTTCCAAGAGCAATTCTACTTAATTGTTTTTCTGGAATGAAAAATATAAGTTTAATGTTTTTGGCAGCAAGTAAGGAAACAACTGGCTGGCCGCTGTTTACAGTTTCGCCGACTTTGAAAAGGGTATCGAAAACCATAGCGTCAATGGGGGAGCGCTTGGTTTTTTGCTCTAAGGCCCAAGTAGCTTTTTTCACTTCAGCGGTATTAGATTCAACCAAAGCTTTTTGTGCCAAGATCGCATTTTCACGAGCTCCTAATTTAGCTTCTTCCAAATTGGCGCTCATTTGTTCTACTTTCTTTTTGTTGTTTAAATACTCAGAATCAATGCGGTCTACAGCCGATTTATCGATAGCTCCATACTTAATCATTTCATGATAGCGATCGAGAGTCTTTTTTGTGAAATCTAAATTTGCTATCGCCTGAACTTTCTGCGCTTCTAAGGCTTTAATCACATTAGCGCGACTGCCTTTTTCCATGTCTTGTAAGGTTTGTGTGGATTGAACAAGTTTTTGTTCGGCGGCTTTT
Source organism: Gammaproteobacteria bacterium (assembly GCA_041664965.1). GTDB lineage: Bacteria > Pseudomonadota > Gammaproteobacteria > UBA9339 > UBA9339 > JBAYJT01. The sequence continues at coordinate 9,797 of JBAYJT010000036.1, forward strand.
AAGGCAGATGTTTCTGGTTCTTGATCTAGAATAAACAAAATCTGACCTGTTTTAACTGGGGTTCCTCTGTCTACAAAAAGTTGATCTAAAGTTCCGGAAATATTGCCAGTTATGTAAGTATATTTTCCCTCAATATAACCTTGAATGATAGTTTGGTGTTTAGAGCAGGAAAAACATGTCCATAAGATTGTTATATAAATCAATAACTTAAGAAAAAAAGTCAAGGTCTGGGATTTTTTGCTCTTAATTGCTGGCATCAGGAACTATCCTCGTACAATTAAAACGCAAACAGCAATAAAGCCAATTAAAAAAAGAGCTAGAATGCCCAAAGCGAAAAGGCTTTTCTCTAAATTTCCTTTGGAAAAGGCTTCAGGATTGCGATGAACGTAGCTATACAGCATCCAGCCGATGAAGATAGTGGTTAGAATAAGTAGTAATTTCGTCCAAAACATCTGTCTTTACTCCGGGGTATTTTATAACCTAGTTGGTAGCAGAGGTCAAACATTTGTGGGCTGTGTTGTGTATGGAAAAGTAAAAAAATGTCTTAGTCTAACTGTGATTTTAGTGTTTGAAGTAATCTTTCCGCTTCTGTAGAAGAACGTTGCATTTCTGGTAGCTCAGCAACCTTTTTTCTTTGGCATTTCATGGCTAAGTTCTTAAATGTTCCAACTTGTTCTAGTGCTTGCGCTACAACACCTGTAGCATTAGTTATTTTTGTCCTTAAAGCTTCCAGTTGGTTTGATATGTCCGTATATCGAGCACGAAGATCTTTAGATTCATTTCGCAAGTGTTCGATATCTGTTACTAAGGTGTGATTTTGTTGAGTCAGCTCTCCGTGATTGATTTTTATTTCTTCTTCCAAAGTTGTAATTTTACCAATCAGCTCCTTAGCACTTTGCTGTAAGACTTGTATTCCCCTCTGCAGATCGGAGTTTTGTTGGGCCAGTTCTTTAGGAATGGTTTTTATTTGTTGTTGCAAAAAAACAATTTGATTAGTAAGTGATTGATGTAAATCAATATTTTCTTTTCGTAGGAATTCTGTTTTCTTTTGTAGAGTGCAGTTACCTTCAACTAACTTTTCTTGGTTGGTGTTGATCTGTTGTTCTCTTTCCAAAGATATTCTAAGAATATCGATCCGGCCTTTTAGTTTAGCATTATCTACATCAAGTAAATTATTTCTTTCGCTGAGTGTTTTTTTAGTTTGGCCATTGCAGTATTCTCTGTAGATAAGTATGGCAATGATGATTATTAACAAGGTTATTGAGATAACTGTTGTTGTCTGAAGACTCTTAACTGTAGCTATTAGCTTACGATTTTCTTCTTGCAAAATTTTAATTTCTAACGGTGATTGTTTTGGTTTAAACATATGATCCTCAATTTGGTGTATGGTCATTTTTGTATTGATCGATCAATTCGATAATTTCCTCGTGGTTTTTTTGAGCTGCCTCCATTTCACTTTCATAGTCTTCTTTGCCGTGTCTGATGGTAGTATTAAATAAACCAAAAGGATTTACTCTGTGTTGATTTCTTTGCACATGATTTACCCTATTTTTTGCTTCGAGTAGATGGCGAAATTCCGCATTTAGAAGAATCTGAATCCTATATTGAGTTTTTTCTGGTAGTTCTGAAAAATCTATTCCAGTATCGTTTTCTAGTTTTGAGATAGCTTCTTGCATTTCCGACTTGGTGATATCCCTAACTTCAACACGGGGAAATTTGTGCGATGCCATGAAAGCTTTGTAAGAAAAATATCCAATTCCAATGATTAAAGTTCCAGCCGCGACTGTAAAGGCTAAAGGTGCTGTTAGAGGCAAGGCAACTTGGGCGGACAACCCTGAAAGTGAGATTCCTGCGCCAATTGTTGCGCTACCCAAGCTAGTTGATACGCCTGTTTCGCCCATTGGTCTTTTTATTTTTAAAGGTAGTGTTTTAGTTGTTGTTTCTAATTCAGAAGTTATAGAATGAGAATTGGTTGTACCTGGAGTAGTAGTTGTCGAACTGTGTTCTTCTATGGCCGAGCTTTTTTTTGGTTCTATCCCCAGAAAATTATTAATTAATTGGTAAACTTTTTCTGTGATAGCTTTTTGTAGTTGAAAGGGTAAGCCAATTAATTTGGTTGTCATGTAGTCTTCGCATTTTTGTTGATATACCAAGTGATCTGTCTTGGTCATTTCGGATGGATCGATGCTAGGGGTAGGAAATTCCGAGTCTTTTAGTAGATTATATGCAAACTCTGATATCGTCATTGCGATTGGTGCGGTTCCACCAAGTAGTTTTTCGTTAATAAGATCAAAGCCAGTATCCACAAGAGTTTCTGTAGACGCTCTTTTGGTTTTTTGCAGAGAGCTTTCTTCTGGCTCATCGTCTTCTACAGCGTGGCTAACAAAGTGTGTAGCTAGTTTAGTGACCTTAGCGGGTGTTTTAGCTAAGATTTTGGTCAGCTCATCTTCGCCCAAATCAGATGTGTCTACATATTTTTCGAAAGCTGATCCCAGTTCATCGGTAACTGTGGAAAAAAATTGAAAAACCTTCTTAGAGGATGAACTACCAGTTTGTTCTTTTTTTTCTGTTTCTGCAGGTGATTTTTCCTTCACTTCAGATTTTTCATTTACTTCTAATTTTCTTTTGGGTTTTGGCATAGAAACCTCCATTTTTTTATGGTTAAAATGTTACTCCATCAATTCTAGCCATGCAAATCCTTAATTTTATTAATCATTAATGGACAAGAAAGCTTATGCCAACGGAAGATGAGAAAAACTGCGCTCAACAAGAAAGTTAAGACAAATCCCAGTCGAACGCCTATAACTCCCATGTGCATGGGAAATGCTAAAAGATAGCCAATAGGTAAACTCAAAGCACAAGCTAAAACCACGCTAACTAACATGGGCACTATTGTATCGCGCAGTCCTCTTAAAGCTGAAACTGCTACGGTTCTAATGCCATCTGGTATGTTCATAATGCCAGTTAGAATGAGAAGAGAAGTGGATAAAGCAAGGGTAGCTTGATTACTAGCGCTTTTGCTACCGAGATAGAAAGATATCAAAAATTTGGGCGCAATGATGTAGGCGAGGGCGCCTAAGAGTGTCGCAACTAGGGAAAGATACATAGCGGCATAACCTAAATCGCGAATCACAGCGTAATTGCGTTTTCCGAGCTCTTGGCTAACCACAATCATACTGGCTTGTGCAATGCCAAAAGGTACCATAAAAGCGATTAAGTTAATCTGCAAAGTAGCTTGTTGCGCGGCTAAAGATATTTCACCTAAAACACCTATCATTAGGGTCGAAATAGAGAGGGCGCCAAGTTCTGCAATGCTCATAGCATAAATTGGCCAGCCAATATTGAATAATTGACGCAAATAATGGAACTGAAATTTACCTTTGAAATAGAATAATTTATAGCAGTGATATTTTTTGAACATTAGGCAGTGGATTGGGAAAATTACTGCCCAAAGCATAAATGTGATGCTATAAGCAATGCCCATACCAAACATACCCATTTTAGGTAGGCCCAATTTACCAAAAACAAGTACATAGCCTATTAGCAGAAAGACAGCAGAGGATAATAAGTTGTAGACTGTAGCTAATTTTTGCTTGGAAATTCCGGTAAAAAATTGTGTCCAAGTTATATACCATAGAACTGGAGTTACTCCCCAAGCATAGCCGCGTAAATATTCTTCTGCTAGCTTAACCAGCTTAGGTTCTTGTTTGAATAAAATTAAAATGGGCCCAATGTACCATAAAAGCAGTGTAAAAGGCAGGCCAACTATGATGCCCATAAGTAAGCTTTGGCGCACAACAGAGCCAATTTCAGTATGTTGCTTTGCTCCATAGTGATAGCCAACTAAAACTCCAGTAGCGAAAATAAGCCCCCAAATTGAAACAACTGTAAACCATAAAACGCTATTTACTAGTGCACAAGCTGCAACTTCAGAGGGCCCAAGTCTTGCAAGCATAAGCATGGCGGCAAACATACAGAGTGCGCCAGAAACGCGTGCTCCTACAAGAGGCCAAGCCATAGCTAAAGTTATTTTGGAAGCAGCGCGAAAGCGCTCTAAGTGGTTTCTTACACGAAGTGGATCAGGAGAAGTAGAAAGCGGCGACGAAATAGACATAAACTTTTCCAGCCGCTTCCTATACGGCAAACAAATTATTTTTTATTCAATTAACTGCTTTTGTTTCTTTTTATTGGCTTCTGAAGTTGCATCAGCAGTCATACTTGCCAGCTGATGAGTTGCAAGTTGCGCAGCAGTACTGCCAGGAAAGCGAGATTGTACTTGTTGCAATTCTTTACGTGCTTCTGCATATTTTCCCATGCTGTTATGGATAATTCCAAGTTTTAGTAAACTATCAGCAGTTTTAGTTGAGTTCGGATATTTACTTAGAACAGTCTTAAATTCAGAACTAGATTTATCGAATTGATTAAGTAAGTAATAGCATTCACCGAGCCAATAGTGTGCGTTTACAGCATATGCACCTTTGGGATAGGACTTTATGTAAGAAACAAATTTAGAACTAGCGCTATCATATTTTTTTTGTTGTAGATCCGAAAAAGCGTCTTCGTAAATCTTTTGTTCTTTGGGCACGCTTTGTTGATCTTGGTCTGGCAAGGCGGTGGCAGAAGAAGCGCTAGGCAAAGTCGAGCCTTGCGACTCCATACTCGAGCCAGCAGCGGGTGCAACCGTGGGAGGGGCACCCTTAACATCCCCAAGACGACGTTGTAAATCTGCATAGAAATTACGCAATTGGTCATTTAACGCTTGAATGTCGTGAGTTTGTTTGTCATTTTGACCACTAAGCTTTGCGACATCTTGCTGTAGGCTGTCAATGCGTGCAGGCAGGTTCATTTGCACAAGATTATTTATTTGCTGCTCCAAACGTGTCAGACGCTGCTCCGTTGACATGTTAGAAGTGTTGATAACAGCAGTTTTTTCAGATGCAAGTGGTGTATTGTCAGGCGTTGTTGCTAGAGGTTGCTCCGCTGGCAAAGGCTTAGTTTTAGCGCTCGGCATCATGGCTTCAGGAGCATCGTTAGATGCTTGCATTGAGGTTGCAGAAGTAGTGCCAGAATTATTATCTCCTAATTCAACCACTGGTGCGTCAGCGAGAGCAATAGATGTAAAGAGCGATAGAGCTAATACAAAAAAAGGCGCTTTTTTCATTTTTTATTTAACCTCATAAATCAAGCTAGTGTGACGGTTCAAGCGGAAAGATGCTTCGTCGTGGCCGGTAGCAATTGGTTTTTCTTTGCCAAAACTAATCATAACAATCTGCCTTTGTGGAACGCCTTGTTGTTTTAAGACATTAGCAACAGCTTTAGCTCGGCGCCAGCCTAGGGCTACGTTGTATTCGCGACTACCACGTTCGTCAGCATTGCCTTCTAAGCGAACCCTGGCGTTTGAATGCGCTACCAAATAAGCAGCTTGGGCATTGATAGATGCGATATCAGCTTGATAGACCAGATCTTTATCAAAATCAAAATAATAAATTTGATTGAATGGTGCCTTGTAGCGATTAGGCGAATTGGCACCATTTAAATCGCCAAAACTGGGTTGATCGCCAATACCAGACGCTTGTGCGCCTTGATTGAGGTCGCTTACATCTGCATTTCCAGTTTTGTTTTTCATGGAGCTACAGCCCGCTACAAAAGCAAGGGTTATGGCAACTAAAGCAAGTTTTGTTCCAAAATTCTTGTTCATATTTTCCTCCGAAAATAAAATAAATTCTGTTGCTTGGATTCTATGCTAAATATCTAAAAATTCAATGGATGAAGAAGAAATAAGTTTAGGATTTATTTAGTCGTTTTTTTCTATTTTGTTTTTAGAAAGGGCGAGTATTTTTGCTACTTTTGAAGAAGAGAAACCTTCGCGGCGCAATTCTTCTGCAACTATCTGTAGGGCTTTTTCTTGACCTTCTTCACGTCCTTGTTGCACACCTTTCCGCCTGTATTGTTCTGCTATAGTCATAATCTGTTCCTCATCAACATTGGTCAACCCATTCTTTATTATTTCGCGAAAGTCCTCTGACTTATGGATTGGCTATACTATAAAACAATCCGCTAGGATTTTCAATTTTAAGCCCTGTAAAGGGCGATTTAGAATAGCCCAGTCCAAGCGAGCCGCGCGTAGCGCGTGGCGAGAGTCGGGCTGGGTAAGAGATTATCAAAACAAAACCCAAGCCCTGAAAGGGCGAAATAAAAAAATAATCAACATTCCTAATCCCACAAATATTTCTCATCGTATTTCACATCGTATTTACCCAACAACCTGCGAAACTCGTCTTGAAACGTAATTTGTTGATGGTGTTGCTCCTGATTTTTAATATAGGTTTTTACTACGTCCGCATGTTTAGGGCTAATAGAAAAGACGCCATATCCACTCTGCCAATGAAAATTAGCTAGATTGTTATCTTTAGTTTTTATCCATTTTGACGAGGTGGTTTTTATTTCTTCCAAGAGCTTACTCGCAGAAATATTTTTTGAAATCACACATAAAACG
>JBAYJT010000037.1:0-16117 GCA_041664965.1 Gammaproteobacteria bacterium
AGTTGGTGAGAGAGGTAATTGGGGTATTGTTGAACGATATGTAAAGAATCAGGGACAGAACTTACAGGATGCGCAGTTGCGCCTCTTTTAATACCCCGTCGGCTTGCCGCGGGGAATTTTATTACTACTAGTATAATAGACTCACCCCTCAACCTCCACCGGATTGATATGTCAAGGCGCAGTCGGAAGAGAACTTGCACATGCAGGCAGTGATTAGTACTGAAAATTTAGCCCAGGCTATTGGGTCGAACCCATTTTCCCAACTTTAACTTGGTTTTGCTTGGCAGAAGACATGCTTTCTGTTTTTTCTTTTAGTATCGCATGTATTCGTATCTGTAAAGCTAAATTAGTCGGCAATGTCCTGGGATTTCCCAAAGGTATGTTTCGATTCATCGGACAACTAGCTCCACCTGCATAATAATAACTTTGCAAAGCTGATCTCTCATATGAATGCCCACTAGCCGTTTGAACTGGGTCTTTCATTACAGTTCTATCAATAGGACAAAAAACATCTTTTGGCAATTCATCAATGTTACCACGCTCTTCCAAGATCGCAGCTAGACCACTTATTTTGCCAGCTAGTGCATATGGGTCGATTCTATTGCTAAAAAATGCATTCGTGGATAATGTTCCAGTTGCATGCTGACTTCGCAATAGCTCTCTATCTCTTCTTATACGTTCAATTGCTGTTCTTGTTTGGAGAACTATGGGGTCGTTTCTAGCGCTTAAACGTAATTTAATAAAAAAATCATCTAATTTTTCTTTTATTATGAGGCAGCAAATTAATCCAGTTACACAACTAGTAATAATGCTACCTCTGTCTTTCTCTTCGTAGAATAATAAACTTGCTATTGTTCCAGTCAAGCCTGCCAAACCAGAACCAACTATTTTAACTGTGTTTTCAAATGTAAACATAGTTGAAACCTCATTATTATTAGTTTGAACACGGCAAATTTTGATTTACTTGTGTAGATGCACTAATTGTAGTCGCAGCAGTACTTGGCGGTTGAGAAAATATTCCACTGGAACTAAAACTAGAACCAGATACTGAAGGTGGCGTTTGGCGTTGTCGCAAGGTAGATTGGGTAGAACTTTGAGCACTAATTTCTGCTAGTGGTCTTATTCCTAAACGTGCAAAGTGGCCATTAGCATATAATATATCTATGCGTTGTTCTGCCCTTGGGTGATTATATCTTGGAAAATTCACATTAGGAGTTCCGTCTATCCTGTCTTGCCAAATATACAAATCAGAGCGCAGTACATTAGCTAAAGCTTGTAGCACACATGGATGTGCACAACCGTGATCAATACGACGGTCGCGCACATCATAGTCGAGATAACCTTGCACTGCTACCAAATCTTCTGCAAAAACCTGTAAATTTGTAGTTGCTGACTGTGAGCTCGCACCCGCTGCTTGGCGGTAGTTATCAAATGCTCGACGTAAACCTTCACTCAGTTGTTGGTGATCGCGTAAATGGTTAATAAAGTTTTGTGTAAGCAGTGTTTCTTGAACTACGGGGCGCAATAAATCTCGTATACTAACAATATTTTCACTAAGACGTTGATGGGCTATTGCTCTAGTTAGACCAATAGCTTCATAACCGCAATTATTCTCTCCTAATTGACTTGTGTTACTCGTGCCTTGATTATTAGTCGAAACTGATGAAGTAGCCGGGGGTGTTGTAGTTGCAGTTCTTGTAGATGACACAGAAGAATTTGAGCTTGAATTAGCTCGAGGAAACGTAGGAAAGTTTTCTTCTTCTGCTAAGTGTGGATTTCTTGCCAAAAACTCTTGTATTAGCGCATAAAGTTGTTGATTTCTTGGCAAAAGCTGTGGGTTTCCGTGAACCAAGAGATCTGTAAGTGGGCATCTGAAATTTCCATTAATATCGTGAGTACTGTTATACCAATCAACGATAGCCGCTCTTTCATACGAAATTCCACTGCTCAGTACTACTGGATCTCTCATGATTGTATGACGGATAGAACATTTCATCCATTCTTCCAATCCTTCTAATTGATGCGGCGTTTCTGCAGTGGCTCGAGGTTGGCTTGTCGCTTCTGGTGCTCCATTTTGTTGTCTTTGTTCTTGTCGTCGCATCGTCTCGAACTGTCTTATCATATTTTCTAAAGTTTGAATGCTAGCTTTTGCTCTCACTACTCCCACAACCGCTCCAGTTCCATACCCAAGAGCTGATCCAACACCATATCCTAAAGAAATTGCGCTTACTAAAGCAACTCCACCAGCTACATTCAAACCGGGTACGCCACTGACTGCACACAGAGCAGCAGCTCCCCCTAAAGCTCCTATTGGTCCTCCAATTTTTGCATATTTCCCTCCACACACTCTGATCTCTTCCGATTTAAGCTGTCTTTTTCCTTCCTCTGTTACCATTGCTTGTGCTCCCGCTAATGCTTCATTCACAGATACATTTGGTTGAGTATTAAATGTCATTTTTCTTCTCCAATTTTCAAAATAAAAAATATTTTTCTCTTACTTCTTCATTAAAGCAGCTCTTAGCTGTGTTTCCGCATAGGTTGCTGGGTTTTTAGAAGTTCCAGGTAAATTGCGAATCATTTCTTGTGCCTGGGGTGACAATTGACGGAACTCTCTTGCTTGTTGTTCTTTGGCAGCTCTTGAGAAAGCTGCTAGCTGCTCTGAAGAAAATGTAGGTTCATTTTCGTTAAGAGATCCTGTATGAAAAAGGAGAGAAGAAGCTGTTCCCATACCGCTTACTACTTTAGATGCAGTTGGACCTATAACGCTCTTAGCTACATGAGCTGCTCCTTCCCAAGCGGCGTGTTCTACTGCGTGTGGTAAAATGTGGCCAAGTGTTTCTTTAGCTGTGTGAAAAAAGCTGTTATGGCCATTGTTATTGTTGTACATTTTTAAATTCCTCACTGTTTTGATTTAAAAATTAGGTTGAACCAACCTGTGTGTTTTGTATTCTGCAAGACATGGTATTACTCTTTCTTTAAAGATTTCTGTATTCATCTGTACACTTGATAGTTCTCTCTCACTAAAATTGCATCCGGATAGAGATAAAAAGCCAGGGAACTTGGTGTTGTAATAATACATAAATTGATTGTATTCGTTTTTAGTAAGTTGCAAATGAAGGATTATGGTAGGTTGTTGCTCGTAACGTGATGGATTTTGTTGGTTGTACGATTGTGGTTGTCTACTATGTATGTTAGCCATATCAACCAGCAATTGTTCAACCATGGTGCCATTTCTTATATCGTTGCTATAATTCAATCCCAACTCTTCCACTAATTTATTTTTTAGGTCAAATAGTGTACGGTTGCTAAATGGTGTAGGCTTGGGTACAAAGAAAATGGCAGATGTTGATGAACTAGATGACGAGCCAGTTCTTATTTCTTGAGCAATAGTTTGGTTTCTAGTGTTCGCACTTGTATTGCTTCTGGGATGTTGAATTCTTTGATTTTCTTCTTCTAGCTCCTGTATGTGTTGTTGCTGTGCTTGTATTTGTTGTCGTTGCAATTGTGTTATCGTTTCTAGCTGTTCCATTCTTTGCGCTTGTGCCGGATTTGGTACTGCCTGCGGTAGCTGGGCTACTACTGGCGGAACTATTGGCGGTGGCGGGGGGGCGGGAGGAGGGTTTACTTGTGTTCGAGATCTAGATAACCTTTCCATTGCCCATTCTGTCCCCAAATTTACGGCCGCTTGGGCAAGTACAACTTTTATGTTTTCACTAGTTACAACATTACGTGCTCCATTCTTAATCGCGCTCCATATTACTGTACTAGCAGTCGTTAGTATGAACGCTCGGTTTGGTGTTTGTGCGTGTTTTGGCATAAAAAAATCCTCTATAAAATTGTGGTAATTAAAAAAATAGTATTAGTTTAGATGTGGCTGTAGATTTAGGACGTGCGGTTGTTGCTGTTGTTCCGCCACATTGCCATAATGCCTTGGCTGTTGTCTTTCACCGGGAAAGAAGACAAATTGTATAGGCGGATGAAACTCTTCCCGTTCTAATGGTCTTATAATCCTCGGTTGTTGCTGTAATTGTCTTCTCAGGTCATCTATCTCTGCATTTAAGTCATTTATTTGTTCTTGTGCATTTTGATTTACTAACGGTTGTCTCGGTTCTCTTATTTGTTCTGCCAAAACTGCTACTGGTTGTACTGCCTCCGCTTGAGGAGGCTGCGGTTGTTGTGGTTGTTCCTGTTGCGCAGCTCGTTCTCTTCTATTGCTAAGAATTGCTACAACAAGGGGTACCGAAGCAGTTATGCTACTTGCTATCGCCATTCCGATAATTTCTATTCTTTTATTTTCTAGTTCCATCCTGCGTGCTCTAGCGTTATGATGTGTCTCAAATATGCTAATGCCTGCGGAAATTACGGTTTTAAGTATAGTTGGAATGTGTTGCGTCATATTTATATTGCACTCAACTTTATGATTAATAATGAATATTATTTCTTCACTCCTAATATTTAAAACTTAGGTTTACTGAAAAAGTACTGTGGCCGTGGGTATCGACTGAACCTTGTGCTCCAAAGCTAGTCGATGGTGAGATGTTTTTCTCTATTCCCCCTGAAAAGCTTGTACTTCCAGGTTTTTTGAAAAAGTTACCGCTCACAGTGGTTGATTGGCCACTATAGCTTCCATAAGCTCCACCTCCAGTTAAATGTCCTGAATTGTTGCTTGTGATGAAGGGTGTGATGTTTGCTTTTTGTGGGTTGTTGTAAGACATAATTTTCTCCGTTAAAGTTGTTGAAGACCTTGCAATAACGCGCAATATTACATAGTCTTGTAAAAAAAGAATGGGTAAAAAATACCCAATTTTGAAATTTCAAGATGGAGTTTTAATATGCTTAGTTCGTCTTCGTCTAGTTCCACCACTTCAAGCAGTAGCCCCAGTGGTTCTTCTTCGTCAGTGTCGTCAGAAACGACCTGGAAAGAACACGCTCTTCGTTTAGAGCAAATGACTTTACACAATGGCATCTTGCGTGATGTTTTTGTGGCATTTTTATCTGAAGTCCATAGCGTTGTAGTTGCACAAGCTTTTTCACAACCGAAAGTATTTTTTAGTTATGCTTGGCCTTGTTTTAAAGATGAAGAGTGGACTATCGATTTTATTAAAACATTGGCCGAAGATTTGGGAAAAGTTGGTATAGATGTTTTGCTTGACAGAAACCGTAGCAGATTTGGATACAACACAGAAGTTTACATGCGCGAAGGAATAGAGCAAAGTACACATGTAATTCTTTTTGGAACAAATTCTCTACTACATAAGTACCAAAACACAGGCGGTACAGCTTCTATTTGTACCGAACTTAGTCTAATTGAAAAGAAACGTAGGCAAGAAGCTCAAGGTTCAGCTTCCCAAGAAAAAAACTCATTTATAATACCTGTGATATTAAGTGGAAGGATCAATACAGCATTACCTCCTGATTATGAAAGATATACAGCTATAGAAGATTTTTCTAGTAATGGCGAATTCCAAGAAGGACGCAAAAGTTATTTTCTACTCTTGAAGGAGTTGATCAACCATTTATACCAAAAACGCAGATCAAACTTAATTTTAGACCCCATATGGCACAACTTTGAGAAAAATGTATTTACATTATGTGGGGGATTCTCTATAGAAAGGGGACTTACTAGAGCTAATATTGAAAGTTTCTTGCCCCAAGAAAAAGCCACAAAAGAACAAGAAGCTCAACTACAAGAAACCCAAGGAAGTGTTTTGTTACAAGAATTAATACAAAACAGCAAATCAAGTCCATCGCTAAACCAAACAGGGCAGTCCGTTTCTGTTGTTTCTAGTTTAGGAACATCTCTTTCTAGCAGCTCATCTAGTTCAAATGCACCTTTAATCGCATCGTCCATGACAAGTTCAGTGATAGAAGAAGCTGGGCAATTACAAGAGACTATAAAACGTTCGATAGACGAAGATAGATTAGAGGCTGCTAGAAGATTGCAACAAGAAGCAGTAAATAGAGGAGAAAGGCCTATTAGCTCTGTACCAGGCATTTTTAGTTCTTCATCATCTAATTTGGGAGGTGGGTCGATTGCTATAGCAAGGAACCAAACAACTCTGCTAAGTCAAAGATTACCTGCTGCATCGAGCACTACTACTTCTTCTAGTATAAAAGGATTGCGACATGTTCAATTGCAAGGCAACCATACGCTATACAGAGCATTATCACTATCTCTTTATGGAAATGAAGACTTATCTCGCCTACGTTTAGATATCGGAAATACAATGGAAAACCAAACTGGGTACCTTGAACAGCAAAAGAAGATAGGATGCCCCGACGTAGAATGGCCATTAGCTCCCAATCAAACAATGGAGGATTTTGTAAAATGTCTTAAAGAAAACAGTCCGTTAGCTTTAGACTTTGGTGTTGGGGCATTAAACAGATATTCTCTTTTGGGCAATAATTGGATATTTGTTATAGGCCCAGACTCTAGGATAAAAGATCTCTCAAACATAATGCTAGGTTCTCAACCAAGAATAAATCCCATATTCGTTTATGAAAATCAAGGACATTATGATGCATTATTACTAGAATCGGGAGCAAATGCTCGCGCAATATTAGCACATTTAATTCAAACCCAAGCGCCTTGCAATTCTCCTCGTGACAGGTTTTATGATTCAGTGCGCTTTTTGCTAGGACAAAATAGCCCCTCTCAATCAAGTCAACAATCATCTGGCCTCAATGTCTATAATCATGGCGCTGTAGCTATTGCATCAACTGCTCTTAGTTCAGTACCAATAAATATAAGAAAAGGAGGTCAATTTAATGTACATAGTGGTGCTACATTTTTTCAACGACAAATCGGATCCACTACTATCCATCCACATGGAGAACTGAACGTTCAGGGTACAGTCATGAATAGTGGACCAATAGATGTGCTAGGAGGAACAGCCAATGTTCTGGCAGGTGGGGAATTTCACAATCAGGGTACAATAAACATTGGAACATCCGAAGAACAGCATCACAGTTCTAGCAACATCTCTAGTACTCCAAACTAATGCAGTATTGTCTGACTGTCTAATAAAGTGTCATTTATGACTGCCACAAAAAAAGCTCCACCTTATTTTCTCCATGCATCGCAAGAATTGCAAAATCTAACCTCTATTTTAAAGAAATTTGGTATTACATACTTTACCTATCTCAAAAAATTCCCTAACGGATATCATGTTAACATATCCAGCAACCCTGAATGGTTAGAGCATTATTATAAATTTGAGCTTTATGCGAGCAGTATATTCGATAATTTAAAACAACCAGACCACCAGGAATTTGTGATTTGGCCAGCACACAGTAGTAATCTCCCGGTATTTACTCATGCAGAAAACCACTTTAATACAGGCAATGGAGTTACTATCGTAAAAAAAACACCTTTTTTTCATGAGTTTTATTTTTTTTCTGGGAAAGTGGAAGATACCAACTTAATGAACTTTTATTTTAACAACATAGATCTGCTACAAAGGTTTACTTTTTACTGGAAAAATAAAGCTGAAAAGCTGCTGACCACGGCTGAAAAACATAAGATTTTCATACCAAATAAGTTAGACAATCCAGTTTGGGAAGACAATCTATCTAATAAATCCTTAATAGTAAACTCAGAACTTATCCAAGATTTTTTAGAGGCAATAAAAACACGTGGCTATACTTTTCAAGGTCACGATTTTCAAAAAATAAATTTCACAAGTCGTGAGTTAGAATGCGCACTTTGCTTGCTTAGAGGTTTTACGGTAAGAGAAATAGCACACAAACTATATCGTTCCCAAAGAACAATTGAAAAGCATGTGGATAATATAAAAAACAAGCTTAACTGCCAACACAAGTCAGATCTCATTAGAGAATTAATTAGGTGTGGAGCACATGTATATCTAAAACGACAAACTTAATTTTGCTATTACTTTAATTTGTTTTTGATGGGGGAGAGGTGGTACTAGGTTGGTTTTTCGCTGATAACGTGTTTGTTGTTGCAGTTGTCAAGGTCTGGGATTGTTTAAAAAAGCTGTTTCTGATTAGTGGTGTATGAGAAGATATACATGCTGCAATTGCACCTACCGGTATTTCTTCTTCTATAATTTCGTAACTACGTATCTGTTTATAGCGCAATATATGCGTATCTGGATTTACTCCCTGAACACCTACCCACCACAATTTACCTTCATTATCACTAATAGGTACACCAAAAAAACACGGAGAGGAAGCTCTCGTTAGAGCTGGTAATTGCATGCTATATCTACAACCGCTTCTCCTGGTTCCACATATTTCGATGTGGCTACCAATGTTAGACGCAAATACAGTTAAGCAGTGTTCTGCTTTACCACGGTTATCGGATGCACTTTTATCACTATAACTAGTATCACAACTTATCGCTTCAAAATTTGGTTCGTCTCTGATCACTAATGGAAAGTCACCAAATGGTTGATGTCCTGTTATAACGCGATGAATTCCAGATTGAGACAGCTGATGTTTAATTTGAGGAGAAATGGGCGCTATAGTTTGCTGTTCTCTATCAAACCAAGAAGCGTATACGACCGAATATGGTACATCTAATGCATAATGGTTAAGCTCCCCATGTGCACAAGACATTACGGGATTTATATGTTTAGGATTGTTAATCCAATCTGTAATACATGCGTGATACCAACTGTTTAATTTTATCATCCAAGTATTTATGTTTATTGTTGTAGCAGCTGTCCACAAAGGTGGTAGAGCACCTAAATTAGTATTGGTTATGGCCCCATGTACAAATAGTGTCTCCCCGATTACAGTACCAATTTGAGAACAATGTAGGAATTTTGTTACTGAGCCTTCTTTCGATACAGAATTAAGAAAGCTGTCTAAAACTTCCACATCCGGTATGGGGTTTGTTGTTTTGGTTACCCTAGTTCTTAACAGGTCTTGTCTTCTGAGTTCGAATGTTCCAGGATTACTACCCGTTGGACCACAACCCATCGTTTCAGTTAACATCCATTTCAAGTAAATTATTTGACAAATTTGATCACTGGAGCTAGCTAAGAATTTTCTGTATGTTGTAAAGAGAAAATTATCTTTGTTCTCGTTATCATAAATCCATCCTTGTTTGCAGATAAAATCCTTTAAGTAATCGACTAGGAGAACTTTGGGTTTAGGTATCATATCCTGCCCATAGTTTTGAATCAGAAAGCGTTCTCTAATAAAGAGGGGATCTAATTCATAGGTAAATCTGGTTTTATTTATATCTCTGTTTCCTGCTAGTAATATAACTCTTTCTGGATATTTAAGTTTAAAGTTTACTAAGAGGTCCAGGATTTTCAAGTCTCCACTTCCTTTGTCTACAGCATCTCCTCCAAACACAAACATGCTATCGTGATCAGTGAAAATCAAACTACCTTTTTCATCAAACTTAACTATTTTATTGTGGTCGACCCAAGATTTCAGATAATCCAAATTACCTTCCAAATCCGTTAGAAAAGATATTTTGGGACCAGGATAATTCCTTGCTAAATAAAAACTCTTTAGAGGTGTTATAAATTTATTTAGGAACATTTTATTTACTTCTGGAATACCTTTTAGAATTGCTAGAGCTTCCTGTTCAAGAATTGAAATTTGTTGGCATAAACGAGCTGGGTCTAAGGAAATTCTCGGTAAAATCTCTTCCGTTTCTAAACTCTCAGCTAGAAGTTGCAGCAAAAACAGGCTGCGATTGTTTCGTAATGTCTCTATCGCTATTGAGTTTGATTGAAAAAAAACAGAATGGCTTAAATCCTCATCACAATGAGGATCAGCCAAAATAAATTTATAATTATTGTCGAATTGTTCTCCATAAGAAGCATTATCATCAAGTAAAACAATTTGTTCTGGGGAAATATGACACTGAAATTTGGATTCAAAATAACTTTGAACACACTTGAGCATGCCATTTTTATTTGCTAGCTGTAATTTTTCTGGCCATTGAAAATCGCGATATATTTCAAATTCTTCATCTGCTCTCAAATAGCTTCTTGTTGAACCAAAAAAATGGTCTAACGTATATAACATGTAAGAGTGATATTGAGAAAAAGTGGTATTTCCGCATTTTGTTGGATTAGTGTTTACTTGATGATACTTTGTTTGATACCGAATTTGATGTTCTTCATTCCAAAGAGATTTAGTAGAGCCTAAAACTACGCTGTGTCCCTGGGAGTATAGGTAGTCCATAACCTTTTTAAAAGAAGAAATCTCTAGGGGGTGAATTTTAGTCATCGCTTCTTCTTTAGATGAGGCTTGAATTGCCTCGTCCACAACAAGAACGCCATCAAAGTCAATAACGAAGATTTTTTTCATAACTGTCCTTTTTACCCCTCAACCTCCACCGGATTGATATGCCAAATATCTTGGCAATATTCACGAATGGCGCGGTCGGAAGAGAATTTACCCATGCGAGCAGTGTTTAGAATCGACATTTTGGTCCAAGCGGTTTTGTCGCGATAAAGAGTGCTTACTTTTTCCTGACAGGCGAGATAAGACTCGAAATCAGCGCATAATAAATATTCATCGCGATAAAGAATAGAATCGATTAAAGGCTTAAATAAATTTTTATCATTAGGAGAGAAGTGGCCAGAGGTGATTAGGCCAATAGCTGCGCGAAGTTCTAGGCTTTTATCAATAAAATCTCCTGGATTATAGCCTTTATTTTTTAGCGCCATTACTTCGTCAGCCTTAAGTCCAAAGAGGAAGAAATTTTCAGCCCCAACTTCTTCGCGTATTTCAACATTAGCGCCATCAAGCGTGCCTATAGTTAAAGCGCCATTTAAAGCAAATTTCATGTTGCCAGTTCCAGAGGCTTCCTTACCTGCCGTAGAAATTTGTTCCGAAAGATCAGCGGCGGGGTAGATGTGTTCAGCATTTTTGACATTATAATTAGGCAAAAAGACAACTTTTAGCCTATCAGCTACAAGAGGATCATTGTTCACAACAGATGCAACTTGGTTTATAAGCTTTATAATTAATTTCGCCATGTAATAAGCAGGAGCTGCTTTGCCGGCGAAAATCACAGTGCGTGGAGTGAATTCGATATTAGGATTATTGCGGAGGTGATTATAAATAGCCACAACAGTAAGAATATTTAAATGCTGGCGCTTGTATTCGTGAATGCGTTTAGCTTGAACGTCGAACATGGAGTCCGGATTAAGCTCAATACCCATGCGCTGTTTAATGATATTGGCTAATCTCTTTTTGTTGTTAAGCTTAATATCTTGCCAAGCTTTTTGAAATTCCGGCTTATCGACGAATTTCTCCAAATGATGCAAATAATCTAGATCAGTAATCCATTCATCACCAATACTAAGCGTTATAAGATTGGCTAATTCGGGGTTGCAACAAAGCAAGAATCGACGTGGTGTTACGCCGTTTGTTTTGTTGCTAAATTTTTGTGGCCAAATTCGTGCAAAATCATGTAAAACCAATTCTTTTAAAAGTTCAGTGTGTAAAGCAGAAACACCGTTTATTGCATAGCTACCAACACAGGCTAAATTTGCCATTCGTACGGATCTCTCCCCACTTTCATCTATCAAAGAAAGACTTCGAATTAACTCTTCTTCGCCAGGATAACTTGCCCTCATTTGTTCCAAAAAGCGTCGATTTATTTCTAAAATAATTTCAAAGTGACGAGGTAAAACGCTCGCAAAAAGCGATACGGGCCATTTTTCTAGAGCCTCAGGAAGTAGAGTGTGATTGGTGTAACAAAAAGTTTTAGTTACAACCGCCCAAGCATTGTCCCATTCCATTTGATGTTCATCCACAAATAAGCGCATAAGCTCAGCCACAGCAATAGAGGGATGAGTATCGTTAAGCTGAATAGCGTATTTTTCATGAAATTTTTCTAGGTTAAGTTCACGCTGGCGATAAATGCGAATCATGTCCTGTAAGGAACTTGAAACAAAAAAATACTGCTGCTCCAAACGAAGTCTTCGTCCAGCTAATGGTTCATCATTAGGATAAAGGACTTTGGTTAAATTTTCTGAGGAAATTTTTTCATGTACAGCTCCGTAGTAATCCCCAACATTGAAGGCTTGAAAATCGAAAGATTCACTTGCCTCAGCTTTCCACAGGCGCAACATGTTGGCTGTTTTGGCCTTGTAGCCAATGATTGGCATATCGTAAGCTACGCTTTTCACTACTTTGGATGGAATCCAGTGTTCTTGATAACGACCTTGGCAATCAAAAAACTTCTCGGTATGCCCACCCAACTTAATATCAAAGGCAACTTCTGGCCGCGGAATTTCCCAAGGATTACCGTAACGAAGCCATTTATCTGTCGATTCAACTTGCCAACCGTCGCGAATTTCTTGATTAAAAATGCCAAATTCGTAGCGGATCCCATAACCAATAGCAGGAATTTGCAAAGTCGCTAAAGAATCCATGTAACATGCAGCCAAACGCCCTAAACCGCCATTACCTAAGCCCGGTTCTGGCTCGCCATCGATAAGTTCATCTAAATCTAAACCAACACTATCTACAGCTTGTCGAACTTCTTCTTCTATTCCAAGACACTCAATATTGTTATGCAACTGTGGTCCTAAAAGAAATTCCGCAGACAAATAACAAATTGTCCGTGTGGCTTTTTGAAAATAGGTATGCGCTGTCTTAGTCCAGGAATCCATAAGGCGATCGCGCACTGTATAGGCTAGGGCAGTGTAATAATCGTGTTTGGTGGCAATTGGAGAAAACTTCCCTTGTATATAGGTAAGATTGTCCAAGAAAGCTAGTCGTATGGCTTCGCTACTAAGGCCATTACGGACAGATTCGATAGTTTTTACTGGAGATTCATTGTTGTGGGTGAAGATATTTTTTTTCATGGCGCTGTCCTTAGTAAAATTATGAATTATGAATGATAGATTATAAATGTATCAGTATTGCTTGTCACTTTTGTCAATACCGTAAAAAACACGGTGTTGCGAAGTGATATTTTGGATGTTACACTGAAAGTGGGTGGGGGAGGGATCCGAAACATGTCTACAGATTTTTTTTATTTTTCAATATGTTAGATTTTCAAATTCAAATCTATTACCTTTCGAATAACAATTCACCATTCATAATTCATCATTCATAATTTCCATTAAAGTTTGTCAACTTGTAAAACTCCGGTAAAATGCGTAGGATGAATTGAAACTAATATTTTGTATTTTGCGAGGAGCCAATGACCAACGAACTAAACATCAATACAATCATGACATATCTACCGCATCGCTTTCCTTTTTTGATGGTAGATAAAATTTTGGAATACGAACCGGGTAAATCTATTCATGGCATCAAAAACATCACAGTTAATGAGCCTTGCTTCACTGGCCATTTTCCTGAAAGACCTATCATGCCTGGCGTTTTGCAGATTGAAGCTCTTGCGCAAATTTCCGGAATTCTTTCCTTTTTGACCACAAATACCAAACCAGATCCAGAAAATTGGTTTTTCTTGGCAGGAGCTGATGAAACGCGCTTTAAGCGCATAGTCATGCCGGGCGATCAACTACATTTGCATTCAACGCTAAAGCGCCGTCGTATGGATGTTTGGTTGTATAGTGCGGAAGCTAAAGTTGATGGGGAGCTTGCTTGCTCCGTGCAATTAATGTTGGCTAAAGGAGCTCTAAAGTGATAGATAAAACTGCAATCATAGAAAAGGGTGCCAACATTGCAGAAAATGTTTCTGTTGGCGCGTATAGCGTTATTGGTAAAGATGTTACGATCGGCGAAAACACTATCGTTGGACCACACGTAGTAATTCAGGGCCGCACCAGCATCGGTAAAAATAACAAAATTTTTCAATTTGCGTCTGTTGGAGCTGATCCGCAACATAAACAATATGCCGGAGAAGATACTTCTTTGGAAATTGGTGACAATAATGTTATTCGCGAATATTGCTCGATTCATCGCGGTACCAAACAGGGGCATGGCTATACAAAAATAGGCGATAACAATTTTTTGATGTCCTATGTGCATATTGCCCATGATTGCATTTTAAGTAACAACATTACTTTCGCCAACAATGCTACTTTGGCTGGCCATGTTAATGTTGGAAATAACGTAGTTTTGGGTGGTTTTGCTGTGGTTTTGCAATTTTGCTCTCTAGGCGATTATTGCTTCGTTGCTGGTGAAACTGGCGTCTTAAAAGATGTCCTGCCTTATGTTTTGGTTTCTGGTTATCATGAACAAGTAAAAACCTATGGCTTAAATTTAATTGGCCTGAAGCGCAATGGCTTTAGCAAAGAGACATTGCAGCATC
Organism: Gammaproteobacteria bacterium; assembly: GCA_041664965.1. Lineage (GTDB taxonomy): Bacteria > Pseudomonadota > Gammaproteobacteria > UBA9339 > UBA9339 > JBAYJT01. The sequence goes on from JBAYJT010000037.1 coordinate 14,228, forward strand.
TCAAAAACGCGTATCGCATTATTTTCCGTCAAGATTTGACAGTGAAACAAGCTCTACCAAAACTGGAAGCTATGCTCACAAAATGCCCAGAAGTGGCGGGAATGATTGAGATGTTGAAAAAGAGCAAGCGTGGAATAGTAAGATGATAAGAAAATTATGAATTATAAATTATGAATGATAAATTAGTAAAAAACAGGGAAAGACATGTCAGTGTGATTTCCTTAAAAATCAATCACGCCAAGGCGTGACTTATGTTTTTAAATTCGATTCCTATTTCTACAATTCATAATTCATCATTCATAACTCATAATTATTCCCCTTCCATCAGCCTCTACGTCCATTTCCCTTGGTGTTTGAAAAAATGCCCTTATTGCGATTTTTTTTCTTCACCCATCTCCCAGACTGATCAGCTCAACAAATATGCTTCTTCTTTACTAAAAGACTGGAAGCGTGACAAATCTTGGTTGCAAGGCAGAAAATTACGCAGCATCTATTTTGGCGGAGGTACGCCTAGTTTAGCTAATCCTGAAATTTTCGCTGCTCTTTTAAAAGAAATAGAATCTACTAATTCTGCGAATACGCAAGATATAGAAATTACTCTGGAAATTAATCCCGGTACTTTAAGCCTAGATAAAATACAAAAATGGCTAGGAATGGGCATTAATCGCATTTCTTTAGGCGTACAAAGTTTTCAAGACGAAAAATTAAAAGCTCTAGGCAGAATTCACGGCAGCCAAGATGCAATCGATGCTGTAAAAATCCTACAAAAAAATGGCTTCCAAAATATTAATTGTGACTTGATGTATGGTTTGCCAGGCCAAAGCTTATCCGATGCGCTTTTTGATCTAAATAGCGCGATTTCATTGGGGATACAGCATATTTCTTGGTATCAGCTTACAATTGAGCCAAATACAGCATTCGGTAAAAATCCACCTTCCAACTTACCTCCCGAAGATTTGATGGCCCAAATAGAAGAGCAGGGCAAAGAATTACTGGCAAAACATAATTTTATTCAATACGAAATCTCCGCGTACAGCCAAAAAAGCCATCAGAGCCAACATAATGTGAATTATTGGCTTTTTGGTGATTACTTGGCATTTGGCCAAGGAGCACATGGAAAAGTGACGGATTTGGCTAAAAACGCGGTTTTTCGCTATGAAAAAACGCAAGATTCTAAAACTTACCCGAAACCAATCCGAAAAGCCGATTTGTCTCTGGAATTTATGCTAAATGCTCTCCGCTTAGTCAATTATCCAATTCCAAAAAAACTCTTTAGTGAAAGAACCGGTTTAGATTTTAGCCAAATTGAACCAATTTTAAAACGTGCTGAAAAGCTCGGCTTTTGCTGTCTAGAAAAAGAATATTTTTATCCGACAAAATTAGGCCAAACTTTTTTGGAAGATTTTTTATTGATGTTTTGAAATATTCCCGCCCAGCATACATGCCAATTTTTCATCTAACAATACCGTAATTGTATTTAAATATAAGTCCTGAAAGGACGATTTAGAATAGCCCAGCCCATGTGAGCTTGCGAACGTCGGGCTGAGGGCTGAGGGGATACCACAATGTCCCATTTGCTTATAGATTTTATTTAATCAACTCCAAAATCCCTTGCATCAATGCCAGTGGAGTAGGCGGGCAGCCGTGGATTATCCCATTAACTGGAATAACTTTAGAAACCGCTCCCACACAAGCGTAAGAATTAGCAAATTCGCTGCCACAAAATGCACATTCACCACAAGCAATGACAAGTTTTGGTTCAGGCATGGCGTCGTAAGTTGCGACCAGAGCTTCTTCCATATGTTTAGATACGGGACCTGTAACTAAAAGTAAATCCGCATGACGTGGAGATGCAACAAAGTGAATACCGAAGCGCTCTATGTCATAAAA